>JBCCXT010000006.1:0-99844 GCA_039191215.1 Pseudomonadota bacterium
AGCCTGATCGCCAAGGTCGGCATCGGGACAAGTGTTGATCTGACGATGATCAACGGCCGCATCGTCTGGCGCGATGGCGCCTTCACCGATCTTGACGAGGGCGCATTGGTGGCCGCCGCCGAAGCCACACTCCACACCATTTTGCCAAAAACCAAAGGGGAAATATGAATGTCACACTCAATGAAACGCCGCACGCTGCTGAAAGGCACGGTGGCTGCCAGTACGGCGATGGCGCTGCCGTGGAAAGCGGCGGCCCAGGATACGTTGAAAATGGGTGTTGTGCTGCCCTCGCCCGAGGCCGATGTGGGCTGGTCGCATACGCTCATGGATGGCGTGCGCTCCGTGCAGGAGGCACTTGGCGACCAGCTTGAGGTCACAGTGCTGGAAAACATCGCAGAAGGCCCCGATGCCGACCGCATCGCCAACGGGCTTGTGGCCGAGGGCAACACCGTCTTGTTGCTCGGCTCGTTCGGGTACCAAAACGGCGGCATGCAGATCGCGCAACGCCGTCCCGATGTGTCGATCATCCACGCATCGGGCTTTCTGACGGCGCCAAATTTCTCGCCCTTTACTGCCAAATACTGGCAAGGCACCTATCTGATGGGCATGGCTGCGGCCTCGCTGACGCAAACCAACAAGATTGGCTGTGTCGGCGCCTTTGCGATCCCAGAACTCATCACCTCGATCAACGCGTTCATGCTGGGTGCGCAATCCGTCAACCCCGATATTGAGATGAGCGTCGTTTGGGTTAACAGCTGGTTCGACCCAGCCTCCGAACAGGACGCCGCGCGCGCGCTGATCTCACAGGATGTCGATGTGATCTTCTCCAACGCGCAGGACACGCCGTCGGTGATCTCGCTGGCCGAGGAAGAGGGCGTCTATGCCTACAACCTCAATTCCTCGATGCAGGAATACGCGCCAACGCGATATCTTGGCGTGGTCGGTACCGATTGGGGGCCGCATTTCACCCGATTGGTCGAGGCCCATGTCGCGGGCACCTTCCCGGGCGAAAACTTCTGGTTGGGGATGGAGGATGACATCGTCTTTACCGCCGATTGGAACAGCGATATCCCGGCCGATGTAATCGCCGCGATCGAGGCGCGTCAGACCGAGATACGCAACGGCACTTTCGCGGTCTTCCAAGGCCCGCTGATCGATCAGTCCGGCACCGAGCGCTTTGCCGATGGCGAGGCCATGACCGATGAGGAAATCCTCAGCATGGATTGGCACGTGGCCGGCGTGACCACGCCCCTGCCTTCGTGAGTGCGCCAGCACTTCTGGCGCTGTCGGGGGTGTCGAAGCGCTATGGCAGTATCCAGGCCAACAAAGCGATCGACCTGTCTGTTAGGGCCGGGTCGATCCACGCCATTCTGGGCGAAAACGGCGCCGGGAAGTCGACCCTGATGAAGCTCATCTACGGGGTCGAGCACCCCGATGAGGGCCAGATCACCTGGAACGGCAAGCGGGTCGAATTGGCCCGTCCGTCAGACGCGCAGGCGCTTGGCATCGGCATGGTTTTCCAGCACTTCTCGCTCTTTGAGACGCTCAATGTCGTGCAGAACGTGTCGCTTATGGTGCCGGGCAAACCGGCAGAACTGGCCGCGCGCATCGTTGAGCTTGGCAGCCGTTTCGGCCTCGCCGTCGATCCCAATGCGATGGTCCATAGCTTGTCGGTCGGCGAGCGCCAGAGGGTTGAGATCATCCGCTGCCTGCTGCTGAACCCCAAGCTGCTGATCCTTGACGAGCCGACCTCGGTCCTGCCGCCGCAAAGCGTGCGCTTGCTCTTTGAGACGCTGCGAAGGCTGCAGGCCGATGGCACGGCGATCCTGTTTATCTCTCACAAGCTAGAGGAAATTCGCGAGCTTTGCGACGAGGCCACGATCCTGCGCGGCGGGCAGGTCACAGGCCGCGTGAACCCGCGCGACCACGATGCCCGCGCGCTGGCTCAGATGATGATCGGTCGCGACATGCCACAGCTCACGGTTTCCGACGCAGGCGAACCGGGTGAGGTGCGATTGAAGCTTCAGCGCCTCAGCCAGCCGCGCTCAACCCGGTTCGGGACCACGTTGGACGGGATCGACCTGACGCTGCGCGCCGGTCAAATCGTTGGCATTGCGGGCATTTCCGGCAATGGCCAGCAGGAACTTGCAGCCCTCATCTCAGGCGAAACACGCGCTGCGGCGCCCGAGATGGTGCAGATTTTGGGCCAGCCTGTTGGCGACAAGGGCCCGATGGATCGCCGCGCTCTGGGTTTCAGTTTCGTGCCCGAGGAACGGCTTGGCCGTGGCGCGGTGCCGGACATGGCCTTGTCCGACAACAGCCTTTTGACCGCGCACCGGCAGGGCATGCTGCGTGGCGGCTTCATTCAGCGCAGCATTGAACGCAGCTTTACCCGCCAATGCATCGACGATTTTGACGTGCGTACACCCGGCCCAGAGGCCGAAGCGGGTGCGCTGTCCGGCGGCAATCTACAGAAATTCATCCTCGGCCGAGAGCTGTTGCTTGCGCCCGACTTGCTGCTTGTGTCGCAGCCGACTTGGGGCGTCGATATCGGTGCGGCGACGGCGATCCGGCGGCGCCTGGTTGAGATGCGCGATGGCGGCACGGCCATCCTGATCATCTCCGAGGAATTGGAGGAGCTTTTTGAGATCTGTGACCTAATCCACGTGCTGCATGAAGGGCATCTGTCGCCAGCCCTGCCGCGCGCGCGGACCTCCGCCGAGGAGGTCGGCGCCTATATGATCGGAGCCAAGGCATGAAAATCCGCATGGTCCGGCGCGACGCGGCCTCGCACCTGGCCATGGTCGGCGCGCCGGTCCTGGCCTTGGTGCTGACAGCGCTTTGTTCACTGGTCCTGTTTGCAGCCCTGGGCGTTGATGCGGGCACGGCATTACATGCGCTGCTGCTCAAGCCCTTTCTCACTTGGTATAGCTTTTCCGAGGTGCTGCTGAAGATGGCACCGCTTTTGCTGATTGCGCAAGGCATTGCCATCGGCTTTCGCGCAAATGTCTTCAACATCGGGGCCGAGGGGCAATTCATCATCGGCGCCGTATGCGCCTCGGCGTTCCCGGTTTACTTCCCCGAAGGGGATTTTCCCGTGATGCTGCCAGCGATGATCCTGGCGGGCGGTCTTGGCGGACTGGCTTATGCCGCGATTGCGGCGGGGCTGCGGACTCGGTTCGGTGCCTCAGAGATTTTGGTGACGCTGATGCTCAGCCTTATCGCGATCCAGATCCTCAACTATTTGCTGCTTGGCCCCTGGAAAGACCCGCGCGGCTTCAACTTCCCCCAAACGGTGATGTTCCCTGCCAATGCGCAACTGCCGCGGCTCTTTGAGGGCGTGCGCCCGAACATCTCTTTGTTTTTTGCGCTTGGCGCCAGTCTCTTGGCGTATCTGCTGATGGAGCGGCACTTTCGCGGCTATCAATTGCGCACGGCGGGCCTGGCGCCGCGGGCGGCGCTCTATGCCGGTTTTAGCACGTCGCGGATGATCTGGCTTAGCCTTTGCATCGGCGGTCTGGCCGCCGGGATCGCCGGGGCCAGCGAGGTTGCGGGCCCACTTGCCCAATTGCAGCGCTCTGTCGCCACCGGCTACGGCTATGCCGCGATCATCGTGGCTTATGTCGGCGGGCTCAGGCCTTTGGGCATCATCGCGTCGAGCTTCCTGATCTCGGTTATTTATATCGGCGGTGACAGCGCGACGGTGTCTGCAAACCTGCCCATTGCGGCGGTCGAGGTGTTCCAAGGCATGCTTCTGGTCTTTTATTTGATGACCTTCACGCTGATCCGCTTCCGGTTCGAGATCGAGCGTGAGGCACCGGCATGAACGCGCTTGAGTTTCTGCTCTCTGGCACGCTTGCCGCCGCCCTGCCGCTGTTGCTGGCCGCCCTGGGTGAGATGGTCGTGGAAAAGACCGGGCTGCTCAATCTCGGGCTTGAAGGCATGATGGCGATCGGGGCGGCGATTGCCTTTATCTGCGTCTATCATACCGGCGCGCATGAGCTCGGCTTTCTGGCGGCTGCCGCGATCAGCGCAGCCCTTGCCATGGTGTTCGCTTTTCTGGTGGTTGTGATCCACGCCAATGAGGTCGCGGCGGGGCTTGCCATCGGCGTGCTGGGGCTTGGGCTGTCGGCCCTTTTTGGCAAGAGTTATGAAAGCCTGACGATCACTGGCCTGCCAGAGCTTGGCCTGCCGATCCTGTCCCAGATCCCCGTGATCGGGCCAACGCTTTTGACTCAGGATATCGTCGTTTGGTGCGCCATTTTGGGGGTGGTTGCCATTTGGTATGTGCTGAACCGCACAAAGCTGGGCCTGATCATCACGGCAGTTGGTGAAAATGCCCATGCGGCACGCTCAATCGGCTATCCGGTGGCCAGGATCCGCTTTGCCGCAGTGGCTTTTGGCGGTGCGATGTGCGGCCTGGCAGGGGCATACGCATCCACCGTTTACACGCCTCTTTGGGCCGATGGAATGATCGCCGGGCGCGGCTGGATCGCACTTGCGCTGGTGGTCTTCGGTACCTGGCAGACCGGTCGTGTGGCCTTTGGCGCGTTGCTATTTGGCGTGCTGTCCTTGGGTGAGTTGACCGCCCAGGCAATTGGGCTTGCGATCCCGTCGCAGGTCCTTTCCAGCGTGCCCTATATCGTCACAATCCTGATCCTTGTAGTGATCTCGGCCCAGCAGCAGCGCCGACAATAACGGGGCCGCCCTGCCAAGCCGCCAAATTGCTGTGACAGCCCCAAGACGCTGCGCGCCATAGTGTCGCTTTCATGGCCTGCATGCTAAACGATCCGACCGATTTTTACCGACTTTATGAGCCCCATCATTAGGGAGCTCCGGGTCCCCCAACCGGCAATCCCAGCCCGCCGCGCAAACCCGTGCCAGGCCGCGGAAAAACTGCACAAGTCTTTAGCCGAGAGCGCAACGGTCCCGGGTTGTTCGCTTGCCCCGCCAGAGACGTCGGCAACAGAGGTGCCTGACCCGCATAACTCACTAAAGGGCTGCGCCTTTCATGCCCGCAGCGGCCGCGCGGGCGCGTAATCTGAGGCCAAACCGATATAGCTCGGACCAAAGGCCGCCAGTCCCGCCGCTGTGCAAAAGGCCGCAGGTGCTGGTAGGATCAGCACCGCCACCGCTTGGCCCGGCTGGGTATGCGGGTTTGTCACCGGCGCGCCTGTTTCGGTGTCAAACACGCAGATCATATCAGGGATGGTCGCGTGCAGTTTGCCGTTGTGCCATCCCGCCATGTTCTCGTTTTTCAGCGTGATCCGATACTCCGAGCCCTCGTGGTCTCCGCTGCCCGATAGTGTGAACTGACCGATGGTGAAACCGCCGACGGTCTGATGCTCGGCATGGGAAACCCGGCCGCGAAAGGCGACAAAGCCGCCTGCGGCTTCGGCCAGCATGTCAGGCAGGCTGTCGGGCTCATGCCGCGCGCGGCGCCAAAGCGCGCCAAGCGCCAAGGTATTTGACAACGTGCCGTGTAAGATCGCGGGCGACAGCACATTTGCGGGCAAGACGTGATCAACAGCTGCGATGTCGTGGCGGCTGATGGTGGCTAGCGCGCGGACCAGCGCCTCGGACCGGCGGTCGTCCTGGATGTGCTCGATCAAAAAGGTCTCACCAAAGGCATTGGCCAGCGCGACCGGCGCGGCAGGCAGACCGGCCAGGAAATAGGTTGAATGGGTGATCTCTGGCACCGCGCGCCCGGCAGGGTCGGCATCATAGACCACTCCGTCGCGCATCGCGGCAACAAAGAAAGCAACGGCCGAATTCGAGCCACCGAGCTCACAGGGCACACAGCCCGCGATCGGATTGCCCAAATGCTCCACCATGCGATCAAAAGCCATCAGGATCGGATGTATTGCCGCCTGGGGCAGGCCCTCGTAAAGTGCTGCCTCCACCGCAGGCAGATCAGAGATGGCGCCAAGCAGATAAGGCGTGGCGATCAGCGCATCTGGTGGCGCTTCCGCCAGATCAGCCAGGATAAAACGCTTGCCCGCTGCCATTGCCTGGTCGATCAGATCGAAGCCTTCGGCCAGCTCGCCCCCGCCGCCGGTACCCAGGATCGCCGCGCCATACAGCAGATCGGACAGGTCTTGGCCGTCAAGCTCCCGCATCTAGTTCAATCCACGATCTCGGGGCGCCACCAGCGTGGGCGCTGGCCTTTGTAGCTTTGGGCGGCGGGCTTCAACCCGCGCGCGCCAGGTCGGTCCATCACACCGGTGGCGATCGCAATGACAGGCGCATCGTCGATAGCACCGATGGTGCTGCCACATTTTGGACAGAACGCACGCGATGAGACCTCGGAGGAGCGATAGGTCGCTGGCGCCCCGCCGGGCCCAATCCAGGCGACCTGGTCGCGGGGAAACTCCACCCAAGCAAGTGTCAACGCACCAGAATGGCGCTGGCACATCCGGCACGAACAGGTATGAGGCGCCAGCGCCGGGCCTTCGGCGCGAAAGCGGATGTAGCCGCACAAACAGCCACCTTCATAGATCATGTCAACGCAACCCAGCTGGACCTGCCTCGGAAGTTAATGCGGTGCCAAAGAAAACCATCTGTTCTGCGTCTCAGAAGCGGCTGGCCTTCTAAAAACGGGTCGGTGGCAATGTCTGCCATCCCGACCTCCCCAACCCAAGAGCCCAGGGCGTGAACCCGCTCAAACAGCGCATCATAGGGTGCATCGCCGGGGGTATCCGGGCGGCCTGCACCGAAGATAAACGCATCACTCACACTGACCAAATAGGCGGTGAACCCGTCGCCCGTTAGCTTTTGGCCGAATGCAGGGCCCTCTGCCCGGCGCTGCCAAAGCTCCCGATAGTCGCTATGCACACCATCTTCGATCAGTGCCCCGTCTTTTAATGCAAGCTTTCCGGCGTCGATCTGATCGGTCGCGCCATGCCAATTGATTACCCGCTGCCAGGTGCAGATGCCATCCACTATCTGTGTTGTCCCGGCAAAACCCTCGGCACGCGCCAGCATCTTTAAGGCAGCGGACGGCAGGGCCGCCAGACAGGGGGTCGATCCCAGCTCTGGCCGCTCCTCAGGGATGCGCAGATCGGCATACATGCTGCCCGCCTGCATCCAATGCACGCGGGTTGTGGTATCCTCCACACCCGGCGCGCGCAGCCAATTGCGCTGCCAATGGCCCTGAATGTCGTCTTGCCCGATCACTCAGCGGCAAGCTTAGCGGTTTTCATCGCCGCGATCATGTCGTCAGCAGAGATGCGCGCGCCTTCCTGCAGATACTCCATCGCCGCCAGCGCGGCTTCATGGGCCGCAGGGGACGTGCCGCCAACGCAATCTTCGACCACGCGGCAATAGTAATCATGCTGGTGGCCGTCGACAAAGCTGTAATGCACGCAGACATCGGTCATCCCGCCGATCATGATCAGCGTGTCGGCTTTCAGGCCTTTCAGCAGAATTTCCATCTCGGTCCCGAAAAAGACCGAGTAGCGGCGCTTGTGGATGAAGTAGTCGCTCGGTTTGCGCCCCATCTCTTCAAAGGCGACCGGCGTGCCGGGCTCTCCGTCCATGCAATGGATGTCTTCGCTGCCGTCCAATTCGCGCCCGTAATCGATCATGTCCCGGCGGTGGATTTCCTGGATGAAGATGACTGGGATCGCGGCGCCATGGGCGGCGTCGACGATCGAGCGGGCACGCTCCATGTTTTGGCGGTAACCGTCCATCACGGGGATGCCAGCTTTGACATCCATAAAGGCACTTTTCTGAATATCGATCACCAGAACAACGGGTTGTCCGACGATGGTGGGTTGGCGGGCCATGGCACTCTCCCTCTGCCGTGTTAGTCGCCGCGCGATTGATCAGCGCCCATCAGCCGTGGCAGGTCACCCCACCGCGCCACGGCGGAAAAGACCAGCACCGACACGCAGATGAACGTGATTGCGGCGACGGCCATGGTGGGCGTGAACCCATTGCGAAGCGAGTTGAATATTTGCAGCGTCACCGTCGCGTAAGAGGAGGCGGAGACGAAGAAGATGACGATGAATTCGTTGAAGGACAGCACCAGGACAAAGAAAAAGCCCGACAGCGTATAGGGCAATGTTTGCGGCAGGACGACCGTGCGGAATGTGACACTTTCCGTCGCACCCATCGTCGCTGCGGCATCCAGGTGCGACCGGTCGATGGCCTGAAGCCCGATCGATATCGTGACCAGGGGCAGGGCCATCAGCAGCACGGCATGGCTGAGGATTCCCGCCCAAACCGTGCCCAGCCCCCCGATATAGGCCCAGTAAAAGCCAAGGCCCACGCCAAACACAATCGGCGGCACGGCAAAGGGCAGCGCGCCCAAGCCCGCCAGCGCCTGCGACAGCCGCGTATTGCGTGACCAGACAAGATACGCGATGGGCCAGGCCAGCAAAACCGCGACACTTGCCGCAGAGACCGCCACAATGACGGAGTTTTTCAACGCCGTTGTCCAGACCGGATCGCCGACGAAAAACTCACCAAATCGGCTAAGCGTCGGGTTCTGCGGCGGAAACAGCATGGTGCGGCCGCCATTCAAAGCCGCGGCACATACCACCGTGATCGGCAGGGCCAAAACAATGGCACAAAGCGTCATATAGAGACGTCCAATAGTGCCCATCAGCGCGCCGCCATCCGGTTAAGTGTATGGCCCGCAAAAAGGCACAAGCCCGCGGACAATAGCAAGATCACCGCCTGGGCCGACCCGAATGGCGCATTCAAGTTACCGCCACGGATATTGCCGTAGATTGCCACCGCCGTGGTCTGGTTCGCGGGCGCTGCAAAGACGGTAACCGACACATAGGCGCCCAGCAAAAACACGAAAAGCAGCAGCGTTGAGCCCAGAAGCGGCAGGCGCACGGTGGGCACAATCACGGTGCGCAGGACGGTCCAATTGCCTGCGCCCATCGTGCGCGCGGCCTCCGGCAGGCTTGGGTCAAGCCGCGACAGGGCGGGGTAAAGCAGGATAACCGCGTAAGGCCAGACCAGGTAGCTCATCGTCAGGATCGTCGCAAACTGGGAGGTCTTGAACCGCACGTTGCGTGGACTGGCGAGGCCCCATTCGCGCAGCGTGTCGAACCAGCCCACATCCATCAGCCATTGCGTCACGCCGGTTGCCCGCATCAGCGCAGGCAGCCCGGAATTTGCCGACAGCAATATGTCCCAGCCCATTACAATGAAGACCTCCGACAACGACAGCGAGGCGAGCAGGAAGACAAGCCAAATCGATTGCTTGCGCCGGCTTAGCCGCGTCAGCAGTAGCGTGAACGGAAAGGCCGTCAGAACCGCCAGGATCGAGGCGATAACAGCGTACCAAAACGAAAAGCCGAGCTGCTGGAGATAGAGGAAGGTCACCTCATCGGGCCAGCCGATCCCGACAAAAAAGCGCTGGTAGTTTTCCAGCGTGAAATCCCATACCCAGCCCGCGCCATCGATCTTGCGGCCGAACGAGATCGCCAGGACAAGAAGGAACGGCACCACACAGAGCGCAAAAACGAAAACGGCCAAGACATAAGGCAGCCCACGCGACCAGATCAGGGCGACTTTCGGCTTGGGCGCTTCTGCCGCTGCCGTGCCAATGTCTTGAGCCAGGCTCATTCCGCCGCTATCCGCTCTTTCGGGAAGACATGCAGGGCATCCGGCGGCAGACGGATTTCGGTCGTCTCGCCGGTGCGCAGCACTTGTTGCACCTCACCCAGGGCGTATTCGACCACAACCTGGCCGATGCCGGTTTCTAAGTGGTATTCCTTGATCGGCCCGAGATCGCGGACAAAAGCCACCTTTGCTTGGAGCCGGTTGGGCCCGGGTTCGTCGTCGAGGCAGGCCCGTTCCGGGCGAATGGCAAGTTTTACGGTTGAGCCCGCGATAAACGGGGTCTCAAGCTGCAAAAGCTCCGACCCGATCCGCACGCCGCCCGCTTCAGTTTTACCGTCAAAGAAATTCGCCTTGCCAATGAAATCGGCGACAAATGCATTAGCCGGGCGGTGATAGATATCTTGCGGGGAGCCGAGCTGTTCGACCCGGCCGTTCGACATCACCACGATGCGGTCGGCCATCGTCATCGCTTCGCGCTGGTCATGCGTGACCACAATCGTCGTGATCCCCAGCCGTTGCTGCAACATACGCAACTCGACCTGCATTTCTTCGCGCAGTTTCGCATCCAGCGCCGACATCGGCTCATCGAGCAGGAAAACCTCTGGCTCTTGCGCGAGCGCGCGGGCGATGGCGACACGCTGACGCTGCCCGCCCGAGAGCGCGCCGATCGGGCGCGCGCCAAATCCGTTGAGCTGGACGAGGTCCAATAGTTTGTCCGCCCGCGCCGTGGCATCCAATTTGGGCGTGCCCGCGATACTTAGCGAATAGGCGATATTGTCGCGCACATTGAGATGCGGGAAGAGTGCAAAGCTTTGGAAAACCATGCCAAATTTGCGCTTATGCGCCGGTAAACCAGTGATGTCGGCGCCGTTAAGCAAGATGGTTCCGCTTGAGGGTGGCTCCAGCCCCGCGACCATCCGCAATAACGTGGTCTTGCCGCATCCAGATGGGCCCAAAAGAGCTGTCAGTTCGCCCTCGGGGAAACTTAGATCAGTGGGTTCGACGGCACGAATGCCGCCGAAGTTCTTGGTGATCCGCGAAAGCGTGACGCCGGACATGGCGGCGTCAGGCCTCCGCCAACATGGCGTCCCAGTTTTCTTTGATGAAGGTCTCGTTGTCGAGATAGGCCTCATAAGCAAAGGTCAGCGCAGGCGAGCCCGAGACCATGGCAAATTCGTCATCTGTTAGGTCTGTCATCGTGCGATCAACCAGAGGGGCTGTGCCGATCATCCGGCTCATCAGCGCCTGGATCGCCGGATCGGAGGAGAAGTTCATGAACTCCGCGGCCTCGTCTGCTTTTTCTGACAGCGACGACAGGCACCAAGATCCGTAATCTTGCAGATTGCCCTCGGCCGGGAAGATCGCGCGGATCGGGAAGCCGTCAGCGGCCATCAAATTGGCGACATCGAGATAGTACTGCCCGCCGATCACATCGCCATTGATCATGCCCTGTTCCATCTGGCTTTCTGCCGTCCACCAGATCGCGACGTTCTGCTTCAACTCGCGCACCTTATCGATGATCGCCAGCACGCCCTCGTCGCTCATCATCGTTTCCTGGCCGTCAAAGAAGGTTGCGGCAGCAATGTCGAGCAGACCCGAATTATAGTTCTGTGACAGACCCAGAGAGGCTTCAAAGATCGAGCTGTCCCAGAAATCCGCCCAGGAGGTCGGATCGTCAACCTCATTGGGGTTCACGACCATCGCCGTGAACCACGACATCGCGCCGACACCAAGCGGGCCCTCATCCCCTTCATAGACGAAATAAGGGTCAAGATTCGACGCCGCCGGGATCATGGCGGTGTCGAGGACCGACAGAAGGCCGCCGATCCGGCTGGCTTTGATCATCGTATCGCGGGCGTAAAGCGAGATATCGGCCGGGACATTGCCCGCGGTGGCGGCTTGTTGCATCGTGACCAGCCAATCGGTGGAGTTGGGCTGTGTGATGCTTTCCACGGTTATCCCCGTAGCCTCGGTAAAGGCGGGGTAGATGTGTTCCTTGAAGCTGTTTTCAAAGTAGCCGCCGTAAGAGCCGATCTTCAAACTGCGGCTTTGCGCGATAAGCGGTGTTGCAAGTAACGAGCCTGCGGCGACCGCGGCGCCAGATTTCAGCACCGAGCGTCTGTTGAGCTTTGCCATGTTCATCCCCTTCGGACCTGTCGCATTGTTCATTATCCAACAGCCTGCAGAATGCGGCCTCCGGTCCGTCAACGCGTGCTGATCCGAATTGCGCCATGTTTGCGGGTGCTCGCCTAATTTTTGGGCGAACGGCCGGGGCTTGGGTTTTTTGTTGGCGCTAAAAGTTCTCTCTCGCAGGGATCGCGCGATGATGCGCGGGTGCAGCAATCGACGGGGAGAGTGGGGATATGACCAGACCGGCAATATCAGACGACCAGAAAGCATTGACGATTGCGGATGCCGCACTGCCGGTGATTGATCTGGCCCCGCTGATTGACGGCACGCAGGCTGGCCGCGCCAAGGTTGCCGCCGAACTGGGCGAGGCGGCACGGACATCGGGCTTTTTCTATGTCACCGGGCACGGCATTCCCGAAGACCAGATCGCGGCGATGTTTGCGGCCTCCAAGGCGTTCCACGAAAAGCCGCGCAGCTACAAGATGCGCTACTGGTCGGGCTTCACGACCCATCACCGCGGCTACGTGCCTTACGAAGAAAACGGCGTCGAATTTCCCAAGACGATCAATTTCAACGAGGCTTGGGATATGTCTTTTGAGGCGCCCCGAGATCATCCTGACTACATCGCCGAATGGCGCATGACCGGCCCCAATATCTGGCCCGACATTCCCGGCTGGCGCGACACGGTGTCGGGCTATTACAGCGCGGTTTTTAATCTGGGCTTGCGGCTGATGGATGCACTGGCGCTGGAATTGGGTGTCGAGACCGAAGAACTGACCCAGCACATTACCTATCCGACCTCACAGCTTCGCATGTTGCGCTATATCGAAAACGACATGCCCGCGACGAATGAAATGGTCGGCATCGGCGCGCATTCGGATTTCGAATGTTTCACCATTCTTCTGCAAGGCGGCCCTGGCTTGCAGGTCATGAACGCCGAAGATGTCTGGATCGAGGCACCGCCGATCCCGGGCTGCTTTGTCGTCAATATTGGCGATATTTTTGAGACCTGGTCGGGCGGTCAGTTCAAATCGACCCAGCACCGCGTCGTGAATTCAGGCCGCGAGCGCTACTCCTTCCCGCTCTTTTTCGGGCTCGACTACCACGCGATTGTAGAGCCGCTGAAGAAATTCCGCACACCTGAGACTGTCGAGAAATATCCGCCGATGAAAGCCGGAGAGCATTTGATGGCCATGTCGATCAAAGCCTTCCGCTATATGGCAGAGGCAAAAGACGCGGGGCTGTTCACGCCCGACTACGAGGTGCCTGACGAAAACCCGTTCAAGCGCGAAGCCAAATCGCCCGACCAAGCCGGATAGCGCGGCGTCAGGCACTAAAGGGCAGGGCGCGGTGGCGCTGAACCCGGTCTTCAAGCGCAGGCTTCAGGGCTAAATTTGGTTCGATGACCGCGGCTGGCGCCGGTTTTGCCGAAAGGATCGCATCCCGTTCAGCCGGTTGAAGTGCCGCCATCGCCATGCGCGCGGCACCCAGACAAGCGGCAATATCACCCTGTTTCGGCATTGCGATTTCGGTCCCGATCAATGTGGCGATGAGTTGTGTCCAAAACCGCGACCGCGTGCCGCCGCCGACGGCCTGCACGTCCGCGATTGGCACGCCTGCGCCAATTTGCGCGGTGTGGGCTGCGTGAAACTGCATCGCCACGCCCTCCAACACCGCGTAAGCCAGGGCCGCCTTGCCGTGGCCCGGACCGATCGCACCGATCATACCGGTTGCATCAGGTCGGTTGTCGGGCGTCCGGACACCCGTGATCGACGGTCGGGCAACAGGCATTTCGGTAATGCCATCTGCCGCGGCGGTGGCCTCGGCCATGGCGGCAAGATCAGCGGCGGGGGTCGCGGTCAGGCGCGCCAGCCAATCAAGCGCCTGCGTCGCGGCCATCACCACACCCATCGACAGGTACACATCTGGCGCTGCATGGGGCGTTGTCAGGATCGCTTGGTCAGGGGCGGGGTGAAAGGCCGCATCCACCGCGCTCAGCACGCCGGACGTGCCGATGCTAAGCGCCGCACGACCGGAAATGGCCGCGCCCACGCCTAGGGCGCCTGCGTAATTGTCGCCGCTGCCCGCCGCCACCAGAACGGCGTTTGGTGTCTTCCATCGCGCGCATAGCTCCGCTCGAAGCTCCCCCGCCGCATCGCATGATCCCAAAAGCGGGGGCAGGCGCGCACGATCCCACCCGGCGGCGGACAGCAAGTCGTCGTCCCAGGACCCCGTCGCACAATCGAGCAGCATCGTGCCCGAGGCATCTGATACCTCTGTTGCGCGCTCGCCGGTCAGATAGAGCCGCACATAATCCTTCGGCAGCATCAGCACATCCGCCCGCTCCAGCGCATCTGGCGCGTGTTTGGCCAACCATAACAGCTTTGGCGCCGTCAGTCCGGGATCGGGCGCGCCATTGGTGCGCGATCCGATATCCGGCACGCGCCGCAACAGCTCCGCGCATTCGTCAAGTGCGCGTTGATCGTTCCACAGAATGCACGGGGTCGTGGGCCGGTTATCTGCGTCCAGCAGCACCTGGCCCAGCATGTGACCCGAAAGTGAGATGCCCGCCAGCCGCGCCATCAGGTCCGGTCGGTCGGCGGCCAATTCATCGAATGCCGCACAAGTCAGGCGCCACCATTGATCGGGATCCTGCTGGCTCCACCCGGAATGGGGGATGTCGACCGGCGACGGGCGGGCGGCCGCGGCTAGGCAGGTGAAATGCTCATCAACCAGCGCGACTTTGATGCCGGATGTGCCAAGATCGATACCGGCAACGATCATGCCGGGCTGTCCACCAGAAGCTGCGCAGTGCGCTCATCGGTGATCAGATGATCGACGCAGCCACGGCGCAAAATTGCCCGGATAATCGGCACCTTGCCGGCCCCACCGGCGGCTACAATCACATTGGGGAGGCGGTCGAGATCTTCCAGCTCTAGGCCCAATAGGCGCTGGTTGATCTCGTGATCGATCTTCGCGCCAGAGGCATCCAGGAAATAACCCATGATATCGCCGACAGCGCCCGCCGCCTGAAGCTCCGCCTTGGTCAGGTCATCGGGCAAGCCGTCGGCCAACAAGAGCGATGTGTTCATGTCACCTGCGGCCAGGGCCAAGCCGTCGGCGGCGCGGATTTTCTCGATCGAGCCGCGGAATTCTTTCTGATCGCGCAGTATCTTACGGCTTTCGACGCTTGCGGCGTAAACCGGCGCGGTGAAATAGCTGTGACGCGCATTGCACAGATCGCCCAGCCGTGTCGTGATCTCGTAGCTGTTGACGTCAGAGCCTTTGCTCAGCCCGCCCATCACCGAGGTGATCTCAAGCTCGGGGCGGTTGAGCGGCTCCATAAATCGGGTCGCCATGTTCAGCGTGTTGCCCCAGGACATGCCAAAGAGCTGCACGTCTTCTCGGGCGAGGAATTTGGTCAGAAATTGCCCCAGGGCCGAGCCCAGGATCGTGTGCAGGTTGAAATCTTCCCCCGCAACAGGCGCCACTGTGACCGAGCCCATATCAAAGCGCGCACGCAACGTGTCTTCGAGCACAACCGAGGCGCCCATCGGCGAATTGATCGTGACCCGCACGATGCCGCGTTCGCGCGCCTCTGCCAGGGCTTTGTTGACCCTAAGACGGGTGACGCCGAATGTCTCGGCCGCTTGCGCCTGGGTCATCCCTTGGATTTCGCAGGCATAGGCCAGCCGAACCAACAGCTGCTCCTCGGCATCCAGAATTTCCGTCTTGGGTTGCCGTGACATGAATGCGGACCCTACTTCACAGCGCCCATCGTCAGACCCCGAACCAGCTGTTTCGATGCGATCAGGGCGAAGATCAAGACGGGGATCACAATCAGGGTCGAGGTTGCCATGATCTTGCCGTAGGGTAAGTTGTAGCCTTCCATGAAGGACACGGCCATGGCGGGCGCGGTCTTGGCCTCGTTGCGGGTCAGGACCAGGCCAAACATCAACTCATTCCACGAGAATATGAAGGCAAAGATTGCCGAGACCGCGACGCCCGGCATGGCCAGCGGCAGGCAGATGCGCGACATGATCGTAAATTGCGAGGCGCCCTCCATCCGCGCAGCCTCGTCGAGATCATAGGGGATGCCACGAAACTGGTCGGTGACGATCCAAATCACAATCGGCAAGTTGAAGGTCAGATAGATCAGGATCAGCGTGATATGACGGTCAAGCAGGTCCAGGTTCCGCGCAATCAAGAAAAACGGCAGCGCCAGAACGATGGGGCTGACCATGCGGTTGGTGATGAACCAAAACCACAGGTCCTTTTTGCCGCGAAATTCGAAGCGCGCCAGGGCGAAGGCCGCGGGCACGCCGAGGACCAAAGCCAGGGCAGTGGTCGATACCGCGATAATCAGCGAGTTGATCAGCGTCTGCAAAACGCCGTCGTCAATGAGCGCCTCGCGGTAGTTTTCGAGTGTCGGCTCGAAGATCCAGACGGGCGGCGCCTCCAGCGCCACAACTTGGGTTTTCAGCGATGTCGTCACCATCCAATAAAACGGGAAGACACAGACCAGGATTATCAGCGCCAGAAGCGCGATTTGAACCAGGTATGAGCGGTTGGTTGTCATCGCTCAGACCTCTTTGTAAAACACGCGGATGTAGATCTGCGCCAGGATGATGGTGATGATCAGCAGGATGATCGCCTGCGCCGAGGCCAAGCCCTGGTCAAAGGCGCGAAAGCCCACCCGTTGGATCATCAACGAGATGAACTCGGTGGAGGCACCGGGCCCCCCGCGGGTCAGCGTGAAGACCATATCGAACAGCTTCAGCGTATCGGCGGTGCGCAGGATCAGAACCGCCACCAAGCCAGGGATCAGAAACGGCATCTGCACGTAGCGCAGCACCGTCCACCAGCTTTTCGTCTCGAGCCGCGCGGCCTCCTCGATTTCGGTCGGGACCATGGTCAGACCCGCCAGCAGAACCAGCGCGACAAACGGCGTCCACTGCCAGACATCCCAAAACACGATCATGATGAACGCATTTGTCGGATCACCAATCCAGTTGATGTCAGCCCCGCCGAAAAGTTGGTTCATGACGCCAAAGCGTTGGTTGAACATCACCTGTCCCAACAGGCCGACAACGGCATAGGTAGTCGCCATCGGCAGCACCAGGCTGAGCCGGCAGAGCGTTTTCAGAAGCGACAACCCGGGGCGGTGCAGGACCAGCGCGATCCCCATACCAAGGGCCAATTGCAGCGGCAGAGACGTGATCAGCAGCAGAAACGTCCGCCCCATCGACTGCCAGAACGTCTCATCCGTCAGCACGGTCCAGTAATTGTCCAGGCCGACAAAGCGCCGTTGGTTCAGCCGGGTGAGGTTGAAAAACTGCAGCGAGGTCCAAGCCGCATAAAGCAGCGGCGCGATCCCGATAAGCGCAAGCGAGACCACCGCCGGGCCGATAAAGCCAAAGATGGTCTTTCGCGATGCTCTGCCGCGCATGCCGCCTCCCCTCTTTTTGCCGGTCAGGGCAACCGGTCGCTGCCCTGGCCGTTATGCACCAGGCTTATTGTGCCAGCGGTTTATCGCCGCTGTAATAGCCTGCACTTTCAAGGATGGCTTCCATGCGGTCGCCGATCTCGGTTGCACCTTCTTCGATGGTCACCTCACCCAGCATAATGCGCGTGCCCCATTCTTGCACAACTTCCGAGATCTCGGGCCATTCGGCAAAGCGCGGGCGGAATTCCGGCACGCCTTCCTGCCAGCTTTCAACCAGCGCCGGGATGAAGGTATAGGTTTCTGCCAAGGCCGGGTCCTCATAGGCCGACATGCGGGCCGGCACACCGCCGCGCTCAAGATACTCAACCGCATTGGCCGCAGATGTTGCCCATTGGATGAAAAGCCATGCCGCGGCCTGTTCGTCGGCATCGGCCTGGCTTGCGACCGCCAGTGAGAAGCCGCCAAGCGCGGGGCGACGCCCAGCTGGGCCTGCCGGTTCCGGCGCGATGGCCACACAATCGGCAACTCGCGACGTGTCGGGATCAACAACGCTGGAATAGAAGGCCGACCATTCGGTGATGATCGCAACTTCGCCCTGGGCAAAGGCATTGACCGTCTCGGCATGGTCATAGGCCACAATGCCGTCGGGCATGTACTGCATCAGGTCCTGGCGGAATTGCAGGCCGGCCTGGCTTTCCGCGCTCAGCAGGTTCGAGCGGAACTCATCATCCAGGAATGACCCGCCAAACGGCCACAACATGCGCGCGAAACTGTCCGCCGACTGCGTCTCGTTACGCTTAGACTGCAAGGCAAAAGCATATTGGCCATCGCCTGTCAGCGCCGGGCCGTAATCGTCCATCAGCGATTGCCAGGTCTCGGGCGGGCCATCAAAGCCTGCCTCTTCCAGCATGCAGGTATTGTAGAACATGAGGCCGGAGTAGTTGTCGAACGGCAGGCCGTAGATCGTGTCATTCCAGCCGCCAAATGCGTTCAACACCAGCGGAAAGAAGTCGTCCATGTTCAGATCTGGATCGATGATGTCGGGGTAATCGGCCATGATCTGATCGACCGGCACGATCCAATCGTTCTCGGCAAAGTTGCCGATCCAGACCAGGTCAATCAGCGCGATATCAAGATCACCCCCGGCGACGAAGTCGCGCACTTGCTCGCCCAGGGCGTTTTCGTAAGGGTGGCTGATAATGTTGATGTCGATGCCCGTAGCTTCTTCGAACTCGGGCAGCATTGCTTCGATGGCCTCATAGCCCGGACGCAGCAGGAACACGACGTCCACGGTCGTTCCTGCGTATGGCTCGGCAGCGGCTTCGAGGCTCCAGCCATGACCATCGGCCAACGCGCCGGATGTGACCACTGCACTGAGTGCTGTGGTTGTCAGGATGTGTTTCAGTTTCATTCGGTCCTCCCGTTGCGAAGCAGTTGACATTCATTTGCTTACAGCCTCATACAAATGTAAATACATATGTATAAGTCAACACGAAAATGTAACTGGCGATACAAAACCATGGTGGGCGACGGCGACAAAAGGAACGGTCTTGGCAACGGTTAACCTGCATAAAATCAATAAGTTTTATGGCTCTCTGAAGGCCTTGACAGACGTGTCGCTCGACATCTCAGACGGTGCGTTTGTTGTGTTCGTCGGCCCATCGGGCTGCGGAAAATCGACGCTTCTGCGCTGCATCGCCGGGCTAGAATCGGTTGATGACGGGGTGATTTCCATTGATGGGCGCGATGTGACAGCGCTTGAGCCGGTCGACCGTGACCTCTCGATGGTGTTCCAATCCTACGCGCTTTACCCGCACATGACCGTGCGCGCGAATATCGAGTTCGGCATGAAGGTGAACGGCATCGCCGCGGAAGAACGCGCCCGACGCGTCATGGAAGCCGCGCGCATCTTGCAGTTGTCAGAGCTCTTGGATCGCAAGCCGGGCCAACTATCGGGCGGGCAGCGCCAGCGTGTCGCCATCGGCCGGTCGATCGTGAAAAACCCCAAGGTGTTTCTCTTTGATGAGCCACTGTCGAATCTCGACGCCAAGCTGCGCGTGCAAATGCGCATTGAGCTTGAGGCGCTCCACAAAGAGCTTGGCGCAACGATGATCTATGTCACCCATGACCAGGTCGAGGCAATGACGATGGCCGATCAGATCGTGGTCCTAAACAGCGGACAGGTCGAACAGGTCGGTGCACCGATGGAGCTTTATCATCGCCCAGCCAGCGAATTTGTCGCCGGTTTCATCGGCTCGCCCGCGATGAATATCATGCCCGCCGACAGCGCTTTGGGGGCCGCCACCGGGGCCGCAGACGCCGCCCGCATCGGTATACGCCCCGAACATGTCCGGCTTGATACGACAGGTCTCGCAGTGACGGTTCGGGTCAAAGAGCAGCTCGGCGGTGAGAGCTATCTTTACACACAAGCCGAGGACGGCGCGCAGCTGGTCGTCAAGACCGATGGCGAAAGCAAGGTCAATCCGGGCGAGACGGTGCATCTGAGCTTCCCGCCCGAGCGGCTGCACCGCTTTGCCAGCGACGGCCGGACGCTTGGATAGCGGGCGGTAGCGATGGCAAGCTGGTCGACCCAACTCTCTGATCTGATTGCGCCCGCCGTGGCCAAGTCGGCCGTCACCGATGCGGTGTTGGTTGGTCGCGGCACATTGGCAGAGACGGGCCGGCTGGCAGGCCAGATAACAGACCGCCGGGCCGCTTTGGTCATGGCCGACAGTGCCGGTTTTGGCGCGGCGGGGCGCGCGGTGGTTGACCGCTTGGCGGCGTCCGGATTTGCCGTTGAAACGCTCATCCTGCCAAACCAGCCGCTGCCGAAATCCTCGGTCGAAGAGGCCGAGACGTTCCGCGCAGCACTGGCCGCCTCACCAGATTTGTTCCCCGTCTCGGTAGGCTCCGGCGTGATCAATGACCTGGTCAAATGGGCGGCATTTGAGACCGACCGCCGCTACCTTTCGGTGGCGACGGCGGCGTCGATGGACGGCTATACCAGCGCCGGGGCACCTTTGGCCAAAGACGGCTTTAAGGTCACCATCCCGACCCGCGCGCCCATTGCGATGTTGGCCGATCTTGACGTCATCGCCGCCGCACCACCCGAGATGAACGGCTGGGGATATGGCGATCTGGCAGGCAAGATACCGGCCGGCGGGGACTGGCTATTGGCCGATGCAATCGGGGTGGAGCCGCTGGACGACGTGGCCTGGCCGATGGTTCAGGACAATCTGCGCTATTGGCTGGCCGGGCACGATGGGATTGCCGATGGCGATCCGGATGCGGTGGCGCGGCTCTTTGTCGGTTTGACCGCGGTTGGATTTGCGATGGAATTTCACGGCTCCTCCCGCCCGGCCTCCGGCGCCGATCACCAGATCGCGCATATGTGGGAAATGGAGGGGCTGAACCATCACGGCCAAAAGGTCAGCCACGGCGCCGCCGTCTCTATCGGCTGTGTTTTGTCGCTGGCGCTTTTTGATTGGTTGATTGCACAAGATCTATCGGCGATCGACCCGGTTCGTATCGCCGAAGCCGCGCCCGATCTTGGTGCGCGTGAAGCGGCCCTTGCCAAAGCGATTTCTGACCCAATGGTCGCCCGCAAAGCGCGTGATGAATTGCGCGCCAAACACGTGCAGGGGACGGCGCATATCGATCGTCTCACCAAGCTAAAGACCGCCTGGCCGGGCCTGCGTGACCGGCTTGAACGCCATCTGATGCGCAGCACCGACATGGCCGCGATGCTTCGGCAAGCCGGCGCGCCGAGCTACCCTTCAGATATCGGTCTGGGACGGGCTCATGTCCGCCGGACCTTGCGTGCCGCCGGCTACATCCGACGCCGCTACACCATCTTTGATCTGTTAGAAGAGATCGGCCAGACCGAGAACGCTTTTGATGCCGTAACCTGTGGCTTGTCGATCAGCCCGGCTGAGGCCACGATATGAGCAGCGCCCACAAGGCCCACCAGGCACTGGCTGAGATCGGCGCTGTTCTCAGCGCCAGCCTGCCCGCCCAACTTGACGCCCTGGTCGCCCCGATCAAAGCTGCCAAACGGATCGCCGTTTATGGCGTCGGGCGCGAAGGCCTGATGATGAAATCGCTCGCCATGCGGCTTTATCATCTCGGGCTCGACGCGCATGTCACTGGCGATATGACTGCGCCGCCCCTGGGCCCCGGTGATCTGCTGCTGACCAGCGCCGGGCCGGGCGACTTCTCGACCGTGTCGGCTTTGATGGGCGTCGCGCAATCAGCGGGCGCCGCAACGCTGTGCATTACCGCCGAGCCGGATGGCCCCGCGCCGATGCGCGCCGATCACATCGTGCACCTGCCCGCCCAGACAATGGCGCGCGACCAATCCGGCGCGGGATCGGTCCTGCCGATGGGCTCACTTTATGAGGCCGCGCAGTTTCTGTTCTTCGAGTTGGCCGTTTTGCAGCTGCGCGACGAGCTGGCGCTGGCACCCGATGCCATGCGCGCCAATCACACGAATTTGGAGTAGCCGATGGGCTGGAAAGACCGTTTTTCCATCGCCGACAAAACGGCCCTGATCACCGGTGCCTCGTCGGGGATCGGGGCAGAGATCGCAAGGGTCTTCACCGATGCAGGCGCGCGGGTGATTGCCACTGGCCGCGCACCCGATCGGCTCTCGGCCCTGGCCGATGAGACCGGATGCCAGGTCGTCGCCGCCGATATCGCCACGCCGGCGGGCTGCGATACACTGATTGGAGCCGCCTTGGCAGGCGCAGCCCAGATCGACATTCTGGTCAATTCCGCCGGCATCGCGCTGATCGGCCCGATGCTGGACTATTCAGCCGCTGATTGGGACCTGACCATGGCCGTGAACCTACGCGCGCCCTTCTTGTTGGCCAAAGGCTTGGCACCCGGCATGATCGCCACTGGTGGCGGCAAGATCATCAACATCTCGTCCCAAACCGGGGTGATCGCGCTGGCAGATCATGCCGCCTACGCGTCGTCCAAAGGCGGGCTGAACGCGCTGACAAAGTCGCTGATGGTCGAATTGGCGCCGCACAACATCCAGGTCAACGCGATATGCCCAACGGTGGTGCTGACCGAGATGGGCAAGGAGATCTGGAGCCCGCCGGAAAGGTCCGCGCCGATGATCGCCGCCACACCGCTTGGCCGGTTCGGCGAGCCTGAGGAGATCGCGGATATGGCGCTTTATCTCGCCTCGCCGGCATCCAACCTCGTGAACGGAGCATTGATGATGATCGAAGGAGGATATTCAAGCATATGAAAGGCTTTGGTGTGCATACATCCATGTGGACGATGAGCTGGGACACAGTCGGTGCGGCCCGCGCCATTGCGGCGGCCAAGGCCTCGGGCATGGACTTCATCGAAATCGCTCTTCTTGACCCGGAAAGTACAAATGCTTCGCTCGGCCGGGCGCTGCTTGAAGAGGCAGAGCTTCCGGCGATCTGCTCACTTGGCCTGCCAGAACCCGTCTGGGCGTCAAAGAACCCCAAAGGTGCCGTCGACTTCCTGACCGTCGCGATTGAAAAGGCCGCCGGTCTCGGCGCATCGGCGCTAACCGGGGTGACCTATGGCGGTATCGGTGAGCGCTCGGGCCTGCCACCCACTGAAAAAGAGCTCGATAATGTCGCCACCGCGCTGACACAGGCAGCCCAGATCGCCCGCCGCTACGGCTTGGGCTTTGGGATCGAGCCGGTCAATCGCTATGAAAGCCATCTGATCAACACCGCCGAGCAGGGCGTCGCGATGATCGAACGGATCGGGGCGGAGAACGTCTTTCTGCACCTCGACACGTACCATATGAATGTCGAAGAGCGCGGTGCGGGAAACGGGATTATCGCCGGCCGCGACCATCTGCGCTACATCCATCTGTCGGAATCCAATCGCGGCACGCCTGGCTGCGGCACATGCGATTGGGACGAGATATTTGCAGCACTTTCAGCGATTGGCTTCGATGGTGGCCTGGCGATGGAAAGTTTCATCAACATGCCGCCCGAGATCGCCAATGGCCTGTCTGTCTGGCGCCCGGTGGCCGACAGCGCGCAGCAAGTGATCGCCCAAGGCCTGCCGTTTCTGCGTGGGAAAGCATCGCAATACGGCCTGATCTGATGTCATACGGCGATACGCTGCGCACCGACCAAGCGTTTGAGCGGTACGAACAGATCCGCGCCCGCATGCCCGAAGCCCGCTTTGGCAATGACACGCAGGCATGTAGCGGATTGCTGGAGATTGCCGACCAATATGATGCGTTTTTGCTGGACAGCTTTGGCGTCCTTAATGTCGGGGAGCGCGCCGTCCCCGGCGCTATTGCATGCATCGCCGAATTGCGCCGACGGGGTAAGCTGATCGCGGTTCTGACCAATGCGGCAAGCTATACCCAGATCACCGCGACCGAGCGCTATGCGCGGTTGGGGTTCGACTTTGCAGCGCATGAGGTGATTTCAAGCCGCGACGTGGCCGCCAGACGGTTGTCGGAGGTCCTACCAAACGCGCTTTGGGGCGCAATTGCTGCGCCCGGGGACGGGTTTGAGGATATCAGCGCGCGGGTTGTGCATTGGACCGGGCAGCCCGTCGATGGCATCCTGATGCTCTCGAGCGTCTCAATCGACGGTGCGATGTTGGCCGCTTTGCGCGACGAACTGGCCCGCGCGCCCAAACCGTTGGTGGTTGGCAATCCCGATCTTGTTGCGCCGCGTGAAGCCGGGCTGAGCAAAGAGCCCGGCTTTTACGCGCATGCCCTGGCTGATGATCTGGCGATCACACCGATTTTCTTCGGCAAACCGTTTGCCGATGCATTCGATGATGGGCTGGGCGTGCTGGCGGGCATTCCCGCCGACCGGATCGCGATGGTGGGTGACACGCTGCACACCGATATACTGGGCGGGGCGCAGGCCGGTATGGGCACGGTTTTGGTGCGTGATCACGGCCTCTTTGCCGGGCTTGATACAGCACCGTTTATCGCGCGCAGCGGGATCGTGCCGGATTTTTCCTGCGCAGCGATCTAACTTCCAGCTCAGGGCCGTTGTTGCCATTCGATCAGATAGTCGATTAACCGCCTGGTCAGCTTCTTTTGCGGGCCGATATCGGGCCAGACCGCATAGACGCCTTCGATGGGCAAACTCCATTCCGGCAAAATGTGGATCAGCTCGCCCGATTGAAGCTCCCGCTGGATTTCGTCCACGGGCAATTGGCGCACGCCCAGGCCGGCGATGACGGCCGATTTTGCCGCTTCTATCGTGTCGACCTCCAGCCTGGTTTTCTCCGGCTCGTACAAAAAGGCGTCGGCGCCGCGCTGGAACTCCAACTGGCTTGGCAGCATCGAGACCGCGACGAAACTGCAGCGCTGCAGCGCCTCGGGCCCGTCGATCCGTTCGCGTCCAGCCAGATAGCTGGGGGCGGCGACCATGATGCGCTTGAAGTCTTTGATCCGGCGGCATTTCAGATTGCTGTCGGGAAGAACGCCCAGGCGGATTGCAAGATCAAAGCCACCCCGGACGATATCGGCAATCGCGTCGCTGCAATTGACCGAGAGCGCAACCAACGGGTGTTCGTCGGCAAATGACCAGATCGCCTGGTGGATGCTGTTTGAGTAGCCAAATGCCGGGAGCGAGATGCGAAGCGACCCGGCCGGTTGCGAATTGGCCGCCGCAAGGGCTGCCAGCGCCGTCTCACCGGCATCTACCATGCGGCGAGCATCGGCCAAAATGGCCTGGCCTTCCGGTGCAAGCGACAGGGACCGCGTCGACCGGAAAAATAGCGACACGCCCAGCTTGGCCTCCAACCGCGACACATGGTGGCTGACCACGGACGTCGACAGTTTCAAGCGCCGTCCGGCCTCGCTAAAGCTGCCGGCATCCGCGACCGCGACAAAGACGGCCAGCCCACGATAATCCTCGATCATCTTTCCATTTACTCGAAAAAACCTTCCGACATCCTGCGCCTAATCGAAGTAATCGCAAATGTCTAATCTCTGCTGGTTGCTGCCAGAGAGGAGTGCCCAGATGTCTTCAAACGACCCCCGAATTTCTCGCCGCGCGTTGCTGCAAGGCGCGACGTTGACCGTTGGGGCAGCCACGTTGCTGCGCACCGCATTGACCCCCGATCCGGCCCGCGCCCAGGGTGACTTGCCGCCTGGGACATTGCACAGTTTTTCAAAGGGTGGCGTGACGTTCCACACCTATGTCTCACCGGCACCAGCAGTGCATGTGACCTCTCATATCGTTGAGTTCGAAGACCAATTACTGCTTGTCGACGCCACGATGCTACCGCCAACGGCCATGGAGGTTGCCGCGACCATCGCCAGCACCGGAAAGCCGGTTGGCATGGCCATTCTCAGCCACGAACATCCCGATCATTGGGGTGGTGCATCCTTCATCGAAGGGGTGAGCTTTGCCACCCTGCCAGAGATCCGCGAAGGCATGCGGGCCGAGGCCACCGGCGGCGACTGGCCAGAGCCGACAAATGTGCTGGAAGGGCCCGATGTGACCCCAGGCATGACCGAGATGTCCGGCGTCGCGGTGGAGTTCCGGCACTATACCAACACCGAAGCCCCCGACATGCTGGTGACGATCTTCCCCGATCAGCAAGTCGCGATCACCCAGGACCTTGTCTATAACGGTGTCTTCTTCGCACCCGGCATCGACCGCGCCAATTGGATCGCCACGCTGGAAGAGCTGCGCGATGACCCGGCCTGCGAGACCTTGCTTGTTGGGCACGGCATGCCGACATCGCGGGGCGAATTGGATACCGCGATCGCCTATATCCGGGTGCTTGATGAGGCGATGACGACGGCCGGTTCACCTGACGAGGCGGCCGATATGCTGCGCGCCGCCTTCCCCGGATATGGCGGTGACTTCCTGCTTGGCCTGATCCCGGAATACTGGGCCCAGTAGCACAAACCGACACGTCAACGGAGCGGCGCCACAATGGTGGCATTGGCCCGTTGGCAATTGGTTTTGAGGGGAGCCAGGGTGTACGACTATATCATTGTGGGCGGCGGCACGGCCGGACCCGTGCTGGCGGCACGTTTGACAGAAAATCCGCGAACCCGCGTGCTGTTGCTGGAAGCAGGGCCGGAGAATACATTCGAAGCCAGCGGCTATGTCGCTGGCGCGTTTGCCATGTGGGGTCCACGGACAAACTGGGGCTATGCGTCGTCGCCTCAGCCCGGACTCAACGGGCGTGAGATCGCGCAGCCACGCGGCAAACTCATCGGCGGATCAGCTGCCATCAATATCGGTTCGTGGTCGCGTGGGACACGCGGCAACTACGAAAGCTGGGACCTACCGGGATGGGATTGGGACACCATCGTCCAGCTCTACAAACGCATCGAGAACACGACAAAAGAAGACGTCGATCTGCGCGGCCAATCCGGCAAAATGCAGTTGGAGATGACGCCCGCCGGCTCGGAGATGACCGAGATTTTCCGCCGCGCGGCCATTGAGGCCGGGATCGGGATCACACAAGATCGCAACGCCGCAGTTCCGACAGGCTTTGATCTTTGGGAATGCATCTATCCGCTTGGCCACAGATTTAACACCGAAAACGGCTACCTGAAGGTCGCGCGCAGCCGGGCAAATCTGACGGTGCTGACCGAGGCCTTCGTCTCCCGCGTTATCTTTGACAGACAGCGCGCGGTGCGGGTTTGTTACACAAAAGGCGGCCAGGAATTCGAGGCCTCTGCCGAAGGGGAAATCCTGCTTTGCGGCGGCGCAATCAATAGCCCACAGCTGCTCATGCTGTCAGGCGTGGGCCCCGCCGATCAATTGCGCGAACACGGCATCGCGGTCACCCAAAATCTGGCGGCCGTTGGATCAAATCTGGCCGACCATTTGCGCGTAGATTTCGGCGCGCTTACCCCGGTCGATACGGGCGAGACGGCCTATGCCGACCCGAATGATCCCGCGCAATTGGCGCAATGGCGCAGGGGCGCCTATGGCCCGCTGACGATCGCCGAAAACACCTCGGCCGCTTTTGTCAAATCGGACCCAAGCGTGGCCGAGCCGGATATCGAAATCATGTATTCCATCAACCCACCTTTGGCCCTGCGCGCCACCCATCCCGAACGCGCGGGCTGGTATATGAATGTGGGCCTGGTGCAGCCGAAAAGCACAGGCTCGGTTTCGCTCAATTCCGCTGATGCGTGCGAAAAGGCCATTTATGATCCAGGTTATCTCAGCCATCCCGATGATGTTGCAACTTACATCAAAGGCATGCGCATCGCGCTTTCGCAGGTCAAAACCGCGACCCTCGCGGCCTATACCGATCGGGCCACGCTGTCGCTATCGCCAGAGGCCGGCGATGATGAGATTGAGGCACATATCCGGGCAACCGCGGAATCGACGTATCACCCGGTTGGCTCGGCCCGGATGGGGCGCGGCGATGATCCGACCGCGGCACTTGATCCGCAATGCCGGGTGAAAGGGGTCGAGGGATTGCGCGTTGTTGATGCCGCGTCGATCCCGGCGTTGGTGTCGGGCCACACAATGGCGCCAACGATCCTGGTTGCCGAACGCGTCGCGGATTTCATGATGGAAGGCTGAGGCGCGTTTGCCGACCATGGCCGCGCTACTGAACCGGTGTTCTTTGACGGATATGTATCGTGACCGGCCCATCGCGCATTGGCTGTAATCTGTCGGGGTGGCGCAGCGCGGCCGTCAGCGCGTCGGCCCCAATCAGGCCGCAGAGCCCAAATCCCTGCAATGCATCGCAATCGAGCGCACTGACCGCACTGATGTGATCAACCGTCTCAACGCCTTCGAGCACAATTTGCGCCCCTTCGAGCCGTGAAATGGCAATCAGCGCATTCAAAACGGCGGCTTGGCGCGGGTTTCCGGGCAGGGTCTCCACCAAGAGCCGGTCGATCTTGACCCGGTCGGGTTTGATCGATTGCAGCGCAACGATCGAGGAATGGCCAGAGCCAAAATCATCAAGTTCGATCCGGATACCGGCGGCGCGCACCATGTCTATGACAAAGCGCGTATCATCTTCGAGCTCGTCGAACATCGCTGTCTCGAGCAGCTCAAAGGACAGTTTGTGATATGGCTTGAGCCGTTCTATCTGCTCACCCAGCCGTCCGTATTGAAGCCTGCGTTTCGAGACGTTGACCGACACGATGGGAATGGACAGCCCATCGCCGTGCCAAATTGTCTGCTGCTGCACGACTTCATCGAAGACAACGCGGTCAATCGCTGAAATATACCCAGCCTCTGCGGCACGACCCAAGAATTGAGCAGGTGGCACGATACCGCGCTTTGGCGAATTCCAACGCGCTATGGCTTCCAAGCCGCTCAGGTTCATCGACAAAGGTTCAAATTGCGGCTGATAGAGGCAAAAGATTTCGCCATTATCGATCGCTTGGGCAAGTTCACGGTCGGCGAAATCTGCCTGAAGCTGCGGTGCCTGGATTGCATCATCGGCCGCGCGATAGCAGAATCGGCCAGCGCGCTTTGCGCTGTAAAGCGCCTCATCGGCTTTGACGAACACATCTGTGCGCGGCTCGGGCACACCGGTTCCCTTGGCGTAGCCGATGCTGGCGCCATAATCGGCGATCTGGCCCTCGAACTCAAACGGCTCACTGATGCAGGCGATAATCTCCTGACATAAGCGCTGCATCGTGCCGGTATCGGGGCATTGCTCCAACAAGGCGACAAATTCGTCTCCGCCGATGCGAAAAGCCTGGCCGTAGGTGGCCACAACACGCGCGATAATATCTGCGGCCCGGATCAAGGCGGCATCACCTGCCGCATGGCCAAGTTCGTCGTTGATCCGTTTGAAATGGTCGAGATCGATCAAAACCACGCAATAGCTTTCATCGGGCTCAAGCCGGGCATAAAGCGCGTTACAAGCCTCCTCGAGCAGACGGCGATTGCCGAGGCCGGTCAGCGCGTCGTGGCCCGCATCATACTCCAACTGGCCGCGCGCGCGCTCCAACTCTTCGCGCTGTAGGACGTCCTCCGTTACATCAATATTGACGCCGATGAGCTTGTTGCCGACCTTTGGCAAGCTGACGTGACGCGCCAAGCTGCGAATATGTCGGATCTGCCCGTCAACGCGCACGATTCGGTAATCCCTTTGGAAGTCGCGGTTCTCCCGCTGGCATTCGGCGGCGTAATCAACTAGGGCATCACGGTCATCGGGGTGCAGATGGCTTTCCCAGAAATCGCCGCCGCGCAAATTCTCGCCATCGGTGATGCCGTAGATGTCGAGCATCTTATCGTCCCAATGGACCGCCGCAGCCGCTTCGTCGAATTCCCATGCGCCGATGCCGGCAACATCCAACGCGAGCTGCAATTTGCCGGCAAGCCGCAGGGATTCAGCCTCTTTATCCTTCAAATCCGATATTTCAGTATCAACGCCGACGATCCGCGTCGGCAGCCCATCGGCATCGGTATCCAGGACGCTGGCGCGACACAGGACCCAAACCCAGCCCCGCTCAGAATGCCAGTGCCGGTACTGGATGTTGAAATGCTTCACCCAGCCATGTTTTTGGCGATGAACAAGCGTGCGCAGTTCTTCGCGGTCCTCGGGGTGGATCAGTTTCAACCAATCGTCATTGCTCATATCGAGCGCCGCACCCGGTTTTGTGCCGCGTATCCGGTGCCATGCCTTGGTCGCCCGGATCGCGTCATTCGGCAGATCGAAATCCCAAAACCCCAGCTCAAGCCGATCCATCATTTGGCGCAGTTGCAACCCATTGAGGCCCTGGCCAAAGGAATGCAGCAAGAACCCAGGCGAGCCGCCAAATTCAAGGCAAGAAAACTGGCACTCAAACCGGTCTGCTTCGGCAATCAGGGTGCAGCGGCGGGACTGGGGCGGCATGGCCTTTTCGACAAAGTCGAAGATGCCGGGGCACTCGCGGCCGTACCGCGCTAGAAAGCTGTCCGACCGGGTCGGCGGGAAAAGCGCGTTGAAGGGTTTGCTGGCCGAGATGAGCTCACCTGAGCGGTCCAAAAGGCCCACAGGGGCGTCCAAATGAAACAAAAGCTCCTGCGCGGTTTGCAGCGGAGGAGCGTCAGATATGTCTCGTGAATGGGGCAGCGATCTACTCGAGATTGGGTGTAATCTGAATCGCATAGCGCAATGCGGTTTGGAAACTGTTTATTGCGCGCTTCTGGAAACGGTCAGTTTGTTCGCGGTTCCGGAGGACTTATTGATCCACCAGGTGGGCTACATTTTCAATGAATGCAGTGTTGGCCAATTTGGGTCAATTTAAAGAGCTTGTTCTGGGGCGTGAATTGGTTCGAACGGTTTTTGGGTGGCACGGGTACGGCGGTTATTGCGACATCGGGGGGGGTGGGACATCAAGGTCATCGACGGGGCGGCGGCGGCATCGCTTGACGATGCCGACTTCGGCGTATCCGCTTTGGATTCAGGGCAGGTAACAGGCACGATCAACGAGGCCCTGGCCGAGTTTGACGGACCGTCATCGCACAACCCCTATGCCGCGACCCTGACGGCCAGCGTTACGTTTGACGAGGCCGAAGACATTGCCTTCTACCTTTATGCTTCAGGCCATGTGCGGCTCAACATCGATGATGTGCTGTCGAGCAAGTGACAAGCGCCGATCTCGGCGCCCCGCAATTGGGGCCGTGCGCGGAAAGCGGTGGGTCTGTCTGTTTCTGCGCGGTCGCCCAACTCAAGACGCGCGAAAGGACCGAAACTTCGATCGGCGCTGGCACCCACGAATTCCGCATTGAGTTCCTAATTACGGACCCCGCCGCCACGATGGATGTGCAATGGGCCGTGGGCGATATCGGTCGCCGCCAGCTCGACCTAACCGTGCCCGAGGTGCATATCGACCAAGAGCCTGAGGGTAATGGCCAGTGGGGCGACCTAAAGGATTGCCCGCTGATTGCGATCCACACGACCGTTCAGGAGAACGGCCGCGCGCTGACCTTTGGCGGCGATGAAAACGGGCTTGCGAATGGGCGCCTAAAGATCGACGTCTGAGATCCGGCCACGGACGCCCATGTGACCTATGACACTCAGACCGAGATCGATCTCTTCTGCGGGGCGATGATCGCCATTCTCGGCACGTCAAAATCCTCATCGTTGGCGGCGACGCGCTGCCGCCTGGCGGCATCACAGATGCCAAACCTGATCGCGGTAGATCACAGTACACGACATGGAATGGCGTGACGGATGTGAACGTCTTTGATGCCGATACCGGTATCCTGTCACCGCCCGCCGATGGCGCGATGGAGTTTCCGCGCTGGCACCCGGCCCTGGTGACGCTGGCCACGGGCAGATCTTGATCTTTGGCGGGCCGGGCGTCGTGGTGTCGGAGATCTGCACCTATGCTGAGCATCGGACATCTCATTATGGCGCCGAAGACCCCAATATGGCGCAATGCCGGAATTACCCCCGCAGCTTTGCCATCAATGACGGCAAAGTTGTGCATTTCGACGTCACGCCAACCATTATAATCGGAGAGGCCGAATACCGGGTCATGTCGCTCGACCCGACCGGTGCGGGCGCGCTGGAGCAGGTCGCTACCCTGCCGTTGCGATCAAGGCCAGCAAATCAACCACGCTCTTCGCAGCAGAAATAGCGCTCATCCAGGACAATCAAGGCAATCTATGGGTGATGGATTTCAGCGACGACATCCCAGTCTTTGACCTGGTCGGCACGTTGGCGGCGCTGCGCAATTAGGCGAACATGAATGTGCTGGTAGATGGCACGGTGATGATCAATGGCGGCTCATCAAGCGGCAACCGAAAGATCGGCACCCAGCACAAGGCGGCAATCTGGCACCCCCGCGCCACTTCGATCACGTATCCCGAGGAGGAGATGAGCTGACAGCTCTGTCACGCCATCTCGACGCTACTGCATGATGGCAGTTTGATGACGTCGGGCGGCGGTGCTGCGGGGTTTGCCGAAAACAGCTATCTCGACAGCCAGGTTTTTCGCCTGGCCTACTATTATGATGATAAGGGCCAACCGGCGGACCGCCCTCAGATCACCGATGCACCGCTTAATGCCAATGCGGGCCAGACAGTGCAATCACCGTCGACGACGCGTCCGGCATTGCCTGGATCACCTTGGTGAAAACCGGGGCCACGACCCATGCCACGCACATGTCGGGTGGATTCATTGCGGTGGACGACGAGGTCACCTCCGCCACCGACATTACCTTCACAATCCCTGGCATTGACGCAGGCATGCGGCCGGGCAACTGGATGATGTTTGCCTGGGACAGCGCAGGCGTGCCGTCCTTGGTGCCCATCATGCGCGTGAACCCGGAGCAGGACTCAAGCGCCGCAGGTGACGCCAATCTGCTGAAGAATGGGACGTTTGAGGTTGGCAATACGGGTGAAGGCGGCAACCCGCTCGGCCAGGAAGTTGCTGGCAATTCCGGCATGATCAAAGATGTGAACTAAGCCACCGATGGCGCCGTCACCTATGCGCTTGGTGCCAACGGCCGGGCCAGTGATAGTGTGCTAAGCCGGGTCTTCGACACCGAGCCCGGCAAAGTCTACCGATTGGAGTTTGATGCCGCGGCCACAGCCTGTGCAGGCTTGCTGGTCGAATTGTGCGATGGCGCGACCGTGATCGGCGGCGGCGCGTTCGCGGTTGGCAGGCCCGAGGCAGTCTTCATCACCGTTGAGGCAACCGGCAGCACAACCGAGCTGCCGTTTTCCGACGTCACCGGCGCGCGGCCTTACGACCATGATATCCATCTGGACCGGGTCTCCGTGCGCCCGTCGACGGACTACATCACCAACGGATCGTTCGAAGACGGCCCGCCAGGCAACGGTCACACGCCGGAAGGGTGGACAAGCGCGGACACCGGTGGTCGGTTCGAAAGCAATGCCCGCAGCACTGAGGGCTTGGGTCTTTACGCGATGGATGGCCGGGGCAGCGGCCAAGATGGCGTGCTGAGCAAGAACATCTCGCGCGTCGTGCCCGTGAGGCGTTGCAGCTGAGCTTTACTGCCAACAGCATCGCCACAGCCGGGCTGAGTGTGGAGGTGTAGAGCGCAGCGGGCACCGGGTTTTTCCAACTGGTAGCAGCTACCGCCGGCCGCTTTACCTTTGAGTTCACGCCGTTGCCGAGCGATTTGACCCTGCGCTTCTCCGATGTGACCGAGCTGGGTGCCGATTGCGATATCGACATCGATGAGGTCTCGCTTGTTCGGCTGGAAGAAGAGCGCCTGTCCGAAGGCTGATTCGAATCCTTGGGCGGCAGGTGGACGGGCAGCGGCAATGGCGGTTTCTGGGAGGCCGCAGAACAACGCCCTGGAAGGCGATGGCAGCTTCGCGTTTGGACGGTACGAGCCAGAAAAAGACGCTGAGCTCACCCAAACGAGCGCCACCTTGCCGGGCGAGACCACGAGCTGAGTTTCCGGCTCAATGGCGGGTTTGGCAGCGCCCTGCGGGTTGACGCGCTAAACGGGCTGACAGCAGATCTGTCGCAGGTCGTAGATGCCGATGGCAAAGCGGCCACCCTGACTTTCAAAGCGTCAGGCACAAACACCACCCTTCCGTTCAGCGACGAAAGCACGGGCTTTCTCGACATGCTGCACGACGAGGTGGCGCTGGCACATGTTGCGCCGCAACCCGCCGAGAACAATGTGGACAATGGCTCGTTCACGCAGGGCGCTGTTGGTCCGAGTGTGGCGCCGGGTCGTCGAAGGCAATGGTGGGGGCCATGAAAGCACCGCACGCGCTACGGACGGCACCGGCTATTACGCCATCGACGGTTGGGGCCGCGGCGAGGACGGCACGATCAGCCAGTCGGTCGCAGCGATTGAAGGCGTGCGCTATACGCTCGCTTTCAGCGCATCGACATTCTCACGCTGCGACGAACTGATGATGCGCGTCGACGCGGGCGGCACGCTTTCTAAGACAGTCAGATTCGGGGTCGATGTCGCGGTTGTCAGTTTTCATTTTTCTTTCGTGGCGCAGGACGCAGAGACAGCCTTGCGGCTTTTTTGATGCCACTGAGGCCGGCGGCTCGAACTATGATATCGATCTTGACGGGGTCGGCCGTTACGCGGGCGAAAATCCCGAGGCGTTCCTGTTCTAAAGGATAGGCGCGCCTAACTTTCGGCTATTATAAGGTAATTGGCATAGGCAGAGGCGCTTTGCCGCCGATCACTCTTGCTCCGACTTGCGAGAATCTTATACCAAAGACGGGCCTGTAATCCCTGTGCCTCGGTTTTGCACCAAGTCTTTAACACAGTCCGGCGGGTCATTAACCATTGTTGCCCTTCCGAAGGGGTGAATCAGTGCGATTTTTGTCAAAATGGAAGAACATCGATAGATTTTTCGAGAATTTGTCGACGACTTAACAACAACTCGCCCACATTCGGACACAGACTTTGGGGATTAACTGGCCATCGCAGCTACTTTCAAAGGATCGCAAACCATGTCAACTGATATCTCTGCACTCAAGGACCTCCAGGGTTTCATCGGTGCTTGCCTCGTCGATTCCGACACCGGCCTGATGCTTGCATCGGAGCTTGTCGGCAAGTTCGACCTCGAAGCCGCTGGCGCCGCCAACACAGAAGTTGTGCGTGCCAAGAATTCTGCCATCGAAGCTCTGGGCCTTGGCGACGCAATTGAGGATATCCTCATCACGCTCGGCACCCAGTATCACCTCATCCGTCCCCTCGCGAACAACCCAAGCGTCTTTATTTACGTCGCTCTGGACCGCAAGGCGTCGAACCTCGGCATGGCCCGCATCAAGGTCAAAGCCATTGAGGGTGAATTGAAGGTCTAAGTCCTTCTTTTGGGGGGACGGCGTGCTTGCACCGTCCCCACCTCACCTAAATTCACCGCCGCGGCACCGTGAGCCACTGCACAACGCAACTCAAATTAACGAGTCAGCAGATGTTGGAAAACGAGCCCGACCTGAAGCAACATGCTGAAGGATTCTCCGAGCTGAATGGCCTTTGGGAACAGCTCGATCAAATTGAAAACGCCCTCGAGACCTACCGCGAGACAGCGTTTGCATTTGTCGAAGACCCGATTGACCGCGCAGTGGACAAAATAAAAGCGTTTGAGCCCGCAGTCAGCGTGATCGGCCAGGTTAAGGCCGGTAAATCGACGCTGCTGAACGCGCTCATCGGTCAGACGAGCCTGTTGCCTTCTGATGTGAACCCCTGGACGTCGGTCATTACCAATGTCCATCTGAACTCCCGCATCGCGCCGCCTGATACCAAGGCCCTGTTCCGGTTTTTTGATGCCGATGAATGGGATCGCCTGGTCGAAACCGGTGGCCGCTTGGGCGAGATCGCATCGCGTGCCGGTTTTGAACACGAAGCCGGTGAAGTGCGCACTCAGGTCAACGCCATGCGTCAGACCACCGAGGAGCGACTGGGCGATGAGTTTGAGAAATTGCTGGCGCAAAGCCACGCGTTCCCAACCCTCGAACAGGACGTCATCGACCGCTACATTTGTTACGGTGACCCCGAAGAGCTGGAAGAAGGCGCCACTGAAGGTGTCTATGCCGATATAACCAAACTCGCCGATCTTTACGTCGATCTGCCGCAACTGCCCAAAGGTCTTTGCCTGCGCGACACGCCCGGCGTGAACGACACATTCATGATGCGCGAGCAGATCACGCTGAACGCGATTTCGGAAAGCCGCGTTTGTGTTGTCGTGTTGTCGGCGCACCAGGCGCTGTCGACCATGGATGTGGCGCTGATGCGCATCATCTGCTCGGTCGAGGCGCGCGAAGTGCTGATTTTTGTCAACCGAATCGACGAACTTGAAGACCCCAAAGGTGAGATTGAGCGCATTGGCGACACAATCCGCCGCACGCTTAAGCGCATGGGTCTGGGCGATACTTTCGAGATCCTGTTTGGCTCCGGCTATTGGGCCAACATGGCGATCGACAATAAAGCCGATGACATGATGCCCGCCAGCCGCGCATCGCTTGAGGCTTTCTATGCCGCCGGGGACGAGGAGGTCGATCTAGACGACCTTGCGATCCTTCGCGAAAAGGCGATCGAAGCGTCAGGCGTGCCGGCCTTGCACCGCGCCATCGCCGCACGGGTCGTCAATGGGCCTGGTGCCGCGCTTTTGGAAGATGTGCGCGCTGAGACCAACGAAATCATCCGCATGAGCGACATGGTTTTCAAGCTCGCCGAAGCCAGCGGCGGCGGCGATGAGATCGACCGTGACGCGCTGACGGCGAAATTCGATGCACTCGGTGCACGGATCAAAGACGGCTTCGACGCTGAAGCCGAGCATATCCGTAACTCTTTGCAGCGCCGCCTAGAATTGGCCCAAGACAGCTTTATCACGTCTGCGGTGGATGCGCTGCAGTCGCATATCGATGCCTTTGGCGAGGCCGACAATTGGAGCCACGAACCCGTGTCGCTGCGATTGATGATGAAATCGGCGTACAATGTGTGCTGCAACAAGCTCAAGCGCGTCGGTCAAGTGGGCTTTGAACAAGTCCTCGACGGCACACTCGACATCTTGCAATTCGAGCTTGATTTCTATTCCGAGCTGCACACAACCGACTTCCCCAGCCAGCCGGTCCATAAGGCACCGACAGGCCTGGCAATGACGCTGTCTTTGGACTTAGAGGCCAGTTGGTGGCGGCGGTTCTGGAAACGAGGCCGCAAAAATGCCGCAGAGACTCGCTACAAGCATCTGATCGTGGCCGAAACGACGCCGCTCATCGAAATGATGCTGCAGGAATATTTTGATCCGGCCCGCGACGAGACCTGGTCGATAATCTCGCGGTATCTCGAAGACCAGAAGGGCTTCATCGATGCGATGATTGATGCCTGCACGACCGGCGAAATGCCGAAACGTAACCTCGATATCCTGGCAGCAGAGTGATCTGATGAAAGTGGAAACCGAATTCAAGCGCCCGCCGCGGATGATTGTCACTGGTGAATTCAGCGCCGGGAAAACACGCTTTATCAATGGGTTGATCGGGCGATCCGTCCTGCCCTCGAATGTCACCTCAACCAGCCTACCGCCGGTCTGGCTGATCTACGGAGACGATGTCTCGTTCCGTATCGATCTGGACGGCAATGTGCATGAAGTTGAAAGCTTTGCCGAAGTCGATGTCCACGATACGCTGGTCTATGTGAATGCCGTCCCGGCGGAGATCCTGCGTCATGTAGATATCATTGACACACCAGGCAATTCCGACCCCAACATCCCCGCGACCTGCTGGGAACGTATGGTGGGTCATGCCGATATGATGGTGTGGTGTACCGGTGCAACGCAGGCCTGGCGCCAATCTGAGAAGGCGACAGTTCGTGACCTGCCCGAAGATCTGCGCGCCCAGGGGCTTTTGCTGATCACGCAGGCAGACCGTATCCCCGAAGAGCGCCAGCGCGAAAAGCTCAAGCGCCGGGTGGCGCGTGATGCAGCGCAATTTTTGCCGGAAATTCGGATGGCATCGCTTATCGATGACGCCGAGGTGGCAAAGCTGCGCGATGAGATCATTGCGATGGCCGAAGCGACAAAGACCCATCCCGGTGCGATGTTGGAGGCAATCGAAAACGTCCGCGCCACGGCGTTGGATGCGGCTGAACCACTGGCCATGCTGGACGAAGATTTCGAGACGGAGCCGGGCGACGAAGACTCGCTTGAGGATGTCGATCTGCTGTCGCTGAAGGCGCAGCCGGATGATGCCGATAACGGGGACGCAGCTTCGCAAAATGCTTCGGCTGCCGAAGCGGACGGCGATGCCGACGCTGAGGTGGTAGAGGCAAAAGCCGACGTGAAGGTCGGCGCCAAGTCGAAATCCAAATCTCGTTCCAAATCAAAGTCAAAGACGAAGATCGCCGCCGAAGATGAGCAGGCCGATGCGGCGCAAGATGATGCCGCCGACAAAGAGAGCGCCGATGATGAGGGCGACCTTGATATCGAGGCGCTGGCGCAGGAGCTTATGACGGCGCTGGAAGAAGACGGCGACGCCGACGATGATGTTGCGGCGCAAGACGACGCCAAGGCGGCGGCAGATGCCGAGGTTGACGCAGCAGAAGAAGCCGACGCGACAGTAGCTACTGTTGGCGGCAGCTCAGATGAGGCCGATTCGGGCGTGCCGAAAGTTGGGCTTGAGCTTCTCGAAGCGGTCACCAAGCGCAGTGGCGGACGCCGTTCGAACCGGCGCCGTGGTCCCGCGCTTGCCCTGGCTGATGCGGACGTGACCGATGCCGCTGACACCAACTCGGGCGAGACACCGACAAGCCGGATGATTTGGGATGCCCTCGAAGCCGCCTATGATGGTGACGATGAGGCCCGCATTGATGCCTTTATCGCCTGCATCGATCAGCTTTTCATGCCAAAAGATGGCGATGACGAAGCCGGCGAATTAGTTGCTCGGATGAAAGACGCCGCCGAAGCCCTGGTAACAAGTGAAGACGACCACGAGGGGGATATTGCGCCCCTTACGTCTAGCGCAGGAAGTTAAAACCATGGAAATCGCACCTCTTCAGAAAAAGCAGCTCGATTATCTGCGTGGGATGCTCTCCAATATCGAGAGCACGGTCGACCGTGGGTCGCGCGAACAATTCCGCACGATCGGCAAACGGTTGAACGACTGGGCCGCACGTGTTGCTGTCATCGGTCAGGTTAAGGCCGGGAAATCGACCTTCCTCAACGCCTTCATCCGTCAGCATGATTTTCTGCCCTCCGACATCAACCCGTGGACGTCGGTGGTGACCAATATCCGCATCAACATGCCGGACGATCCACCGATGGGCGCCTCGTTCCAGTTCTTCGACGAGACGGACTGGGATGAGATCATGACGGGTTCGGATCGGATCCGGAAGCTGACCGAAGATCTTCTGCCCGGCTTTGACAGCGAGGTTTTGCAGCGCCAAACGCAAGAGATGCGGGACCGCGCGCAGCGCCGCCTGGGCAAACACTATCACGCCCTACTCGGCAGCAAGCACGAATACGATTTTCTGTCGCCCGACCTGCTTAAGCGCTATGTTTGCGCGGGCCCCGGCTCTGACGACGGTTTGACGCGCGAATCCTTGGGTCGCTACGCCGCGATCACCAAGGTCGCCGATGTTTACATGCCGATGCCGGAATTTTTGGTTCCGACAATTGTCACCGACACGCCGGGCGTAAACGACCCTTTCCTGGTCCGTGATGAGTTCACCTGCCGCAGCTTGGACAAATCGGACGTCTTTGTTGTCGTTCTGTCGGCGCATCAGGCGCTGACCGATGTCGACATTGCGCTCATTCGCATGCTGGCCCAGCAGGACAGCAAGGACGTGATGATCTTCGTTAACCGGATCGACGAGCTTGACGATTACAAGACCCAAGTGCCGCGCGTATTGGCAGATGTCAGCGCGCGCCTCATGGAGGCCATCCCTGATATCGAGTTCACGATCCTTGCGGGCTCAGCCTATCTGGCCGATCTGGTGTTTCGGACAGATGATGAGGCCGAGGAGCTGCGCGATCAGCTCGATACGCCGGAACTGGCCGAATACATCTATGAGACCTATGGCGAGGTTCCGCTCGATTGCGAGGATCGCTTGTTGCTCGCCTCCGGCCTGAGCCAGGTCAAAGAGACGCTGTCGACCATCATCGATAACGGCATCGGATGCGCACAGCTGTCACAGGTTCTGGGCGACATCCGCGCGGAGTTGAACGGCGTAACTTTCGCCGCCAAGCGTGAACGTGAATCTGTCGCCCGAGAGCTTGACGGTGTTGGTGCGGCCAAGACGTCCGAGGCGTTAGAGGTTCTGAGCCAAGAGCTTGAGGAGACCAACGGCCTTTATGCCGAGCTTGAGGCGAAGTTCGAAAGCAACGAGCAAGAGATCGAGCAATGTGTGGCCACGTCCTGGTCACAGCTTGAAAAGGCCGTGAATGGCGAGATCGAGGCATTTGTGAACGAACAGCGTGAGGTGTTCAAAGAGAGCGTCGTGCGCACCGAGTTCAAGCGTCAATCGCCCGATCCGATTGAGATCGAGCTTACCCCCTTGCAGGTGAAGCTTGAGACTGTTGTCAGCGAGAGCTTTGACCAGGCGCGCGCATTGATCGACTCGCGGCTCGATAGCTGCATGAACGCATTCCGGGCAATCATCGAGAACCGGTTCGAAGACGAAATCGCGGACATCACGCTCGAAGAATTGCCCTATGATGAGTTCACCACGACGCTCACGATGGCAAAAAAGACGCTTGAGTTGGAGTTTGTCACCGAGAAGAACTGGATGTTCTGGCGCCGTGGCCGGGCCAATGTCGAAAAGACCGTCGATGCCCTCAAGACCGTGGCCGCCGCCGAATTCCGCCCCTCGGTCGAGAAGCTTTTGGCCGCCTATAACGACGCCCAAGCCGAACGTGCGGCTGCAGGTAGCGAACGCATCGCTGTGATGTTGCGGATGATGGAAACCGCCGTTCGCGAGCGGACACAGCGCCTGAGCAAAGACCAGCGCCTGCTCGAAGAGGTCCAAAAGGACCCGCAAAAGCTGGAACGGATGATGCGCCGGCTGCAAAGCCAACTCGAGGTTCTTGATCGCCGACTGCAGCACCTGTCTGCGGCCGATAGCAGCCTTTCCAATGCCGAGCTTTCTGAGGCGGCCTGAAACCGAAAAGTGGTGTGATGATGACACGTGCAGTCAAAATACCAGCGGAAGCAAGTCCCGAGACCGACCAGACGCCTGTCCGGGTCGTGCTGTGCGGCGAGGTCAACTCTGGCAAATCCACCGTTCTCAATGCGCTGATGCGCGGTCCGGTCCTGCCCGACCTGTTCGGGACAAAAGAGCGACCGTTCATCCATGTCCGCACCGGAGACACCGCCGCACAGGTTGTGCATGGTCGGGATGGCAGCGAAAGCACCCATGACGGCCTATCGGACGCCGTTCTTCAGGCGGCTGAAAGCTGCGAGATCATCGGGACATCCGAACACCTAGCCGGGCTGGAAATCGTTGAGATGCCGTTTCTCAATGAACGCGACATCACCGATGAACAGATCGCTTATGTCGAAAGCGCCGACATTATCATCTGGACGACAATTGCCTCGCAAGCCTGGCGGCTGAGCGAAAAGACGATCCTGGACCGGTGTGAAAACCGCTCCTCTTTGGCCATCATGGTTGTCTCACGCGGTGACAAGCTGCGCTCGGACGAGGATCGCGAGAAATTGATGGGTCGGCTTGAGCGCGAGACCGGCGACTATTTCCGCGACATCGTGATGATGCACGGCAAGGATACCCTGATTGCCGCCGCCGCCGAAGATGACGAGGCGTGGGAGACGACCGCAGCACCGGTTCTGCTGACCTATTTGCGCGAAATGGCCGAAGAGGTGCGCGATGCCAAGGCTTCTGCCCTTGCAGCGATGGTCTCGTTAACGTCGGAGGCCATGGATGACGGTGAGATGACTGCCGAAATCGTGCAGCTGAAGCCCGATCCCGAGACAGAAACGCTTGAAGCTCAGCCGCAGGAAGATTCCGCTTTCGCCGTCATCGCCGAGATCCCCGAAGACGACGCGCCGATCGAGGAAAAGGCGGAAAACAGCCCGCTGCTACCCGCCAAAGCGCGCACCGCGTTGGAGGAGTTGCTGCCTGCCCTACATGGCTGCACGGCTGTGGGATTGGTCGCCTTGGACGGCAACGATGAGGTCGAGTTCTTGCGCGGCTCCGAGGAGGATTGGGCCGAACTTGGCGCGGCATGCATCTCGATGCATCTGGCCGCGAAAGAGATCGAACCGGCTGCAACCCAAGAGCCGCTTTTGTCGCATATGGCTCTGAAATCGCATCAATTCATTATGCAAAGCTTCCCGCGGAAGAAGGCCTTGATGTTCATGTTGGCAAGCTCTGCGCGGATGAACCACGGCATCGCGCGAACGGCGTTCAGCCGCCTCGTCAGAGCCTACGAGGCGCGCTAAATCCGGCAATTGAACTTAGGCATGTGTTTCGACCGGCGTATCGAGGCCCTGCAACATGTGTTCGAGGATCTCCAAGCCGCGCGGTTTTTTCTCACGATAGCGGATGATCTTCTTCAATTCAGGGTAATGCAGCCAGTTCCAAGACGAGAACTCGCCGCCACCAACTTTGGTGATCATGCTGGCCATATAGCCGAACGCATCGACATGGCGGACTTCGACGATGGTTCCAGATGGCAACGGACAGCCTAAACCATCATGCTCGATCCAGGGGCCCCATTCTTGTGCGGCCATTTTACCCCCCACATTACTACAACCCTAACCTGTCGAATTATGCGGTGACGGCAAGCCTAAACAGGCCATCCAATCCGTCCCATATATGGAAACAATCAAGCGCCATTTGCGATACGAGGCTCAGCCGCTCTGCTGAATAAGGCGTGCGGTGCCAATTGCGGCCTCTGCATGTGCGGCGCGGTCGATTGTCATGCCCATATGGCGCTGACGAATCGCCGTCCAGGTTGCGTTGGCGGCACCCCCACCGGCGGTGAAAAGCTGGCGCAGCGGCGGGGCGCCAAGCGCCGCCATTTTGGCGTAACACTGGGCCTCAATCCGCGCGATCCCCTCCAGCATGCCATGTAGAAAGGCTGCGTCATCATCGGGGCGCGGCAAAAGGCGCGGCGGAAAGTTTGGATCGTTTGTCGGAAACCGCTCACCGGGACGGGCTAGCGGGTAATAATCCAATGGCGAGGCAACCTCTGGGTCAATTTGGGCCGACAGTTCCGCAAGTTGCGCCGGGTCAAAAAACGAGCGCAAGACCCCGCCACCAGTATTTGATGCCCCGCCGACGAGCCAGCCCTGACCAAGTTTGTGGGAATACAGTCCGATCTCTGGGGCATCGATGCGCTGCGCGCTCAGCATCTTCACCGCCAGCGTCGTGCCAAGTGATGTGACCGCGACGCCTATTTCAAGCGGTGCGGCGGCGAGGAATGCCGCCGTGCTGTCCGTGGTACCTAGATGGACGCGCAGGCCTTTGGGCAGCTCCAATTGATCGGCGACACTTGCGTCGATGTCATCGCCATAAGCGCCTGCCGGGCGGACCTCCGGCAAGAGGTCATTGGGCAGTTCAAGTGCTTCTAACCAATTCGGCCACGTGCCTGCGTCGGGATCGAAACCGGTCTTGAGCGCGTTGTTTTCATCCGATAGCCCACCCCGCCCCATAAGCTTTGCGGCGACAAAATCCGCCTGATGGAGAAGGTGTCGCGCCTTGCCATCGGCCTCACCCACAAGGTGCAACACGCGCGCCAGGGCGGAGTTCGACCCCCGGCTGATATGGCTGGCGGGAGCATGGGCTGCAATGCGCGCCGCTTCCGCATCGAAGCCCGCATCATTATACATCAGCGGTCGCGTCACCGGTTTCAGCTTCGCATCGGTGAGGACCAGACTGCCGGACGTGCCATCGACACCGATCGCCTCAATATCCTGCGGGGCGATCCCATCTGCGGCTAGGGCCGCGACCTGTTGGGTGATGCAACGCACCGCCGCGCCCCACCAGGCATCGGCCCCGGTTTCCGACCCATAATCGCCACGCGCGGTCCCCACCACAGCGCCGCGTGGGTCCAAAACGGCGCTGCGAACGCCCGAGGTCCCGAGGTCTAGCCCAACAATGAGCCCGCCACTCATCGCGCCGACCGCGCCGCGAGCGCCTGGCGATACTTTTCGGCGTCCCAGTTCAGCAATTCGCCCTCTGCATCCGTGCCGATGGGCTCCAACGTCCAATCGGCCGGAACACGCGCCAAGACATCCGCAAGGCAGCGCAGCATCGCCTTTTGCGAGGACGTAGCACCATTACGCAAAGCGATGCCCTGGCCAGCGACCAAAATCGCCGGCGGTGCCCCGTCATGATCGGCAATCGGCAGGGCGGGGCCTAAAAACACGACGTGATCAGGGTAGTACGATCCCGCCGCGGCGCGTGTAGCGGCCAGCTCGTCTTGTGCGATCCAGGTCTCCTTAGCCCAGCTAAATCCTTCTGGTGCCGCGTCGTTGGTCGTAAATGCACCCGATGCCACCGCGGGCATCTGCAAGCGTTTTTCGATCTCTGCCAGTAAGGATTTGGCCGCATCCGCGCTGGCGCCGGCACAGATAAGGCCATGGTTTTGCAGAACGAAAACCTGAGTGTCAGCAGCAGCGGCGTGCATGATCTTGCGCGTCAGCGGCAGGCCCGGCTTGGCATAGGGGACCATCGCCCAGGGCACGCCTGCCAGCTTGTCGGTCAGCGCCGCGCGGCCTTCGGGCGAAATGGCGTGCACCAAGGTGGCCACCGAATGGGTGTGCAGAACAACCGGCCAGCTGAGCGCTGCATGGAATGTCGTCTCGATTGAAGGCCGCAGACCGCGGGACGCGTCGATCACCGTCGCTTTGCAAGACCCATCGCCCGCGCCATCCGCCTCGGCCTGCGCCGCTGCAAGATCCACGGCAACGAAGATATCGTCGGATGCGGCCTCGGCAAGCTCCGTGCCGGAGGCCTTGATATGCATAACAGCCCCGTCTTTGATCGAGGTGTTCCCGCCCGGCCCTTGAACTTGCAGCGGGTCCTGACCCAGCTCAGCAGATAGCGCGCGGAAGGCATTGAATTCGGCACTGTCGATCATCATTGAAGCTCCGCTAAGGTGAAGTCAGGCAGGGGGGCGTCATCTGCTTGGGCAAGTGCTGCAATCGTCTCGGCAATGCCGCCATGGGCGAAGGCATTGTGGTGCAGCCCGCCACGGATAAAGATGCTCGACCAGCCCGCGCTGGCAGCGCCCGCAATGTCATGTTCGAGGCTGTCGCCGACCATGACTAGCTGGTCGGGCGGCAGACCAAGCGTTGCCTCCAAGCTGCGAAAGACCGGCAAATGGGGCTTGCCGTAGAACCGAACCTGGCCGCCTTTGGCCGCATATGCGTGCGCCAAGGCACCGGGTGACGCAACGACCTGCCCGCCCGCGCGGGGTGAAGCACGATCCGGGTTTGTGCACATAACCGGCAGGTCGCGGGCAAAGGCGGCATCCAAGACCGCCTCAAACGCGTCCGGCGCGGCTGTATCCGGCACGCCCATCAGCAAGATGGCATCGGCATCGGCCAAATCGACCACAAGGTTGACCCGCAGCCCTTCGGCCCAGGCCCGGGCATCCCCCGGCGCGCGCTCAATCGCAAAAAGACGACGCTCCGTGACCCGCCCTTCGGCGATGTCCCACCACAGCGCCTCGCCCGAGGACATCACAATTTCAAACGCGGATGGATCAAATCCGATGGCCTCAATACGGGCCGCGTTCGGGGCCGCGCGTTTGCCGGAATTGGACAGAACGGCCAAGCGCACTCCAGATGAATGCAAGTGATTGACCGTCTCGACTGCCCGCCCGTAAGGCGCTGTTCCATTATGCAGGACCCCCCATTGATCCAAGACCACCGCGCCAAAACGCGGGGCGAGCTCGACCAAACTGTCGATCGATTGGGCCACGGGGCTAGCTTTCAGCCATATCCTTGGGATGGGTAAGTGATGCGAAATAGGCCGCCACCTCATCCTCTTTCATCGCCGGGGCGGCCTTGGCGCTTGTTCCCGCCGGCATATCGCCGAAGTAGAACTTCAGCCCGGGAATGTGTCGGCGCCGCTTGCGCAAGGGCATGCCTTCATAGGGGAAAACCTCTGAACGTGCATTGGCGGCTTCATCATGGCAGGGCAGCACGTAATCAGCCCGCTTGTCGATCTCCTCGACCGACTTCCAGCCCTCATAGCTGTTTACGAACCGCGCCGGGACCCAATAGCGCCAGCCCTCATCAGGGTTCGGCTCCAGGTTGCGTTCAACAAAAATCGCGTCACCGGCCACGACAATATCGCCCATCGAGGTGGCGACCGTCACGGCCATATGGCCAACCGAATGGCCGGGGGTGTGGAACATGGTAATGCCGGGCAGCACCTCACATTCATCCTCAACGGCCTCAAAAACGCAACCGGTATAGGGCGGCTCAATTCCTAGATAGCCGCTTTCATAGGTGCGGTAGTAAAGCGGCAGCGGGTTGTAGGCCATCTCGATCTCGGCCTTGGGCGCGATGTAGCGGGCGTTTTTGAAGCGCTTCATGTTTTGCACATGGTCCCAGTGCAAATGAGTGAAGACAATTGCGTCGATCTCATCGGGGTGCACGCCCAGTTTCTGTTCCAGATGCTCATGCACCTGCAGGCAGCCGCGCTTGTCACATTTGTGGTGATACTTCGTGGCCCGCGCTTCGTCAGGCAGCCCTGTGTCGATCAGGATTTTATGCGTACCGGTATCGACATAATGGCAATAGACCGGGTTCCAGTACTTCTTGCCCGCAGGCCCCTTCCAGAAGATATATGTGCCTAGATCGGCCTCCAACCAGCCGGTATTGATCGGGTAGATCTTGGTTTGCGCGACACTCATAAGCGCCCTCCCTGCGCTGCGATTCTGTTTTGTATACAAAATCACCAAATTGTATTCGGAGGCAAGGCGAAAGCGCTAGTTTGCAGCCAGAGTTTGCATGAAGCTGGCCGTCATATGGGCCCGCATGCCATCTGAAGCGGCTTTTGAATCCTCGGAAAATATACTTGCGATCAGGTCTTCATGGCTTTTCGCCGACGCGATTAAGTCGGCCTTTCCTGCGAACTTTTTGGCCCGAAATGGCCCTGTGCGACGGCGAAAATCGGCGGCGATTCCCGCCATATAAGGATTGCCTGTGGCCTGGTAGATCGTCTCATGAAACGCCTCATTGGCGCGCAGATAGGCGGGCACGTCACCCGCCTCTGCTGCAGTGATGCAATGGGCCTGGGCAGCTTCAATCTCGGCACGCGACAGAAGCGTCAGGCGCTGTGCCACGATCCGGGCGCAAGCCGCTTCGATTTCATGCATCGCTTCAAATATTTGTGCCAGTTGTGCGCGGGAATACTCGGCCACGCGAACACCGCGTTTCTCGCCGGGGATCAGGATGCCCTGCCCGACCAATTGCTTCAGCGCTTCGCGAACCGGTGTGCGCGAAACGCCGAACCGCTCGGTCAACCGCACCTCATCCAAACGCTCGCCTGGTTGCAGCACACCGGCGGCAATATCATCAACGAGAGCAACCTCGATATGTTGTGCCGCGCCACCCCGCGATGCGCCCGTATCGGCCATTGAATGATCCCCTATGGTCAGCCCTGCGTACCAGAAAAATCTCAGTCCTGCAATTTTGGATATTTACACATCAGTTTGTATACATAAAGATGGGCCACCAGGGAGGAAGTGGAATCGATGCCTGAGATTCGGCTGGATGGCTTAGTGAAGCGATACGGCGCCGTTGAGGTGCTGCACGGGATCGATCTGGCCATGAGCGAGAACGAGTTTACCGTGCTGGTGGGCCCATCGGGTTGTGGGAAATCCACGACGCTACGGATGCTGGCGGGGCTCGAAAGCGTCTCGGACGGCGAGATCTTCATGGATGACCGCCCGATTAAAGCGCTTGATCCAAAGGATCGTGACATCGCCATGGTGTTCCAGGATTACGCGCTTTACCCGCACATGAATGTCGCACGGAACATGTCGTTTTCGCTGCGGCTTAACAAAACGCCGCAGGCCGAGATCGACAAGAAGGTCCGCGACGTTGCGGAGATGCTGGGGCTCGCGCAGTTTCTTGACAGAAAACCGGGGGAGCTGTCCGGCGGGCAACGCCAACGTGTGGCCATGGGGCGCGCCTTGTGCCGCGACGCGAGCACGTTTTTGTTCGATGAGCCGCTGTCGAACCTTGATGCCAAGCTGCGCGGCCAGATGCGTGCAGAGCTCGCGCTGATGCGCCAGAGCGTGCAAAAAAACATGGTCTATGTGACCCATGACCAGATCGAAGCGATGACGCTGGCGGATCGGATTGTGGTCATGCATGGCGGCCATATTCAGCAGCAGGGCACGCCGACCGAGCTTTTCAAAAATCCCGTCAACAGGTTCGTGGCGGGCTTTCTCGGCTCTCCGCCGATGAATTTCCTGAGCTGCGATCTTGTTGAAGAAAACAACGTGCTGATGGCGAAAGGCGCCGGATTTGCCATCGAGTTGCCGCAGGAGCTTGCACAGCGGGCGCGCAACAAACAGGTCCACCAGGCTATTCTTGGCATCCGGCCCTCGGATCTGGAATACAATGCCGATGCGGACCCGGCACATGCGTTCGATCTCAATGTAGTTGTGTCGGAATATGTCGGCGCGCAATCGGTGCTCATTTGCGATTGCGGCACCGACAAGGTCACGGTCGAGCTTAAATCGGAAACACCAATCGCCCTTGGGGAGACGCTGCGCTTCGGCGTTCGGCCAGAAGGCCTGCATCTCTTTGATACCAAGACGGAAATGGCACTGTGAACAGTGCCGAATGTTCAGCAACTGGGAGGTAAAGGTATGCTGAAACTACTCAAGACCACCACGCTGGTGGCAGGGGTTGCGCTTTCTGGCGCGGCGTTTGCTGACGGCCATGGTGGGCCCTACGCGGCTTATGAGGGCACGACGTTGATCGTGAACTTCCCCGCGCACCCGCATTACAATGCCGTGATGGAGGTTCTGCCCCAATTCACCGAAGAAACCGGTATCGAGGTCGAGGTGGATATGCTGCCCTATCTCGATATGCGGGAAAGGCAGACGCTGGAACTGGCATTGGATGAGGGCGCCTATGACCTGATCGCTTATGTCGTCTTTTCCAAGGCCGACTATGTTTATGCCGATCAGATCTACAACCTTGCACCGTTTTTCATGAACCCCCGCTTGGCTGACCCGAATTACGACGCTGCCGATCTGATCGACGGCTACGTTCAAAATATCGGTGTGGCCGGTGGCGAGCGGGGCTATCTGCCCGGGCCAACAGGCTCGCTTTATGGTCTGCCGTTCGGGTCCGAAACCTCTGTTCTTTATTACCGCACGGACGTGTTTGAGGAGCATGGGCTGGAAGTTCCCGAGACCTACGACGAACTTCTGACGCTTGCCTGCCAAATCCCCGAGCTGGAGCCGGGCATGGGCGGTGTGGCGTCGCGCGCTGCATCCGGCCACCAGGCGAGCCACGCCTTCTTGCTGCATCTCGCACCGCTTGGCGGTCGGGTGTTTGGCGATGGCTGGACACCGACGATCAACTCGCCCGAAGGGGTCGCCGCGGCTGAAGCCCTTCGTTCGATCGTTGAATGTGGACCCGAAGGATCGTCCGCGTTTGGTCCGGCCGAAGCAGCCAATGCGTTCGCCCAGGGCCAGGCGGCCATGTTCCTCGACTCGATTGCATTCGCGCCGACATTTGAGGATGAAAGCCGCAGCACGGTTGCCGGCAATGTCGGTTGGGCCGCGCATCCGGTTGGCGAACGCGCAGCCAGCCAGACCGGTGGATTTGGCCTCGCCATTCCGCGCAATGGCGCCAATCCCGAAGCTGCCTTCCTGCTGATGCAGTGGCTGACAAGCCGCGAAGGTGACCTGGCCGTGGCGATGGCCGGCGGCAACCCGTCGCGCTTTTCGACCTATCAGGATGCGGGCTTGAACGAGCGTTATCCCTGGTCGGCCACTTTCGGCGAAGCGCTTGCCGATGCCGATCCGGATTGGCGCCCGATCATTCCGCCCTGGGGCCGCATCAATGCCGATATCGGCACAACGATGAGCCAAGTCCTGACCGAAGGCCTCGACCCACAGGAAGCGCTGGACGGCATCGCCGAACGCACCCAGGCCCTGATGGAAGAAGAAGGCTACTACGTCTGGCAATAACAGACCTCCCGCCGCCCGCGATGTAACGCGGGCGGCGCCGATCCCCCGGGTGCCTCAGCTTGTGCCCGGGGGGCGCTGACCAACCCAAACATGGATCTGACCGCGATGAACCGGCTGACGCCCTACATGTTCGTAGCCCCCGCCGCGCTGGTGATGATCCTCGCGCTGTTTTACCCGATCGGCTACATGGTCTGGGGCAGCTTCCGCGCCTGGGATCCAAGCCAAAACATATCCGAGACGGAATTTGTCGGCCTGGCAAATTACATCCGCCTGTGGCTGGATCCCGCTTTTTGGACAAGCTTCACGGTCACCTTGATCTTCGCCTTCACCGTGGTCTTGGTCGAAATGGTGCTGGGGGTTGGGCTGGCGCTGCTGCTTGACCGCACTATCCGCGGCATGTCCGTCCTGCGCACGCTTTTCATTCTGCCGATGATGATCGCACCTGTCGTGGTCGGCCTTGTCTGGCGCTACATGTTTCACGCAACCTACGGGACGTTTAACCGGTTCCTTGAATCGATCGGCCTCACAGGCATCGACTGGCTTGGTCAGAACCCGCTTCTGAGCGTCATCATTGCCGATATCTGGCAATGGACACCGTTTATTTTCATTCTCTCGCTGGCCGCGCTTCAATCGCTGCCGCGCTCGGCACTGGAGGCGGCGCGTATCGACGGCGCGACTGGCTGGCAGCAGGTCTGGTTCATCAAGCTGCCGCTGATGATGCCGGTTCTGATCGTCACGCTCCTGTTGCGCCTGATCGATGCGTTCAAAGTGCTCGAGGTGATCTTGGTGCTCACCGGTGGCGGGCCGGGCCTGTCAACCGAGATCCTTGCCTTGCGCATTGCTCGCACCGCACGCGAGTTCCGAGAGCTTGGTGAGGCGGCAGCGATGTCGAACTACCTGCTGATGCTGCTGATGGTCCTGACGCTTGGCATGTTTGCCTTCACCCGCTGGCAGGAAGCGCGATCGCGGCGCCTGAAATTTGCCGCCGAGGAAGAGAGCTAAGCCATGGCCGATCAAAACTACGACCGCCAGAACCCCGCTTTCTTCGTTCTGATCGCGATCCTGATCTTCATGTCCGTCGGTCCGGTGGTCATCCTGCTGGTCAATTCGCTGAAGCTTGACGTCGATATCACATCGGGAGCCGGCGGGCTGATCTTTCTGCCAACGATCCGAAACTATGAAACCGCCCTTTGCGATATCTTGTGGTACGAGCCCGAGCATTTGCGGTTCTGCCAGATCCGATTTGGCGGTGCATTCATCAACTCGATCATCATCGCACTGATCTCAACGGCGCTGACCCTGATCATGGGGACGATGGCCGCTTACGCGCTGGTGCGCTTCCGATTCATGGGCCGCGACAGTCTTTCACTGTCAACGCTTGCCGTTCGCATGATCCCGCCTGCCGTTCTGCTGGTTCCTGTGTTCGGGCTTTGGAACAACGCCTTCTGCCTCGACAACGATTATGGGTTGGGGATGTGGATACGCGACACGTTCGGCGGACGCGGCGATGTCTGCCTTGCCGGGACCCATTCGGGCATCATCCTGGTCTATGTGGCCATGAACCTGCCGTTTGTGATTTTGATCCTGCAAAGCGTCATTGTGCAGGTGCCTTATAGTCTGGAGGAGGCCGCGCGCGTCGACGGGGCGGGGCCGTTTCAGACCTTCTTCATGGTGGTTCTGCCGCTGATCAAACCGGGGCTGGCAGCTGCGTCGATCTTCACCTTTCGCATCGCCTGGAACGAATACCTTTTGGCGTCGGCTCTGGCGGATCGGGACACGATGACCGTGCCGATCCTGATCGTGAATAATGCCAGTGAGTTCGACGGGTTAGGCACAATCTTTGCCACCGGCATGCTGCTGGCAATCCCGCCTATTCTCTTTACCCTCTTTGCGTCGCGCCAGATCATTACCGGCATGACGGCGGGTGCTGTGAAAGGGTGAGCCGATGTCGACCATCTTGCTCATCGGCACATTTGAAACCAAGAAAGCTGAACTTGGCTACCTAACCGACGCGCTTGAGCGGCACGGGCTCGCGGTCGAGCGGGTCGATGTCTCCCTTGGTGCCGGTGGCGCGGTTCTGAGCGGGCCGGAAAAGCTCGCCCGCATGTCAGAGCGGGCCGAGGAGGCCGCCAGCCATATCGCGTCGCGCTGTGAGGATTGTTATGTCGCACTCGGCGTCGGCGGCGGCACGGGCGGAGAGATCGTGCTGGCCGCGCTGAAGGGCCTGCCCGCGGTCTACCCAAAAGTGCTGATCACAACGATGGCCTTTGACCCGCGCGCGGCTTTGGCCGACACCTCGATCACGCTGGTTCCTACCTTGTGCGATATCGAAGGCCTAAACCCGATCCTCCGCCAAGTCTTTGAAAACACGGCCGCAATGATCGCGGGCTTATACCGGGCAAAACTGCCCGAAGCACCGAAAACACCAGCCGTGGCGGTGACAACCCTGGGTGCGACAGGCCGGGGCGGGTCAGAGATTGCCCGTCGCCTACGCCAGCATGGCATGGAGGCCACGGTGTTTCATGCCAATGGCTATGGGGGTGCCGCGTTCAGCCGGTTTGTCGGTGAGGGGCGCGTGGCGGGCGTCATCGATCTCAATGTGCATGAGCTCGGTCGGCTGCGCCTGGCCGGGGCCCATGTGCCGATGCCCGCGCGTTTTTCGGCCGGCTCGCATCTGCCACGCGTAACGCTGCCGGGCGCGCTAAATTTCCTGGGGCTGGGCGAGATCGAGACGCTGTCGCCCGACCATCTTTCCCGGCCGCATTACCGCCATTCCGCCTATTTTACCCATGTAAAACTGAGCGATGCGGAAATGGCCGACCAGGCCAAGGCGCTGGCTGATCTGCTGAATGCGCTGCCGGCGCCGGGCCATGTGATCTTACCGATGGGCGGCTTCAGCCACGAGGACCGGCCGGGCGGTGCCATCGAAGACCCGCATCTGCGCGAGATCGCGGCCGACGTGCTGGAGCGGGAGGCGGGCGCTTACCGGGTGAGCCGCATAAAGGACCACATAAACACAGGCGAGACAGCCCAGGCCGCCGTCGAAGCCCTGCAAGAGGTCATGAACCAAAGGACTGAAAATGCGTGATTTTCCTGACCTTGAGGCACAGATGGATGCGCTGATTGCAACGGCGCGCAGATGCTTTGATCTGGGCTTGCAGACAAATGCGGGCGGCAACTTGTCGGTGCGGCTGGAAAGCCGGGACGCGATTGTCATCAAACCGTCCGGCGTGGGGTTTGCGGAATGCGCGCGCGACAATCTGCAGGTTGTCGACCTCGACGGCACCATCTTGACCTCCGCGCCCGGGCTAAAGCCCTCAAAAGACTTGGATTTCCACCTCGACCTTTACCGGATCCGCGATGACATTAACGCGATTGTGCATTGCCATTCGCCCTGGGCCACCGGCTATGCCAGCGCGGGCATAGAGATCCCGTGTCTCACCGTTCAAACCATTGAAAAAATTGGGAGAATGCCACTGATCCCGCTGTCGCAAAATGGCGGGCCGCAGACCGAGATTGAGATCAGCCCGGTCTTCCAAAACGCCGCCATCCGCGCCGCTGTGCTGGCCAATCACGGCACAATCGGTGTCGGCAAAACCCTGATGGCGGCCCAGTATCTGGCTGAAATCATAGAAGAAACCGCCCATATCGCCTATGTCCGCGATACGTTGATGGCAGCCCATGGAAAAACCGCCGCCGACCTGCCAAGCTATGGCACGGCGGCCGATGCACGCGCCGCGGTTTGAGCCGAAATTGCCCGTATAGAACCGGTATATCCAACAGCGGCATCGCCAAAGATGCGCTAGCCCTGGCGCAGCACCTGTTTTTGCACCTTGCCCATCGCGTTGCGCGGCAGCTCTGCCAGGATGCGCACCTGGCGCGGGATTTTGAACCGGGCGAGCGTGCCGTCAAGCGCCGAGATGATCGTCTCAGCCGACAGGTCTGTGCCGGGCGCCAAAACCACAGCCGCCGCGACCGCTTCGCCCAAATCCGGATGTGGCACGCCGAAGACCGCGCTTTCGGCGACACCAGGCAGCGCGTCGATCACCGTCTCAACCTCTTTGGGGTAGATGTTGAACCCGCCCGAGATCACCAGGTCCTTGGCCCGGCCGACAATCGACAGATACCCCTGATCGTCGATCTGCCCGAGATCGCCGGTGATGAACCAACCATCCGGCGTGAAGCTTTCGGCGGTTTTGTCGCGGTTGCGCCAATAGCCCGGCGTGACATTCGGGCCGCGCACTTCGATCCCGCCGATGCCCTGAGCATCCGGCGCGCTCAGCCGAAGCGCCACACCGGGCAGCGGGTGGCCGACCGTGCCCGCGATACGCTTGCCGTCATAAGGGTTCGAGGTGATCATGTTGGTCTCGGTCATGCCGTAGCGCTCTAGGATCGCGTGGCCGGTCTGTTGCGCGAACCGGGCATGGGTTTCAGCCAGCAGCGGCGAGGATCCCGACACAATCAACCGCATATGCGCCATGCTCTGTCGGGTGAATCGGGGATCGTCCAGCATTCTTGTATAAAAGGTCGGCACCCCCATCATGGCCGTGGCGGCGGGCAAAGACGCCGCCATCCGGTCGAGATCAAAGCCCGGCAAAAGGCAAATCGATGCGCCGGCCAGCAGCGCCGTATTGGTCGCAACAAAAAGGCCGTGGGTGTGAAAGATCGGCAAGGCATGCAACAGGCAATCATCGGCGGTGAAACGCCAAAGTTCGGTCAGCACGATGGCGTTCGACAGGAGGTTTTCATGGGTCAGCATCGCGCCTTTTGAGCGCCCGGTTGTCCCGGAAGTATAAAGGATCGCCGCCAGATCATCGGGTTGGCGCGGAACCGGTGCGGCTGCGGGCCCGGGCCGCAAAAGATCACCCGGCGATACAAGCGGCACGCCGCCCCGAGCATCGGCATCGGGCGCATCCAGGATCAAAAGTGCCGGTGCCGCATCGCCGAGGAAATAGTCAAGTTCTGCTGCGGTATAGGCTGTGTTCAGTGGCACAAACACCGCCCCCGCAGCGACGCTGGCGAGATAGAGCACAAGACCGGCGGGCGATTTGGCGATTTGGCACATCACCCGGTCGCCCGGCTCCACGCCACGGCGCATCAGCTCTGCGGCCGCTTGCGCCACCCTGCCGCGCAAACCGTCATAGCTGAGCGCCTGTCCGCCAAGCGCTGTCAGAAAGGGTGCATCACCGGGCTGGTGGTCGATTAAAGCGGTGATGAGTGTATTGGCCGCCATGCCTGCTCGGGTCCCGTCGCGCAAGGAACGCAAAAGAGAAACAATCGGCCGCCACGGGCCTAAATGGCCGCGAAGCCGCCGCTTTTTCCCCTTAATGTTTCGTATACAATTCGGCAACCATCCTGTTAAAACAGGGAAACTGTGCGCGAAATCCACGGCGTTTAACGACTGGGAAAAGCAAAACTGACGCATACGGGGGCTCGGTATGGACTTGTCGAACAGATTCGGCTGGCGCAATCCAATTGCGGCGTCGCTACGCTTCTTGGCGCTTTGCCTGATGGTCGCGTTCTCGGCAGTCGCGGCCTCGGCCCAGCCGGTCGATTGGTTGGTCAATATCGACGATGCCGGGTTCGATCCGTCGCCTTCAGGTGGCACAATCGACTATGTAATTGAGGTTACCAATAATGGCCCGAACACGGCCGGGCCGACCCAGCTGCGCTTCACCGTGCCGCCGACAACCGCGCTGAGCGGGACAATCGATGGCGCGGGAATTGCCATTACGGGCTGTACGCCCAATCCGGCCACGGCAGGCCAGGAGGTCGTCTGTGACGTGCCAACGCTGGCAATTGACGAAACGGCCAGTTTCACCGCGCAGATCGACACAAGTGCCGCAACGGTCGTGGAACTGACCGCAAGTGTCGATGATGACGGCAATGATACAAGCCTGACCAACAACACGCTGACCGAGCAGACGACAATCACGGCCGGTGCCGATCTGGGCATCGATCTGGTTTTGCCTGCCACGGCGCCGGCGGGCTCTCGCATTCCGATCACGGCGACGGTGCAAAATTTTGGGCCGAATACGGCTGATGCGTACCAGGTCCAATTCCCGGTGCCGCCGGGACTTGTGGACTTCACGCTGCCCGCCGGATGTAGTTTGGCCGGTGGTACGATCACCTGCAATGTCACAACCGATCTGACGGTTGGCCCAACAGTGGTGTTTAATTTCGAAGCGCAGGTGGGCGTGTCATCGACGTCAGACATCACCGCGACGGCCAGCGTCGGTGGCGGCACGCCGCCTGATCCGAATGCGGCCAACAACGCCTCAACCGACACGATGCTGGTCACCGCAGGTACCGATCTGGAAGTGTCGATCGCGCGCAATACCGGGGCCAATGTGCTGGCGGGCGAAGAGGTCGATTTCACCATTTCGTCGTCATATACCGGCGATGAGCCGTCCAATATTGAGATCACCCATACGGTTCCGTCGGAATTTACCATCGACACCATCAGCGCGCCGGGATGGACGATTGCCCAGGTCGGCAATCAGCTGACCTTCACACGCGCGAATGGCGCGGGCGCGGGGGCTGATATCGATCTGGGTGCTATCTTGATCGAGACGACGGCGACAACGCCGGGCACGGCGGTCAGCAGCGTCGCCATCTCATCGACCGGCGCGCCGGAGCAGAACCTGGCCAATAACAGCGACAGCGTCACCACAACCGTCGCCGCGGCGGTGGTGGATTTGGAGGCCCGTAAGACCGGTCCGAACCCGCCGGTCGTCGTTGTCGGCAATCCGTATACGTTCCGCCTGCGCACCGAAAATGTCGGCAATGCGGATTTCTTTGGCACGATTGTGATGACCGATACGCTGCCTGCGGGTCTGACGCTCGATTCCATCGGTGAAAACGGGTGGAGCTGCGCGCCCGTGCCGGCCGCGGCCTTGCCGCTTGCCGGGCCTGCAACGATCGAATGTACGCTCGTCTATACCGCCGGTGCACCGCTCGAGGCCGGTGACAGGACGCGTGTCGTCGAGCTCAACACAACCGTCACGGCGGCCGGCACGATCACCAACATCGCCGCCACGGCCTCGCCTGATGCCAACATCCCCGACACCAACCCGGCCAATGACACAGACGATGATGTCGTCACTGCCACGCCGCCGGGCGCCTCCGCTGACATCACGGTCAACAAGACGCCCGCGCTTGACCCGCTGGTCGCGGGGTCTGTGCAGACTTACACGCTTGAAGTGGTCAATCTGGGTCCGGCCCAGGCGCTGAGTGTCGAGCTGACGGACACCTTCCTGGCGCTGGCCAATTCCAGTGATAGCGGTGCCGATGCAGGCTATTTGGGTGAGACGATCACGGCTGGTCCGAACGCCACCGGTCTGGTCTGCAGCTCGGTCGCAGCGGGCGCGCAATCGCGCACGCTGTCCTGCGATATCGCCACGCTTGATCCGTGCACACCCGGCACGGCTGGTTCGGCCACCGCCTGCCCGATCATTGAGGTCCAGGTCCGACACGGCACCGATGCCGGGACGATCAACAACACCGCCGAGGTGATCTCGGACGTGACCGCTGACCCCGATCTGACAAACAATGAGGGCTCATCGAGCTTCACCCAGACCCCGCTTGTCGACATCACGGTCGAAAAGACGGTCAGCGCCGATCCGATCCCGGCGGGCCAGGACGTGACCTTTGTGATCGCGGCCAGTGTCGTCGATGACGGCCTGTCGGATGCCGACAACGTCACCATCACCGATACGCTGCCCCAAGGCGTGCGCTTCATCTCAGCCACGCCCGTTTCGGGCAGTTGCACCACGACACCCAATGCCGGTGACATCATCACAGCGGCAAATGATCAGGTGGTCTGCAATCTTGGCACAATTCCCAATGGCGCGCAGCGCACCGTCGCCATCGTGGTGGAGGCGACAAACGCCCAGATCGGCAGCGCGATCACCAACAATGTCGCGGTCACCACAACCACACCGGAAAACGATGTCGAGCCCAACACGGCCGCGGTTTCGACCAATATCGTCGGCCCAGATACCGACTTGATCATCAACAAAGATGACAGTGTCGATCCGCTCGTGGTTGGCACCGATACGGTCTACACGATCACGGTGACCAATGCGGGCCCGTCTTCATCGGAAGACATTGTCGTCACCGATACATTGCCGCCGACAAATGTCAGTTTTCAAAGCGTCATCATTCCCAATGCCGCGACCAATGGCGGGGTCTGTACGACCATTCCGCCGGCCAATTCCTTCGGCCAGACGCTGGTCTGCGAATTCCCGTTCCTGGCCGCGGGCGACAGCGTCACGGTTGAGGTGACAGGCCGCGGCGATGTCGCCGGAGACGTGTTCAACAGCGTCTCGGTCTCCTCGTTCGAGATCTTGAATGGCTTTGACCGCCTGGCAGCCAACAACCAGACCGATGAGATCACAACCGTGCGCGTCGGCTCCGACATCTCGCTGCCGACAAAAACACCGTCGAGCGCGTCGGTCGCGGTGGGCGAGGATTTCACCTTCGACGTGACGGTTGTTGTCGGCGCAACAACCGGCCCGGCCGAAAACGTGGTGGTGACGGACAACCTGCCGACAAACATGGTGCTGACCGGCACGCCGACGACACCGTTTCTGGCCAGCGCGTGCACGGGCGGGGCCGGTGACACAAGTTTCGTTTGCAACCTCGGCACCGTGCCGACAAACACCACGCTGACAATTTCGGTGCCGGTCGAGGTTGTGGCCACGACCACGTCGCCCGAGGTTTTCACCAACACCGCCACCGTCACAACCACCTCGCTTGACAGCGACCCGACGGATAATTCGGCCAGCGGTTCGGTCACGGTGGGCACCACGGCGGGGACCTCGTCGATTGCCGGGACGGTATTTCGCGATTTTGTCGATGACGCGGTCCTTAATGGCAACGATACCGGGATTGCCGGGCTGAGCATGACATTGACCGGCACGGCAGCCAGCGACGGCACACCGATCACCCGCAATGTCGTGACCGATGCCAATGGCGATTACCTGTTCGATAATCTGCCCGAGGGCACCTATACCGTGACCCGCGATGTGCCTGCGGAACCCGCGCTGAGTGACGGGACCAATACGGTGGGCTCTGAAGGTGGTGTCCTATCGGGTGCGACGGCGATCACAACGATACCCTTGCCCGATGCAACCGATGCGGTCGATTACGATTTCGCGCTGATCCCGCAAGCCGCGATCGGTCTGTCGAAGATCCTGTCGAGCCAGACCACGGCGGTCGACGGGTCTTTCATCGCAACCTTCGATCTGGTGGTCGAAAATCTCAGCCTGGAAGAATTGATCAATATCTCGGTCACCGATCCGCTGGCCGGAGGCTCACCGCTTTTTGGCACGCTTGTCACACCGGGTGATCCGGTCAATGACGCGCTGGCCGACGGCACCTACGCAATTGTCGCGGCACCCACGGGAAGCTGTGCGGGGCTGAATGCGGGCTTTGACGGGTCCGGTGACCAGGTATTGGCAACTGGATTTTCGCTCACCACAGGTGCGACTTGCACGGTGAGTTTCCAGATCCGCGTCCAGCCGACCGATCCGCTGCCGCCGACGCTTGGAAGCGGCGGTGAGTATGAAAACCAGGCCACAACCCAGGGCACAGGTGCGGATTCCGGCCAGACGCCGAGTGATTTGTCCGATGACGGCACGGTCATCGACCCAGACGGTGACAACAACGCCAACGAGGCCGGCGAAAACGACCCCACGCCTGTGCCGATCAGCCAGGCGCCAGCAATCGCGCTGGTCAAGACGGCCGACACGTCGGCGCTGTCGACGCCCGCCGTCGCGGGTGAGGTCATCACCTACAATTTCGCCATCACCAATACCGGCAATGTGACGCTGACCAATGTCACACTGGTCGAAAACCTGATCGGTGCGACACTCATTGGCGGCCCAATCCCGAGCCTGACGCCCGGGGCGACCGACAGCACAACCTTCACCGCGACCTATGCGCTGACACCGGCCGATATCACCGCCGGGCAGGTGATCAACCAGGCCACCACAACCGGCACGCCTCCGACGGGCCCGGACGTCACAGATGACAGCGGCACAACCACAACCGACGACATTCCGACCACAACGCTGCTGGCTTCGGGCCCGGGCATCGCGCTGGTCAAGACGGCCGATGCCTCGGCGCTGAGCAATCCGCCGCAGGTGGGCGATGTGATCAGCTACAGCTTTGAGGTCACCAATCTGGGCAATGTGACGCTCAGCAATGTGACCATCGTCGACAGCTTGCCCGGCGCGGTTGTCACCGGCAGCCCCATAGCGAGCCTGGCCCCCGGCGCAGTCGACAGCACGTCGATCACCGCGACATATGCCCTCACGGCCGATGATCTGACGGCGGGTGTGGTCGACAATATCGCCACCGTGACCGGGGAGCCGCCATCGGGCCCGCCGGTCAACGATATCGACACAGCATCCGTGCCGCTGAACCAATCGCCCGGCATCGATTTGGTGAAGACGATCACCGACAGCACCGATCTGTTGGATGGCGCAGATGTGGGCGATGTGATCACCTATGGTTTCACGATCACCAATACCGGCAATGTGCCGCTGCGCAACGTTGTGTTGGATGACGCGCTGGTTGGGGTTGCCGTATCTGGCGGGCCGATTGCGCTGATGAACCCCGCAGCCGTGGGTGACGGAACAGACGTCGACAGCACCACCTTCACCGCGACCTACACGCTTGATGCCGCCGATGTGGCCAATGGCGGGCGCGTCACCAATACCGCGACCGCCACCGGGACCTGGGGGCCGCTGCCGGGTGCCACCGTCTCGGCCAGCAGCAGCGTGACGGCCAGCCCGCCGAATCCCGGCGATGGCCTGGTCATCAGCAAGACAACGCCCGATGATGTCGTCCGGCGCGGCACGCTGGTGCCCTATACAATCCGGTTCCAAAACAACAACGCCTTTGCGGTCGGCCCGCTCGACATTGTCGACAACCTGCCCGACGGGTTCCTCTATGTCGACGGCACAGCCCAGCTTGACGGCGTGGATTTCCCGGTCACGGTCAGCGGCAACACCGTGACATTCGCCGGCGTCACCGTGCCTGCCGCGACAGAGGTGGTGGCCACGCTGACCGCGCGTATTCTCAACGGCACCAATCCCGGCGAATACACCAACCGTGCACTGGCGCTCGACCCGTTGTTCGGCGTCGTCGCGGGGCCTGCAACCGCCACGGTGCGCATCCTGCCCGAGGCGGTTTTTGACTGCGGCGATGTTGTTGGCCGGGTCTTTGATGACCTCGACGGCGATGGTTACCAGGACAGTTTTGAGCCAGGCGTGAACCCGCCCGAGATCTCAGATCAGACGTATTACGGCGCCAAGGTCGAGGATGAGCCCCTGCCCGAGCCGACCGAGGAGCGTGGCCTGCCCGGCGTGCGGTTGCACACGTTGGACGGGCTGATCATCACGACGGATGAAAACGGCCTCTTCAGCGTGCCTTGCGCGGCGCTACCCGCGGATGCGGGATCGAACTTCCTGCTCAGCCTTGATACGCGCAGCCTGCCCGCGGGCTTTGAGATGACAACGGAAAACCCGCGCGTCATGCGCCTGACCCCTGGCATGCTAACGGAGATGAATTTCGGCGCGCGGCTGGCCCGCGTCGTCCGGGTTGATCTGTCTGATCACGCGTTCACCAGCCACGGCGCGCTTGATCCGGGCCTGGAACAGGGCCTGGGCGCCCTGATCGCGCATCTGCGCGACACCCCCAGCAATGTCGCGCTGATCTACCACGTCCCAGCTGATGCCGGCCCAGATGTCGTGGCCGCAGCGCGGGCCCGGATGGACCTGGTCGAGGCTGAGATCGGGCGACAATGGTCAGAGGTGGGCCGCGGCCGGCTTGGTATCAGCCAAGCCATCGCGCGGGCGGAGTAATGAGTATGCAGATACGCAAAACGCTTGCCATCGGAACGGCCCTTCTGACCTGCCTGACGGCGCAGGCCACAGGCCAGGGCTTTTCGATCTCCACCCCGGATGGCGCGGTGATCGCGGGCGGCACGCCACCGCCCTACCGCCCGGGCTATGCGCCCGTCGACGACACGCTGCGCCGGGCCGATGTGACCGTGCAATTCGACAGCCTCTTGCAAGACCGGCTGCTGAATGTCGGCACCGAGGACCTGCGCGAAGGCTATGCACCCGGTGAGGTCGTGCGCTTCCGCGCCTCGACCAATTACCCCGCCTTCATCGAACGTGCCGAGATACGCATCATCGACCGGACACGGCCGGGCCGAAATATCATTACCAGCTTGCCGATTGCGCCCAATGGCACGGCCGATTGGACGATGCCCGCAGACGGGCCGCAGCACCTGGCCTATGTCTTGCGCGTCTACGCCCCATCGGGGCGCTTTGATGAGACCATCCCCGCGCCCCTGCGGCGCCAGCAAGGCCCGGTTGACACCCGCGATCTGACCTCTGCCTTCCGCGAAACCGGCGCGGGCGAGGATCGCACCGCCATCCGCAACATCCCCGTGCGCGGCGGCACGGTCACCGTCTCTGGCACAGGTGCCACACCCGGCGCCACAAGCACGGTCATGGGCGATGAAATTGCCGCCGACGGGCAGGGCCGCTTTGCCATCAGCCGGATCCTTCCGGTGGGCGACAATGTGGTTGAGATTGAAACCGGCGGGCGGCGCTTTTTGCGCGACGTCTACATCCCGCCATCGGATTGGTTCACGGCAGGCATCATCGATATCACCGCCGGGCTGAGCTCGGGCGGGATCGACGATGACGATGGCTCCTACATAGACGGCCGGGCAGCGGTTTACGCCACCGGCATGACCGCCTCGGGCTGGCGCGTCACAGCCTCGGCTGACACCGAATACGGGTCCCTGGAGGATATCTTTAGCCGCCTCGATGACCGCGACCCGCTGCGCGTGCTGGACCGGCTGCGCGAGGACGGCACCGATCTTTACCCGACCTATGGCGATGACAGCACCTGGATCGATTCCACGCCGACCTCGGGCAATCTGTTCCTGCGCCTGGAAAACGACACGACCCGGCTGACCTGGGGCGATTTCACCACCTCGGTCGAGGGGCCGGGCCTGCTGCGCCACAGCCGCGATCTTTATGGTGCGGAGCTAGAATACCGAAGCGCCGGCAGCACATCGGCCGGCCAGCCGCGTTTCTCGGGCGAGCTGTTCGCGGCCACGCCCGACAGCCTGCCGCAGCGCGATATCTTGCGCGGCACGGGCGGGTCGCTTTACTTTCTGTCGCGGCGCGATCTTGTCGGCGGATCATCGACCGTCACAATCGAAGAGACCGATGCCGATACCGGGTTTGTCATCACGACCCAAACCCTGACCGAGGGCCGCGATTACGTGGTCGATCACCTGCAGGGCGTGTTGATCTTGTCTGAGCCGCTGCAAAGCGGGACGGGCGACGGCACGCTCGTCACCGGGGTTAGCGATGCGCGCGTCCTGAACCTGGTTGTGCAGTACGAATACGTGCCTTCCGGTGGCGATGTGGAGGCGGCCTCTTACGGCGGGCGGGCCGATTATTGGATCACGGATGCGTTGCGCGTTGGCGTCACCGTCTTGTCCGAGGAAACCGGTGCGGGGCGGCAGGACAATGCGGGCATCGATCTGAGCTATTCCCTGGGCGGAGCCAGCGGTCTCGACCTAGAAGTGGCGTTTGCCGACGGGCCGGGATTTGGCCGCGCGACCTCCACCGATGGCGGTCTGACGCTGGCCACAACCGGCAGCGGCGCGGACCGGTCCGCGGGCGCCTATGAGGCGCGGCTGCGGCTGGATTTTTCCGATCTGGGCTTGAATGTGGATGGCAGTATTGAGGCTTATGCGCAGCGCCGCGAGGAGGGATTTGATACCATCGCTGAGGCCACAGATAGCGACCAGTCGCTTTATGGGATCGCCGTTGATCTCGGCCTGACCGAGCGGACGCGGTTTGGCCTGGATGCGGAGCGGTTCCGCCAGGACACCGGCGAGGAGCGCGCGGAGGCTGAACTGCGCCTCAGCCACGCGCTCAACGCACAGTGGACAATCGAAGGTGCTCTGGCCTGGCTTGACCAGACCGACCCGGGCGATCCCGATGAGACCGGGACGCGAACCGATGCGGCGATCCGGCTGAGCTATGCCGCCAGCGACGATCTGACGGTGTACGGCTTTGCCCAGGGCACGATTGATGTGGATGGCGGGCTTGATCGCAATGACCGCGCGGGCGTGGGCTTTGAAGCCGCCTTGGGCGACCGGGTTGATGCGGCTGCCGAGATTTCGGGCGGCGAAGGCGGTGCGGCAGGCCGGGCGCGGATCGCCTGGCGGCCGACGGATCGCAACGAGGTCTATCTCGGCTATTCGCTTGATCCGACACGCGGTGATACCGGCCCGTTGCAGGATCGCGGCCGGATCGTGGCCGGTGCCAGCATGCAGCATTCCGACCAATTGCTGAGCTTCGGTGAGACCGTCTTTGACATGCCGGACAACCAGCGCTCACTGACGCAAGCCTATGGCGTGACCTACACGCCAAGTGCAGTCTGGAGCTTCTCGGGCGGTTTGGAGACCGGAACGATCCGCGATGCCGATGATGGCGATTTCGACCGGCTTGGCCTTTCGGTCGGCGCGGCCTGGACGCCGAACGAGGACCAGACCGGCCGAGTGCGGCTGGAATACCGGACCGAAGATGGCGATGGCGCCGACCGGGACCGCGACACCTATGCGCTCAGCGCGGGTTATGCGACGCGACTGGCCGATGACTGGCGGCTTTTGGCAGATGTCGATGCGATTTATTCCGACAGTGCCGACGATCCTCTGGCCGACGGGGAATACCTGCGCGCGAGCCTGGGATATGCCTACAGGCCGATCGATAATGAGCGGCTGAATTTGCTTTTCCGGCTGACCTATCTGCACGATCTGCCGGCCGAGGATCAGCGCTCCGATGATGGCTCAACCGACGGGCCGCAACAGCGCTCCACGGTGATGTCGGTTGCGGGTAATTACGATCTGAACCCGGAATGGACTTTATCGGCCAAGCTCGGCTACCGGCTTTCCGAGGTGGCCGATCGCGGCAGCGACGATTTCACCGCCGATACGGCGACCCTGGCAGCGCTGCGGCTCGATTGGCATGTCGTGCATCAATGGGATCTGATGGTCGAAGGCCGGGTGCTTTATACCGAGGAAACCGGCACCACCGAAGCCGGCGCGGTTGTTGGCATCTACCGCCATGTCAATGATCACGTCTCGGTCGGATTGGGCTATGAATGGGGCTCTGTCTCGGATGATCTGACCAATATCGACTATGACGGCCAGGATCTGTTTCTCAATATCGTTGGCCGGTTTTAGGCGCGAAACGGAACGGCAATTCGCCGCCGTCATGCCATCACATGCTCCAGTGCCGAACGCAGCGCCCGCGCGCGGACTGGGCCGCAGGCCCGCCGCGCGCCACGCCCAACCGACGCAGGCCGCAAGGCCGAGCCGGGCGGGAGCGCGCCCGTTGCCCTTCACACCCCCCAAGTCACCGCGCCCGTCAGCCCCGGTACGTCAAACAGGCCAAACCCCGTGGCCCGTTCAGCCGGTTCGACATAACCGGTGGCATTGCCCGCGCTGTCGAGCTCAAGCGCAATCGATTTCGGGTCCAAACCCAACCCCTCGCCCGTCAGCTTCATCAGCGCTTCTTTGGCCGTCCAAAACTGCAAGAACCGCGCCAATTGGTCCGGGGCGGCGTCAAGGGCCCCGCGCTCGTGATCGGTAAAACAACGCGCGCACAGCCCCGGTAGATTGCGCAGCAGGCTCGGCCGCTGCTGCAAGAGCTCCACATCGACACCAACCGCACCGGATGGCGCGATGGCCAGGGCCGCGCGGTCACCGGAATGCGACAGGTTGAAGGCTGGGCCACCCGACAGTGCGGGCTTCCCCGCCGGCCCATAGCTGAAAACGAGCCCGGCTGCATCGCCTGCGGTCGCCTCGGCCAAGGCCTGACGGAGCAAGCCCCGGGCGCGCGTGAAGCGGTCCCGGTCAGGATCGAAATGAAACTGCGCGGCCCGGGCCGCCTCATCTGGCGACAAAAGCGCGCGGGCGGCAGCCAAAGCGATATCGGTGTCGTCACCCAGCCGCCACAGGCTCAGCTCAACACCATCCATCGCCACCTCAGCCGCGTTCGATTTCGGCCTCGATGATGCGGACAATTTCCTTTGCATGCTTCCCTTCTACCAGATCGGCATGATCACCGGCATCAAGCTGATGGCATAACAGGCGGCTGGGCGCCACGTACTGATCCCATCCCAGGCTTGGAAATTGCTGGCGGAAGAGCTGGCCGCGCAGATGCTGCTGATTATCTGCCATCAAAAGGCTCGCCTGGCCGTTATACGCCCCACCTTTGTACGTGCGCGCGGCATCGAACCAGTCTGCCACCATCTGCTGGTGCCGCTTCATGTGCAGCCCAGCGTTTTGCGGTTCTTTTGAGCGGGAAATCCCCGCCGTGCGTATCCTGTTGGCCAACAGCTTCGGCCCATGGCGCAGCCACATCCGCGCCGAGGAACGGAAGCGACGCCGACCGGATTTGGTCAATAGCGACCGACTGCGATTTGGATCAAAGTAATCCACGCCAAACCCGGGCGCCATGCTGTCAATCAGGATAAGTGCCACAACCTTGCGGCCCTTTGCTTCAAGCTGGCGCGCCATCTCAAACGCGGTTGTGGCACCGGCGGAATAGCCCGCAAGCACAACCGGCCCGCTTTCCTGGTGCTGCGCGAGGTAGTGCAGGTTTTCAGCGGCAATTTCTTCGATCGTGTGATGCGGCTTGTGCCCCAAAACGCCACGGCTTTGGAACGCGACCACCTTGCGGTGCTGGCCCATCAGGCGACCAAGCTCGGCCAGGTTATTCACGTTGCCGCCCGCGCCGCCGACGATGAAAAGCGGCGTTGCAGTACTGCCCAAATTGCCCGGATGGATCACCACGGATGTGTCCCAAGGCGCATCTGGATCAACACCGTCTGCCGTTTCCTGCTGTGCGGCCTCAACCGCGCGGCCAAGCGCGCTGAGCGTGGGGTGCGAAAACAGGGTCGACATCGCCATGACGGGCCCAAAGATCGCCTTGATGCGATCAAAGAGCTGGACCGCCAGCAGCGAATGCCCACCCAATGCGAAGAAATCCGAGTCCCGGCCGATCTCTTCGATGCCCAAAAGATCGCGCCAGATTGCAGCCAAACCAACCTCATAGGTTGATAACGGCGCCGCATCATCGGGCCTGTGGCTGACCTCGTCGATCCGATCAACCAGGGCGGCGCGATCCAGTTTGCCATTGGCCGTGACCGGCATATCCGGCAATTGGATCAGGCGCGACGGCACCATATGGCGCGGCAGCCGGTCCCGCAGGATGGCTGTCAGCGCCTCAAGCGTCGGCGCACCGACATAAAACCCAAACAGAGCCGCCCGTTCCGCATCATGCAAAATGGCAGCCTGATCGATGCCGGGAACGGCCGCCATAACCGCTTCGATCTCGCCCGGCTCGACCCGAAACCCGCGCAGCTTGATCTGACCGTCACGCCGGCCGACAAAGTCAATCAGCCCGTCGCTGCGATACCGACAGATATCGCCGGTGCGATAGACCTGATCCTCGCCCAGAACGGGGGCCGGCACGAAGCTTGCTGCGGTCAGATCGGGGCGGTTGAGATAGCCCAAAGCCAGCCCGTCCCCGGCGACGACCAACTCGCCTGGTATGCCCGGCGGGACCGGCCGCAGATCGCCATCGACGATATAGGCGCGGGTATTTGCGATCGGCCGACCGATCGGCACCGATGTGTCCTCTTCGGTCAATGCGGGGATCGGATAGGTGCAGGAAAAGGTTGTATTTTCGGTCGGGCCATAGCCGTTGATCAGCTGAACATTCGGCAGCGCGGCCTGAGCATTGCGGACATGCGCCACGCTGAGCGCTTCGCCGCCTGTCAGCACCTCTTGCACGCTGGCAAGGGCGCTGGCATTGCGATCGACGATGGCGTTAAAAAGCGCCGCGGTCAGCCATAGCGTGGTGATCCGTTGACGCAGCAGCGTGTCACGCAGCCGGTCGATATCTGTGGCCAAGTCCGCATCCGGCAAAACCAGCGTGGCGCCGTTCAACAGCGCGCCCCAGATCTCAAAGGTTGCGGCATCGAAGCTGGCCGGGGCCAGTTGCAGGAATCGCCGTGACGGATCGAATTGTGCAAAGTCGTTGCCCAGCACCAGACGCGCGATGGCGCGATGCGGCACGATCACGCCTTTGGGCTGCCCCGTCGAGCCGGACGTGTACATCAGATAGGCAGGATCCAGGGCGCTGGCACCGGGTAATTCACCCGCCCAGACCCGGGGATTTCCGGCCAGATCGACCAGTTCAATCCCGTCGGGCAAATCAACAGCAGGTGCGCCGTAGCTCAGCACGACCTGCGCGCTGCAATCGCCCAGGATGAACGCCACCCGCGAAGCAGGCATGCCCGCGTCCAGCGGCACGTAAGCCGCACCCGCTTTCATGATCGCGATATAGGCTGCGATCAATTCGGGCCCGCGTGGCAAAAGCACGCCGACATAATCGCCCGGTTTCACACCACGCGCGACCAAGTCGCGCGCCCAGGCATCGGCCGCCGCAGCAAGCGCGCCATAGCTGATCTCTTGCCCGTCTGCGGCAACAAGGGCCGTGCTGTCGGGCGCCGACTGCGCGATCTGGTCAAAGAGCACGGGCAGAGACGCATCGCGCGGATAGTCGACCGCATGGCCCTGCCAATTGGCCAGTTTCGCGCGATCTTGCGGGGCCACCACATCAAGCCGGCTGACCGGAACCGCCGGTGACTCTGCGGCCGCCGCCAAGAGGGCCAGATATTCCGACATCCGCCGTTCGATCGTTTCGGCATCAAAAAGCGCGAGGTTATAGGTGCATTGCAGCTCTGCCCCGGTATCGGTCTTCATGAAGTTGATGAACAGGTCGAGCTGTTCGTAGCGCCGCCCGACACTGTCGGTCACGGCGTCGAAATCGGCGAAGGGCGCCTCTTTGGCGGCGGCATCGAGGTTGATCGCCACGGTCACCATCGGCGCCCAGTCGAGATCGCGGTCTTTGGCGACATCTTTGACGAAGGACACAAAATCGAAGTTTTGGTATTCCAGCGCATCAAGCAGGCCGTGGCCGGTGCGGCGCAGGAGGCTTTCGAACGTGTCGCCGCTTTGGGTTTCCACTTGGAGCGGCAGGAATGTCACGCAATGGCCCAAAAGCGGGGCCTGGCCGACAAGCGGCTGGCCTGCCGCGGCAAATCCAAGCGCGTTCTTCGGCACACCCGTGATGCGGTGCAGATAGGCGCCAAACCCGCTAATCAGCGCGGAAAAAAGCGTGGTGCCTTCGCCCGCGGCAAGTTCTGTCAGCCGGTCGATCGTGGCGGCGGGGACATCAAGCGTCATCCGCCTGGCGGCGACATCGCGGGTCTTTGGGCGCGGCCGATCGGTTGGGAAATCGACCCGGACAAGGCCGTCCTTATATAGGTCGATCCAATAGGCGCGGGCCTCCTGGCGGGCCTCGATTGTGTCGGCCCGGTTGAGATAGGCGAGATAGTCGCTGAGCTGGATCGGCGCGGGCAGATCGGCCGCAACGCCATCGCGGCGTGCAACATAAAGGGCGCCCAATTCACGCACCATGACACCGCAGGACCAGCCGTCGACCGTCACATGGTGCCCGGTCAGCAAGAGCTTGTGATGATCCGGCCCCAGGCGCAGCAGATGGGCCCGGATGAGCGGACCGTTGGCCAGATCAAACGGTGTTTCGACCTCCGCGACCTGGGCTGCATCCAGTGCCTCAGCCCGGGCCGCAGCGCTAAGCTCGCTCAAATCGGTTTGCATCAGCGGCAGATCGAGCACGGCATGGATGGTCTGCGTCTCACCATCGGCATTGGGCACAGTGCGCAGCGCCTCGTGGCGATCTGTCAGATCATTGAGCGCGCGCTCCAGCACCGCTACATCAAGCGCGCCTTTCAGCTCAATCGTCGAGCACAGATTGTAGCTGCAGCTGGCACCGGGGCCGAATTGGGCCGACAGCCAGATCTCTTGCTGGTTGGTGCTGAGCGGCACGATGCGCGAGCCATCAGGACGCGTGCCTTGCATCAGCCCGGCATCGATCAGCGTATTGACGGCATCGATGAATGCGTCGCGTACCTGGGCCAGATCATCGGCCGTATGGGCCGCAGAGATGAAGATTGGGCGGCCCTCATAGGTCATGATCCCGCGATTGCGCAGATGGAAGAACAGCAGGTCGGAATATTCGCTGAATTCGGTCTGTGTGAGGCGCAGAACCGATGAAAATTGCTCCATCTTCAAGGGCGCGGAGACCTGGGCGAAAAACGCGTTCAACTCATCGACCAGCACCTTGGCGCGCGCGGTCATACCGTCCTGCAGCGCCGGGCCTTCGGATTGGAGATGTTCGAGCACGGCCTTGGTCGTGGCCAGCGCCATCGGGTGGCGCACGAAAGTGCCGGCAAACCAAGTCATGTCGGAGGTTGGCGTGCTGTCATCGCCGAATTCCCAATGGCCGCCATCGAGCGTGTCCATGTAAAGTGCGGAACCCGTGACAACGCCGATGGGCAGGCCACCTCCGATGACCTTACCATAGGTCGCCATATCGGCGCGGATGCCAAAGACGTGTTGCGCACCTTTCGGGTGGCAGCGGAAGCCTGTCACGATCTCATCGAACAGAAGCGGGATGCCAAGCTCTTCGGTCAGTTTGCGCAAGGCTTGCACGTATTCGATGGGCTGGAAATCGGGATTGCGGCTGCGCACCGGCTCCACCAGGACCAGCGCCAGGTCATCCGCGTTTTCGCGGATGACGTTGAAGGCATCCGGGTCGCCGTAATCGAGGATGATCGTGTTTTGGATCGCCTCTTCGGGGATGCCGGGGGCGGAGGGGAAGGTCGTCAGACGGCTGCCCTGGCCCGAGCCGCGGACCTGCATCTCATCAAAAATGCCGTGGTAATGGCCGTCGAATTTGGCGACCTTGGATTTACCCGTCACGGTGCGGGCCATGCGCACGGCGGCCAACACCGCCTCGGACCCGGTATTGCAAAATGCCGCGCGCTCCATCCCGGTCATCTCGGTGACCATCTGGGCGACTTCGCCTGCCAGCACGGTCTGCGGGCCGATGGCCAGCGACTTTTCCGACTGCTCACGGATCGCGTCGACGACAAAATCGGGCTGGTGGCCGAGGAAGGTGACGCCGTAGCCACCGACAAGATCGATACATTTGTTGCCGTCCGTATCCCAGACATAAGCGCCTTTGGCCTCGTCCGACAGGATGGGGTAAACCATCTCTTTCCAGCGGGTCTTGAAGCCTTGCACTGTGCGCGGATCGGCCAAGGCGCGGCGCGAGGCCTGGGTTGAGGCCTTGGCTTTTGGCGTGCGCCGGATGGTCTCGGCGATCAGCGCGTCGATATGGGCCTCCTGCGCCGGGGTCAGCACCAATTTTTCGGTCTTGGTGAAAGACGGGACCTGCACATTGGGTGCCGCCGCCGTCTTGCCCGCCTGCGCAGCAGCTGGTGTGACATCCGACCCTGCCTGTGCATCGGCTGAACCCGGGGTCGGCACGGATGCGGGCACGGGGGCTGCGCCTAGCGCGGGGTTGTCGGCCGCCACAATGCCATCAAGATAGTCCGCGAGTGCGTCGAGGACCGGCAGATCTTCGATCAATTGGCGCGTGTTCAGCTTGACCTTAAAGGCCTTTTTGAACGCCGCATTGGCCTGGGTCAGGAAGAGCGAGTCAAAGCCCAATTCCAGGAAAGTCGCGTGTTCGTCGATGGCCTCCATCGGCAGACCGCTCAGATCATGGATGATCGCTTTGAGCTTGGCCAGGATCGCGCCGCGTTTATCGGCCGGAGCCAAGGGCGCTGGCGCCGGCGCCTCGGTGCTGGTGCGTGGCCCATCCGCGCCGGGCAGCACGACGGTTTCCGCGGCAGGCGCCACAGGCGTCAGGCCGCCCTCGATTGCGTCCGCGTAGGGCTGCGGATCGATCCAAAGCTCGACCCGGTCAAAGCGGTAGACCGGCAGGGCGAGCTTTAACCGGCGCCCCTGGGCGAGCGATTTCCAGTTCAAGACCGCGCCCGACATCCAGGCCTTGCCAAGCGCGTTAAGCAGGAAGGTCACATCCGGGTCGGTCTCGCGCGGATGACGGATCGTGGCCGAGATCTCATGGTCCGCCGAGCGCCGCGAATGCTGCCGTGTGAGCGTGCTGAGCACCTGACCCGGCGCCAGTTCGAGAAACACCCGGCCTTGGGTTTCCAACAGCGTGCCGACGCCATCGGCGAAGCGTACTGTGCCGCGCAGGTGGCGCGCCCAGTAATCGGGGCTGGTCGCTTCGGCATCCGTGATCCAGGTGCCTGTGACGTTGGAGATGAACGGCCGGGTCGGCGCGCGCAGTTCGATCTGTTCAAACGCCCGGCGGAAGCGATCCAAGATCGGCTCCACCATGGCTGAATGCGCCGCCACGTTGATATGGACGCGGCGGGTTTCGACCTCTTCGGCCTCAAAGGCCGCACGCAGGGCTTCGATGGCGTCAACCGGGCCGGAGACCACACATTGGCCTTCGGCATTCACCGCCGCGATCGACAGCGATGCGTCAAGTCGCGGCTCGACCACATCCGCACCCAGCGGCACGCTTAGCATCGCGCCCTCAGGCAGGGTATCAAACAACTCACCACGGACCATCACGATGTTCAGCCCGTCTTCGGGCGACATCACTCCGGCCATCACGGCGGCGGTGTATTCGCCCATCGAATGGCCGATCATGGCCGACGGTTCCGCGCCCCAGGCCACCCATTGCGCGGCCATCGCATATTCGATGGCATAAAGCGCGGGCAGCGCGGTTGTTGGCGTCTCTAGCGTGCCATCGGCGCGGATGATCTCGATCAGGCTGACGCCGGTCGCCGTTGTGTAGGCTGTGTCGAGCCTGTCGAGTGCGGCGCGAAACTCCGGCGCCCAATCGTAAAGGCCCATGGCCATGCCAGCATATTGCGCGCCGCCGCCTGCAAAGAGAAAGACAAGCTCCGCCTCGTCGGCGGCCATCGCGCTGCGGATCATCTCGCGCGGGTTGCGGGCGCGCAACTTGGCGATGGCTTCGTCCACAGAAGACGCCAGGAACGCCAGTCGCTTTTCCATCCGCCGCCGACCGGTCAGCAGCGTATAGGCGACATCGGCCAAGTTGGCATCGCGGTTTGCGTCCAACCAATCGGCCAAGTCTTCGCAACGCGCGGTGAGCGCGGTGTCGGTCTTGGCCGACAGGACGATAAGCTGGGGCCCCACCGCCGGATCAGAGGGCGCGATCTGAGGCGCTTCTTGGATCACGATATGGGCATTTGTGCCGCCCATCCCGAACGAGCTGATGCCCGCGCGCCGCGGCACGTCGCCCTTGGGCCAAGCCAGCGCCTCTCCGGCGACAAAGAACGGGCTGTCGGCAAAGGGAATGGCCGGGTTCGGCTCAGAGAAATTCAAGCTTGGCGGGATCACCCCGTGCTTGAGTGCGAGCGCCGCCTTAACGGTGCCCGCCGCCGTGGCGCCCGCATCAAGATGGCCGGTATTGGTCTTGATCGAGCCGATGGCGCAGAACTGCTTGCGGTCGGTCGTTTCGCGGAATGCCCGCGTCAGGCCTTCGATCTCAATTGGGTCGCCAAGCAGCGTGCCGGTGCCATGCGCTTCGATCAGCGAGACATCATCGGCGGTAATCCCGGCGTTCAAATACGCCTCAGCGATCACGTCGGACTGGCCGATCGAGGAGGGGGCGGAGAAGCCGGCCTTGTTGGCGCCGTCATTGTTGACCGCCGAGCCGATCATGACGGCATAGATGTTGTCGCCCTCGGCGATCGCGTCATCCAGCCGCTTCATCGCCAGCATCGCCACGCCGGAGCCGCGGATCATGCCGTCGGCCTTGGCGTCAAAGGCCGCGATCCGGCCCGAAGGCGTAAGCGGGCCGCCTTCGTGGTACATGTAGCCCGCACGATGCGGCACGAGGAATTTCGCCCCACCCGCCAGCGCCATGTCACATTCGCCTTTGCGCAGGCTTTCGGCGGCCAGGTGGATCGCAGTGCCGGATGTGGAGCACGCCGTCTGTACCGTCATCGCAGGGCCTGTCAGGCTCAGGCGGTAAGCGATATGGGTGCAAGGGAAGTCACGCTCATTGCCGATCATCACGGAATAATCGTGGCTCATATCGCGCCAGCGCTTCACGCTCATGAGGTTTTCAAGCTGGTAGGCGTTGCGCCCGACCCCGCCGAACACGCCAATCCGGTCGCCGCCCTGTTGGGTGTCGTGGCCCGCATCCTCAAGCGCCATCCAGGCCGCCTCAAGCATGATCCGCTGCTGCGGATCCATGATCTCGATCTCTCGCGGGGTGAAGCCGAAGAATTTGTGATCGAACCCTTTGTGGTTTTTCAGAGGGTAAGACGAGGGCACAAAATCCGGATCGTCGAGCAATTCGGGACTAAAACCCGCAGCGATAAGGTCGTCGGCCGTGATGTCGACCCGGCCGGATTTACCGGCCACCATCAGATCCCACAATTCATGCGCCGTATCGGCGCCTGCGGCGCGTGCAGAGACGCCGACGATGGCGATCTGGTCATTGCCGGTCGGCCGGTCGGCCGCGCGCCGGGTGCGGGTGGCAAGCGTTGGGGCCGCTTCACGAGAGACCCAGATCTCGGCGATATGTTCCGGCGTCGGCAGGCTGAAAAATTCTGCCACGGTCAGGTCAAAGCCCTTCTCCGCCCGGCACATCTCAATAAACTGGGTCGCCATCAGGGACGAACCGCCAAGTTCAAAGAACCGGTCAGCCCGGCCGATCCCGTCCACACCCAGCATCTCTTCCCAGGCCATGGCGACAAATTGCTCGCGCGGACCGCGCGGGGCGGCATAAGGATAGCGCAGGTCGGGGCGACGGCGCCGCGACACCGTCAGCGCTTTGCGGTCCAGCTTGCCGTTTTCGGTCAGCGGCAGGCTGTCGAGCCGTTGGAACACCGCCGGCAGCATATGGTCCGGCAGCCCGGCGGCCAGATCGTTGCGCAGGACGTGGTCGTCAGGCAGATCGGCGCCAACAATGAAGGCCGCCAAGCGACGCCCCGTGCCTTCGCCATCGACGATGACGGCCGCATCGGTCACGTCGAGCCGGGCTTTTAGCGCGGCCTCAATCTCACCCAGTTCGATCCGGTACCCGGCAAGCTTGACCTGGCTGTCTTGGCGCCCAAGAAAGATGACGTTGCCGTCCGTGTCCTGGCAGACCAGATCGCCCGTGCGGTAGTAGCGCTCGCCCAGCACGCGCGGTTCGTCGATGAAGCGTTCGGCGGTGGTCTCGGCACGGTTCAGATAACCCAGAGCCAGACCGTCACCGGCGATGCAAAGCTCGCCCGCCTCTCCGACCCCGACCGGCTCGCCCCGGTCATCCAATACCGCAATGGCCGTGCGGTTGATCGGTTTGCCAATGGGTATGCCCGGCGCATCTGCCGGCAGATCGCGCGGAATCTCATAGGTGCAGGCAAAGGTTGTTGTCTCGGTCGGACCGTAGCCGTTGATTATCGCGCAATCGAGCGCATCCAAGGCGCGGCGAATATGGGGCACCGAGAGCGCCTCACCGCCGACAAGCAGGGCATGCAGCCCGTCAAGCAGCTTGGGATCACGATCGACCACCGCGTTAAACAGAGAGCTGGTCAGCCACAGCGTCGTGATGCGCGACTGCGCCAGAACGCCCGCAAGCGCGTCGAAATCAGGCAGGCCAGCGCCCGGATAGATCACGCAAGTGCCGCCGTTCAGGAGCGGGCCCCAGATCTCCAGCGTGGCCGCGTCAAAGGCCACCGGCGCCATCTGCAAAAACCGCTGATCGGCGTCAAATTGCGTGAACTCAGCCCCCACAACCAGCCGCGCGATGCCGCGATGCGGGGTCATCACACCCTTTGGTTTGCCGGTGGAGCCGGAGGTGTAGATCACATAGGCCAGATCATCGGCCGACGCGGCCGGCAGGTCGACGCGCGGGCCGGTCGCACCAACAACAATCGGCGAAAGGCCGGCCGCCGAAGGCATGATCCCATCTGACAAGACGATGCGCGCCGCGCCACTGTCTTCGACCATGAAAGCCAGGCGATCCGCCGGATAAGATGGATCAAGCGGCAGGTAGGCCGCCCCCGCCTTCAAGATCGCCAACAGCGCGATGATTAGATCAAATGAGCGGTCGGTCTGAACCGCAACGACATCACCCGGTACCACGCCATCGGCAATCAGCGCAAAGGCAAGATCATCGGAATGCCGGTTTAGCTCACCATAGGTCAGCTTTTGCTTCGCTGGCGCGTCTGGCCGGCCAAGCTCTAGCGCGATGCGATCGGATTGTTCTGAGGCGAGTTGGGCAAAGATGTCGTGGACGGCGGCTTTTGGCGCCGATCCTTCATTCACGACCCAAGAATGGCTAAATGATTTACCCAGAACATTCACGACAGGCACTCGTTTTCATTATGCAACAAACACGCCGCGTAGCCAAAGCTCTAACGGCCGCGGCGACGCGTTAAGACCCTATCAATCTATTAAGGAATAATAAAGGAAAAGCCGACCGGGCGCGGGGGAAATATGGTCTCTTTAGGGCATTTTGCGATGCCATTTTCATTACTAGATTTGACGAATTGAATTTTACAATTTTGATCCACAGGCCACAATAACTGCTTAGATCACAGGGTGAGCTTCCAATCTTTGAAAGCTGCGAATGCGCGGTTTCGCCCGCCGCTACAACCTGCGGTGGTATTATGGATCGTGCGTGTTTTTCCAATAGGGTTAATGTAATCTGCAAATCACGCAGCGCGGCGGGCAGCTTGCGCCAAACCGAGTTGGTTAAGCGATTCGCGGAAAAATATTCATTTTGATAATTCAATCCGCCGCCAATTGGGGTTTTGCGCTGGCTTTTCGGCTTTGGCCTAGACGGTAAGGCCGGATGTGCGGCCGGTGCCAATGTAAACACCGCCTGTGTGCTTGGCCGCCGCGCTGAGCGTGCACGGGTCTGGGTATATGTGCTGTCGGGCGCGCTGGCAGGCCTGTTGGCCAACATCACCGTGATCGTTGGCGGCACATTGCCGTTGGGCGGCCGCGGCAGGCTTTTTGCCACGATCCGGGGCGTGCTGCTTTGCGGGATGATCATCAATGGTCTGGCCGTGACCGGCCTGAACGGGGCGGGACATTCGACCCTGATGAAAGTCCTGGGCGGGGTTATCACCTGCGGTAAGGGCATGATCGAGATGGACGGTGAGGCCATCGGGATCACCAGCCCGGCCGATGCCGGCGCGCTTGGCATTGCGGAGCAGGTCACGGTGATGCGCGACGGCAAGATCGTGCGCCCGGACCAAACCGCTGCCCCAACCGAAGGCGCCGCGATCAAACCGATGACCGGGCCTGAGCTTGACGATGTCATCAAGCCGCACAAAGCCATCGCCGGTGAGGTGTTGCTTTCCGTCCAAGGGCTTGAAAAGCCCGCGACCAACCGCGACGTCTCGTTCGGTTTGCACCGCGGTGCGATCCTGGTTCAGACCGGCCTGCACAGCCCAGGACGTGGCCCGCGCAATCGAGACATCTGCCAAAACGCAGAAAGACTGGCTGCTTTTGCCCGCGCAAAGCCAAGCTGAGTTTATCTACAAGATTGCTGAGGTAAGAGCAGCTGAGCGTGACCTGCCGGAACACTTGCTGGTGCACGAACAGGGCAAGACCCGAGCCGAGGCTGGCGCTGAGTTCACCGACATCGTTCGTTACCTGACCTATTCGGCCGAAGACGCGGGCCGTATGCAGGGCGAGACCTTTCCGTCTGATAATGCACGCAAACAGGGCTTGATCCAACGGGTGACATTTGGCGTGACACTTGGGCTTTGCGCCCATGGCTACCCGATGGCGCTGATCGGGCGCAAAGCCGGGGCCGATCACGACGGCGGATGCGCTGTCGCGGGTCGAGCGGATCGTCGCCGGTTCCGCGGCCGGAGGGGCGAGGCCTGCGGCTGGTGAAAAGCGCCCCGAAGGCCTCGAATTTGCCGGCGTGCATAAGTAGGAGCCGACGGTGCCTGTCGATGCGACGGCCGAAACCGCAGCCCTTCGCGAGGAGATCTTTGGGCCTGTCGAGCCTATCGCCCGGCTCCGCGATCACGAAGATGCCCTGGCGATTGCCGATGCCCGGCCCCACGGGCTTTCGGCCAATCTATGGACGCAAAATCCATCTATCGACATGGACGCGATCCAGCGGCTGGAAACCGGCACCATCTTTCCGAACTCCGGGATTACCGGCATCATCCAAGGCTACCACAATGGCCATATGCTTGGCGATTTGGGCGGCGAAGACGGCGTGCACGGGATCGAAGGCTACTTGCAGAAACGCACGGTCTATTTGTCCTGCTGACCCACCCGATCAGTCCGGCAGGATGGCGCCGGGTGCGCCGATGACGCGGCAGGCCAAAGCGTGGCCATCGGCCATCGCCCGGGCCCCGTCTTCGCCGCGCGCAATCGCAGCCAAATAGGCGGCGTTGAAACTGTCCCCGGCGGCGGTTGTGTCAACGACCGTGACGGCGTCATTGGGCGGGGTGAAACGATGTTGGGCGGAGAGGTCGAGCGGGCCGTCTGGCCCACGCTTGAGCGCGCCAAAACGCACGCCCCAGCCGCGCAGACGATGGGCAACGGCATCCGCATTGGGATCACCAAACAGATCTTGCTCGTCATCGGCCGAAGGCAGCGCGATATCGGTGCGACGCCACATCTGCTCGGACGCTGCGCGGGCGGTCGCTGCATCTTCCCACAGGCGCGGCCGATGGTTGCTGTCATAGGACAAGGTGCCGCCGGTGGCGCGAAACTCATCCGCCCAATCGAGGATCGCCGCGCGGACCGGTGGCGGCAGAATGGCGACGGAGATGCCCGATAGATAGACCAGATCGAACGCATTCAGCGCGTTAAGTGTAAGTCCTGTGCCGGAGAACATCTGCCGTGCAGCGGATGCCGAGCGCCAATAGCTAAAGCTCCGCTCCCCCGCCGCGTCCGTGTCGATCGCGTATAAGCCAGGCATGGCGCCATCGCGCCGCTCGATCAGCGCGTCATTGAGGCCGTGCGATTTAACTTCGGCCATGATGCGGTCCGAATAGGGATCGGTGCCAAGCGCGGTCACGTAAGACGTGCTGATATCGGTGCCACGCAAAGCGCGCGCCAGATAGACGGCGGTATTGAACGTGTCGCCCGCAACGCCTAGGCGGGCAGAGCCATCCGGCTTTGCGATGAGCTCGATCATGACTTCGCCAACGCAGGCGATGCGCTGGATCGGACGCTTTGGTTGTATCATCTAAAGATCGCCGAAGGTTTGGCGGACTTGCGCCCAAGCGTCTTCCAAATGGGTGCGGAGCGCAACCTCAGCGGCGTCCGGATCGCGCAGCAAGATCGCGTCCAGAATAGCGGTATGTGCCGCAAGGTTCTGGGCGTTGCGTTCTGGCAGGCGCGGCATCTTCGACCATTGCGGCGCAAGCCATGTTGTATAGGCGCGGTGGATCGCGGGCAGCGCCTCATTGCCAGAAACACGGTAAAGAACGCTATGGAACTGAATGTCTGTCTTATAAAACATCTCGCTGTCATGAACCGCTGCGGCATTGGCGGCAAGCGCTGCTTTGAGATCGAAGATGTCCTCGCGGTCAGCAGACAAGGCCGCCTGGCGGGCCAGCATGGCCTCGACCAGAATGCGGGTATCAAAGAGGTTTTTCACGTCACGCGGCTTGTGCAGAAGATGCGTGACCACGGCGCCGGCGGCATCTATCGCCGCCTCAAAGCCGACCTGGCGCACCACCGGCCTGTGCCGCGGTTTGGCGTCGATCAACCCGTGGGAGGACAACACGCGCACCGCCTCACGGACAACGGTTCGGCTGGTGCCAAATTCTTCCATCAGATCTCTTTCCGGCGGCAGCGCGTCGCGATCGGCAAACGCCCCGCGCCGGATCCGCTCCTCCAGCGTCTTGACCACGTGATCGGCCGCGCGCCCGCCAGGTGGCCCCATGGGCTCAATCCCCAATTGACCCATTTTTATATGACAAAAATCGCAATATCCTCAAGAATCTTGGCGTTTTTGGTGCTGTGTCTCAAGAATAGCGTCATTTTGGTCATACCAGAATGGCTCGCTTCATGAAGCGCACCTTCCCAAGACACGCAGTGCCATCTCCGATATGGACATCCGTCTATTCCACGTGCCGTTGGCGGACACATTGACCGATGCCAAACATGGCGACCATACCCATTTTCAGCTTATCACCGCGGCATTGCGCCTTGCAGATGGATCAGAAGGCGCGCGCTAAACCTGTACCGGCGGACGCGGCGGGCACGCAAGTGCAGCGCTAATCACCAATGACCTGGCGCCGTCCCTGATCGCCCGTAAAGCCGCGGATGTCGAAGCGCTCTATCAAGATATGCGATGGGCCATCCATGATGTCGGCCGCGGCGGCATCGCGGCATTTGCCATTTCGGCAATTGCCATCGCCCTGTAGGACCTGCGTGGCAAGCGCACCGATCAGCCGCTTTGGCAGATGGCGGGCGACGCCGCGCAGCGCTGCCGCGCCTATGCCGGCAGGATCGATTTGCACTTCGATCTGCCCAAGCCATTGACGTCGATCCAATGGTATCTTGATGCGGGCTTTTATGGGGGCAAGATTAAGATCGGCGCGCCCGATCTTGCCGAAGACATCGCCCGTGTCCGTGCCGTGAGGGAGTTGGTCGTGCCCGATGCCACTTTCATGGTCGATGCCAATGACTCGATGAACGTCGCCCAGGCGATCGCGCCATGTGGCGCGCTTAAACCTTATGATATCACCTGGTTCGAAGAGCCTGTCATTCCCGAAGACCAAGCCCGATTTGGTCAGATCTCGGAGGCCGCCGACATGCATGTCTTTCACGGCAATATGGCTGCCCGCGTTGGCTTCAGCCGGGTGATCGGGCATGAAATGTCAGGCGTCGTGGAGGCGGTCGCCGACATTGCACGCCTTTTCGGTGGCGGGGTGTGTTTCTTCGTTCAACGCCGGCAGGCCTTTGAAGCCGTCAAAGCCAAACGCGGTTGATATCGGTGAGAACGCATCTTGTTGTAAATCCCGTTCTCGTGCGCAAACGCCATGAGCCAGGCGCCGCATCGCCGGGCATGTCGCCCGTTCGCCCCCTCACATGGGCATACATATCAATTGGTGCCAGTCGCGATCACGTCCGTCGCGTTCCGACGCCTCAAGCGCATGACGCCGCGTGCCGGGCGAACCGCTAACGCGCAACCGACAACACCCAAGCCCTGCAGGATGATCCCGAACGCGCCAAGGCGATCTTAGATCGCATCCCGCAGGGTCGTTGGGGCAAGCTGGAAGACTGTGCCGGGCCGGTTGTGGTTCTTGCCTCGCCTGCGTCGGATTATGTCAACGGTGCCGTTTTGATGGTCGATGGCGGATGGATGGGGCGGTAGGCTCGGTTTGCACCATCATCATTCGATAGAGATCCGGTCCTTTTGAGCGGGCCGCAATAGCCCGCCCGGCAGGCGATCGGCTTAGCTGTGGGAATTGCGCGGCTCTGACCGGTTCAAGACCGCGCGGAACGGGCTGGCCAGCTTGCGGCCGACCCAGGATAGGCCTTGCTGCATCACGCGGGCCCGTTCGAAACGGGCGCGTTGGATGATTTCGTCGATCTGTTCTCGGCTCTGCATTTCAAACATGCTCAGGTCCTGCCTGTCGTCTATGGGCCTCCCATGCGACTTTATATGGCGGCAAGGCGCGATCTGCGGTAGCGCAATTGCTGCAAACCCGCCTGGCGCTGGATGCATGGCTGATTAACTTCTCCTTAACACCCAGTTCCAGACTTCGCCCATGATCTTGCCCCGCTCACGATGGGCGCGGTGGATCGCAGCGCGGACTTTCGGGTCTGTTGTATTGTCAAAAAACATCTTTTGCCTCCTTTAGGCTGTCGGATGCACGTAACATGGCGATTTCCGATCCATTCGACAAACGAGACTTTCCCTGGCTTCAGTTAAGTTATATTGACGTGAAATGTCCGACCGCCTGCCTCCGCTCACCAGTTTGCGCGCTTTTGATGCCGCTGCCCGGCAGATGAGTTTTTCGAAGGCGGCCGAAGAGCTAAACGTGACGCCCGCAGCGCTGAGCTATCAGATCAAGTCGCTAGAGGATCATCTGGGCGCGCCGCTTTTCCGGCGGCTTAATCGCGCGGTTGAACTGACTGAGGCCGGTGAGATGCTGGCCGCCGGCGTTGGCCCTGCATTTGCCGCGTTGCAAAACAGCTGGCGCGAGGTGCGGCGCCGCGCGGACTCGCCGTTGCTGGTTGTGACCGCTGGTCCGGCCATCACCGCGAAGTGGCTGGCGCCTAATCTTTACACCTTCGCCGCGGCACATCCTGAGATCGATCTTCGGCTCACGGCAAGCTTGAACCTCTTGGATCTCGACCGCGACGGCATTGATGTCGCCATCCGGTTCGGGCCAGTGCGTCAGATGCCGGGCAGCTATGTTCAGCCGATCATTGATGAATGGGTCACGCCGATGATGCGGCCCGATTTGGCCGCCAGTCTGAACGGGCCGGAGGATCTGCGAGACATGATGTTGTTGCACCAAGAAGACATCTCGCGGATTGAGCCCGACGTGTCCTGGTCAACCTGGTTTCGGGCAGCGGGGCTGGGGGACGCACCGCCGGTCGGCCCGCGTTTCAGCCAATCCGATCACGCCATCGACGCGGCAATTTTGGGCGGCGGCGTTGTCCTAGGCCGGATATCCTTGACGGCAAATGACCTCAAAGCTGGGCGGCTGGTGGCGCCATTTCCAACGGCCCTATCGCTGCAGTCACAAACCCGGCTGGTCTGTCGTGAAGGTAAACAAGACACTCCGTCGATTCGGACGTTCATCGACTGGATCGTCGAACTAACTCAGATTGACCAGGCCTTTGCGGAGAACCGGACATTTGTGGCCGCGAGTGACGTTGCGGGCCGCTAGGCCTCTAGGCGTTGGATTTCCTCTTTCAGCCGCAACTTTTCTTTCTTCAACGTCCGTACAGCCAGATCGTCAAAACCCGGACTACGTTGCGCTTGTTCTACCTCGACCTCTAGAGCCTGATGCTTCTTACGAAGCTCTTGCAGATGCGCGCCAACGGACATGGCCATGCCTCCTATCTGAGATGCAACACGATCATGGGAGCATAAACGAAGCCATCTGTCACCTTCCCGATTGTTCGCCATGCAAGCTATGCACAACCCAAAGGTCGAAATAGACTGTTTCACCACTCAATCGCTGTACCATACCGCAATATGTTGTGTGCCTCAGCGCGATAATCATCACCGTCTGCGATATGGCTCCCGCCTTTGTGCAGAATCAGCGGCGCACGGATCGCAAACGGTCCGCGCCCGCCTTTCCGTGCCTTGACTAGCACGCGGGAAGCGGGACGGCCGAGCCGGGGCATCAATGGCAAGAGCGTCATATCGCCAAAGCCCGAAGCGCAGGCAGCGACCAGATCCGGCACGCGGTCGGTTGTGACGATCAGTGTCAGCCAGCCTTTGGGTTTCAGGCGGCGTTCGGCGATGGCGACCCAATCGCGCAGCGGCGTGGTTTCATGGCGCGCGCGGGCCCGGCCTGGATCATCACTTTCGGGCGCATCACGAAAAAAGGGTGGGTTTGCAATGACGTGATCAAAGCTCTGTTGCCGGATCGATGCGGGCAGATCGGCCAAATCAGCGGTCTCAACGCGCAAAGAGGCGTGGTTTTCGGCTGCGTTCCGGCGCGCAAGTTCTGCGTAGTCCTCCTGGATCTCCACCCCGGTGATCTTCAAATCCGCGATCCGCGCGATCAGGCAAAGGGCGGCCACACCGACCCCGCAGCCCAAGTCCAAAACGCTTTGTCCGGCTTTCGCCGGGCATGCGGCCGCAAGCAAAACCGGATCGGTTGCCGCGCGATAGCCCTTCTGCGGCTGCCAAACCGATACGCGCCCGTCCAGGAACGCGTCTTGGGTCAGGCTCACCTGCGTTCCTCAGAGACCGGAAGGTCATTGTCGCGCAAAACCGCGCGGGCGGCAAAGGCGTCCTGGGCGCGGACCATCAGGCGGCGCGGCAATATGCCAATGGAGCCTTCCAGGACGCTCATATGGACGTCCATTTCGAAGAACTCTATATCCTCGCCCGATAGCAGTGCTGTGGCGAAGGCAATGACGGTCGGGTCGGTTGAACGCAAGATCTCTCGCATGAACCGGACCTAAGCTGCGGTAAGGCACTTGTCGAGAGGAGGGCCGATGGGGCTCGACGACATCACGAGCAAACCACATGAGCGCCTGCAGGCCGCGCTTGCCGATGACATGACAGCCGTAAATGCGCTGATCCGCGCGCGAATGGCGTCCGAGCACGCGCCACGCATCCCTGAGGTCACGGCGCATCTGGTCGAGGCGGGTGGCAAACGCATCCGCCCGCTTATCACCTTGGCCGCGGCGCGGTTGTGCGGCTATGCTGGCGATCAGCATGTGAAACTGGCCGCGACCGTTGAATTCATCCATACAGCCACGCTGCTCCATGACGATGTTGTCGATGAAAGCGCGCAGCGCCGGGGCCGTCCCACGGCGAACCTGCTATGGGACAATCAATCGAGCGTGCTGGTCGGCGATTACCTCTTTGCGCGCGCCTTTTTGTTGATGGTCGAAACCGGCAGCCTGCGGGTCCTTGATATCCTCAGCCGGGCGGCTGCAACGATCGCCGAGGGTGAGGTCTTGCAGCTAACGGCCGCCTCAAACCTTGCCACGTCTGAGACCGTTTATACCCAAGTCATCCGCGGCAAAACGGCGGCACTTTTTGAGGCCGCGTCGGAGGTTGGCGGCGTGGTTGCGGATGTGCCGGAGCCGCAGGTCAGGGCGCTTGCATCTTTTGGCGACGCGCTTGGAATGGCCTTTCAGATTGTCGACGATCTGCTCGATTGGGGCGGGCTCACTGGCGAGATGGGCAAGAACACCGGCGACGATTTCCGCGAGCGCAAGGTGACCCTGCCGGTGATCCGGGCCATTGCCAAGGCGGATGCACAGGAGCACGCGTTTTGGGAGCGCACGATTGCCAAGGGCCAGCAGGATCGGGGCGATTTGGCGCACGCCATGGCGATCTTGGCGCGGCACGGAACGTTGGAAGAGACCCGCGCTGAGGCCCTGCGATATGCCGCCAAGGCGAAGGCCGCCATCGAAACCCTGCCTGAGCATCCGTTGCGCGATATGCTGCGTGATCTATCCGATTACGTGGTGGCCCGCATTTCATGACGGGCGGGGGGGGCGGCCCTCGTCGGGCCCCTAAAAGGGGCTGCTCCTCGGGCCGCGCTGCCGCGGATCGGAATGTGAGGGTAATCTCAGTCGCGCAGCGTTGTCGCCCGGACCCACCAATCTGGGTGCTGCTTGCTGATCTCTCGCGCAGCCAAATGAGCTTCTTTGGCGCTGGCATAGAGCCCAAAACACGTGCTGCCAGAGCCCGACATGCGGGAGAGAGCGCAGCCGGGACGGGCAGATAGGGTCGCCAGCACTTCTAAGATCATCGGTTCGCAGGCGATGGCGGGGGGCTGGAGATCATTGCGGGTCCGGCCGAGCCAGGAAATTAGGCCGTCGAAATCTGACCATGACGGCTTTGGCATGGGGGGATTATCTTTCTGCTGCAGGCCTTTGAAGACGGGGCCTGTCGATACTGGTTTTCTGGGATTGACGAGCAGGATGGCGCAATCGGGAAGCTTTGGCGCCGGGGCAAGCCGTTCGCCAATCCCGGACATGCGCGCGGGCATCACCGCCACGCAGACCGGCACATCGGCGCCTAGGCCAAGGATCGCCGCCGGGTCCGGAAGGGGCAGCGCCCAGGCCTCTGACAGCGCGCTGAGCGTTGCGGCGGCATCGCTGGAGCCACCGCCGATCCCGGCGCCGTGGGGCAGGTTCTTTTCGAGGGTAATCGACAAGGGTCGCCCGGGTGCCAGCAGGTCAACCGCTTGCCAGATCAGGTTCTCGGGTCCCGTCGGCACGCCGCCCGCGAACGGGCCAGTCACGGTCATCTTGCGTGCCGTCGCCTCTTCGAAACGGAGCGTGTCGCCGATATCGGGAAAGACCACGAGGCTATCGAGCAGGTGGTAGCCATCATCGCGCTGACCGGTGATATGCAGCGCGAGATTGACCTTGGCAGGGGCGAAGGTTTCGATCACTCGTTGATCAGTCCCACGCCGCCTTCTTGTTGCAAAACCGCGTCCAGGCCGATCTCAAGCTTCAGGCGGATACGATCGGCCTCTTGCTCTTCGGGCTCAAAGGAAAGCGCGCGGTGCCACTGAAATTCCGCCTCGCGCAGGCGGCCGACCATCCAATAGACATCACCCAGATGGTCATTGATCACCGCATCGGTTGGCACCAGACGCACCGCTTCTTCCATCGGTTCAACCGCCTCTTCAAAGCGGCCCAGCCGATAGAGCACCCAGCCCAGGCTGTCGACGATGTAGCCGCTATCGGGCCGTGCGGCGACGGCGCGCTCGATCATATCAAGCGCCTCATCGAAATTGCGGCGCTGTTCGACCAATGAGTAGCCAAGATAGTTCAAAACCTGGGGCTGTTCGGGGTTCAACTCCAGCGCGGTGCGGAAATCGGCCTCAGCCGGATCCCAATCGCCGAGACGTTCGTACGCGATGGCACGGCTATAGAACAAAAACCAGTAGCGGCTTTCAGTTGCATCGACGAGGCCAAGTGCTGTTGTGTAGGCCTCGGTCGCCTCGGCCCAATTCTCCAGCCTGCGATAGGTGTCGCCGATTGTGGCATGCACGCTGAACGCATCGGGCTCACGCGCTGCAAGCGCGACGAGTATCTCTATGGCCTCTTCACTGCGATCAAGATCGACCAGCGCTTCGGCACGGCCGATTTCCGCGGCGATGAAAAGCGGGTCATCGCCTGGAACTTCCGCATAGGTCTGGGCGGCCAGTTCCAACTGGTCAGTCGCCTCCAACATCTCGGCAGCCAGGATCGTGGCGTCGCTATGATCTTCGTTCAAGACACGCGCCGCGCGCGCATAGACAAGCGCCAGAACGCCGCCGGTATCGGTGCCAAGGCCACGGGCCACGGTGTAGAATGCCTCTGCCGCGCCAGCCTCAGGCGTTGTGACAAAATCGTAGGTACGTGCGGCATCCGCGGCCAATGCAGCGCGCAGGACCAAGAGCGCGGGGTCCGGCACCCGCGCGGTTGCCGCATCCAGCATGCCGATCGCGTCCTCGACGCGGCCAAGCTGTACTAGCACCTGGGCATGCGCTTGGATCGACCGCGCGCGGACCGCTAAGGGGCCAAATTCGTCGCCCGACAGAATCGCGTCGGCGCCTTCGAAATCCCCGACACTGGCGCGGACAAGGGCCAGATGGTAGCGCGCGATATCAGCAAGCGGGCCGGCGGCTGCAACTTCATTGAGCAGATCGGATGCCGCAGAGACGTCGCCCTGGCCCATCATCATCCAGGCGCGGGTCAGATCATCGACAAGCGGGCCCGCGCCCCGGCCCTCGCCAATCGCGGTGATCGCATCGCCATACGCGCCCTGTGCAATCCGGTCGACCTGCTCGACGATGTTGACAAGCTCGCGCCCCTCGGCGCCTTCGGGGATGGCGGAGCCAACCTCCAGCGCGCGCGCCCAGTCGCCAAGTGCTGCGCGGGCCAGAACGGCGTTTGAGATCAGCTCATGATTGCTTCGGTCGCGGTTGATGGCCTGTTCGAAATAGGTCGCAGCCTCGGCGTGATTGCCATCAATCACCGCCTGGCGCGCGGCCAGATAGGACCCCGAGACTGTCTGCGCAGGGACAGCGACGGGGGCGGCCAGCGCGAAACTAAGAATGACGGCAAGACGCATCACAAGGCTCCGGTCAGATCAATCCTGCCGACAGTAAGGCTGTGCCGGGGCCATGTCCATCAAGCGTGGCTCACATATTCGGGTAATTGGGCCCATCTCCACCCTGCGGAACCGTCCAGACGATGTTTTGGCTGGGGTCTTTGATATCGCAGGTTTTGCAATGCACGCAGTTTTGGAAGTTGATCACAAAGCGCGCGCTTTTGCCTTCTTCTTCAACCACTTCATAGACGCCCGCCGGGCAGTAGCGCGCGGCCGGTTCGGCGTAAGTTGGCCAGTTTACTTCAATCGGCACCGTCGGATTGACCAAATGCAGATGCGCAGGCTGGCTTTCTTCGTGATTTGTCATTGAAAACGAGACATTTGTCAGCCGGTCAAAGCTGATCTTGCCGTCGGGTTTGGGGTAATCGATCGGCTTGAATTTGGATGCTTTGCCGGTTGCTTCAGCGTCGGATTTGCCGTGATCGAGCGTGCCGAACGGGTTCAGCCCGGAGATATTGGCCGCCCACATATCCAGGCCGCCAAAGGCCAGACCGCCCATCAAACCAAATCGCGACCATAGCGGCTTGACGTTGCGCACGCGCTTGAGGTCATCGGCGATGGGCCCGCTGCGTAGCTCAGTCTCATAGGCCGATAATTCGTCAGAGGCGCGCCCGGCCGCGATGGCATCATAGGCCGCCTCAGCGGCCGCCTTGCCCGACAGCATCGCGTTATGGTTGCCTTTGATACGCGGCACGTTGACCAATCCAACACCGCAGCCCAAGATCGCCACGCCCGGTGCGACGGCTTTGGGCATCGATTGCCAGCCGCCTTCACTGATCGCACGCGCGCCGTACGCGATCCGCTTACCGCCTTCCAAAAGCTCCGCCACCATCGGGTGATGTTTGAAGCGCTGAAACTCCATATAGGGGTAGAGATACGGGTTCTCGTAATTGAGGTGTACGACGAAGCCGACATAAACCTGGTTGTTGTCGAGATGGTAGATGAAGCTGCCGCCGCCGGCATTGCTGCCCAGGGGCCAACCCATCGTGTGGATCACCCGGCCCTCTTTGTGCTTTTCTGGTGAAACCTCCCAGATCTCTTTCATGCCGAGGCCGAATTTTTGCGGATCGCGACCCGCGGAAAGATCGTATTTCGCCATGACCTCTTTGGTCAGGCTGCCGCGCACGCCTTCACCGAGAAACACGTATTTGCCGAGGAGTTCCATGCCCGGCTCGTAGCCGTCGCCGGGCGTGCCATCTGCGTCTTTGCCAAATTCGCCCGCGACCACGCCGCGCACTGTGTCGCCGTCATAGACCAGTTCGGAACAGGCCATGCCCGGGAAGATTTCAACGCCCAGCTCTTCGGCCCGCTCAGCCATCCAGCGGCAGACATTGCCCATTGAAACGATGTAATTGCCATGATTGCTCATCAACGGCGGCATCAACAAATTAGGGATGCGCAGCTGTCCGGCCGGTCCGGCCATGTAGAAGTAGTCTTCGCGAACCGGCACCGTCACGGGCGCGCCCTTCTCCTGCCAATCTGGCATCAGCGCGTTCAGACCCGATGGGTCAAGCACCGCGCCCGACAGGATATGCGCGCCAACCTCTGAGCCTTTTTCGAGAACGACAACATCAAGATCGGGATCGAGTTGTTTCAGCCGGATCGCAGCCGACAGGCCAGCCGGACCCGCGCCCACGATCACAACGTCATATTCCATTGACTCCCGGGTAGCGGCGGTCATCGCGGTCCTCTGGCTGCCTCAGCAAGAAAATTTCGTTCGCGGAGGGGTAGCGCGCCGTTCCTTGCTGGTCAAATGAAACGCAGGGGCATATCGGCGCAGGTGATGCTGGAAGCCTTGGCGTACGCGCCCTATCTCGCCCGGGATAGGGGGTCGCGGCACATGCACTATATCTTTCTGATACTCGCCATCGTGGGCATCTTGCCTTGGGTCAATTTTTACCGCTGGTTTCAGGCCGAAGGCTGGGCAATGCAGCCAATGATCGATGCCTGGTTCATCAATGAAGCCACAACCGGCATTGCCTGGGACCTGACAATCGCCGCAGGCGTGTTGACGCTGTGGATCCTGATCGAGACGTTCAAGACACGCGACTGGCTGCGCCTGCTGGCAATCCCCGCCATATTCGGCATCGGCGTCAGCTGCGGCCTACCGCTCTACCTGTATTTCCGAATGCGGCCAGCAGGCGCTTAATGACTCTTTGTTTCACATGGTTCCCAAGCCAGCTTTCGTGTGATTCAATTACGGCAGGATGAATGAGCTACTGACGGATATCGCGCGCAAGCACCTTGATGTAGAAGTGGAGAACGTTTCGTTCCGCACGGGACAAAATCGTGATGGTGAGACAATTTTTTGGGTGGATGTTCTTCTGCGCGACCCAGACCAGGAACTTACAGTCACCCAGATGCAAAGACTGACTGACGCTGTTTGGGACGCACTCAAAGACGAGGATGGCGTGCCGGTGATCAGCTTTGTTTCTCCAGAGGACTCGCCGCTTGCGGCAGCTGAGTGACCAACTCCTCGAGTGCTCTCGAAACCGGCTTGCCACACCTCTTGCTTCGAGAACAGAGGCGGACCTGAGACGCGCTGTAAGCGACATGTATTATGCACTTTTGCATGCTGTCTCAGGGGCACTAGTCGAACCTCTGCAGGAAATGTCTGAGGCACCCGGTTTTAAAGACGTCTTTGTGTCACTGTATCGGAAACCCGAACACAGTCGTATCGAGCGGAGAAGCAAAGAGGTATTGCGAGACCCAAATGTTAATCCATGCTTCAAGCGATTTGCGCAACAGCTCACTTCAATGCGAAACAAACGTGAAGCTGCGGATTACGACCCGCTTGCACAAATGGAGCTGGGATCCATTGCCAGGGATTTTCAACAAGTTGAAACTGTATTAAAAGAGTTTTGGGAAGCCGACGCAGTGTCTCGAGTAGGCTTCGCCGTTTTCTTAACCGCCAATAGTCACGCGCGCACCAGCTCCTCGTAGGATTGCGCGATGCCTTTGGTCATCTCGCCGACTTCGAAATTGTAGTCGCCGATCTGGCCCACGGGTGTCACCTCGGCCGCGGTACCGGTCAGCCAACATTGCTCAAAGCTTTCAAGCTCGCCTGGCATGATGTGGCGCTGGTGCACTCGGATCTGGCGTTCTTCCAACATGCCGATCACGGTTTGCCGGGTGATCCCGTTCAAAAACACATCTGCTTTGGGCGTATGCACTTCGCCGTCTTTGACAAAGAAGATGTTGGCGCCGGTCGCCTCGGCCACATAGCTGCGAAAATCCATGAACAGCGAGTCCGAGCAACCTTTCGCTTCAGCCTCGTGCTTGGACATCGTGCAGATCATATAAAGACCCGCAGCCTTGGCATGGACCGGCGCGCATTCCGGCGACGGCCGTTTCCAACGGCTGATATCGAGCTTGGCGCCTTTGTATTTGGCGTCACCATAATAGCTGCCCCATTCCCAAGCGGCGACGGCAAGGCGGACGCCATTTTTGGCGGAGCTTACGCCCATATCCTCGCCTGAGCCGCGCCAGGCGACGGCGCGCACATACGCATCCGAGAGCCCATTGGCGCGCATCACCTCGTATTTCGCGGCTTCGATCTCATCGACCGTATAGGGGATCTGCACGTCGATCATTCGGCCCGACGCCAAGAGCCGCTCCGAATGCCAGCGGCTTTCGAAGATCTTGCCACCATAGGCACGCTCGCCCTCAAATACGGATGAGGCGTAGTGCATGGCATGGGTCAGAATGTGCACATTGGCGGCCCGCCAGTCCACAAGCTTGCCGTCAAGCCAGATCGTACCGTCGCGATCATCATAAGCGCCTGCCATCGGTCCCATCCTTCCATTGCCGATGCATATTTCGGATTGTTGCGCAAATTAGTCCCGATCCGGACATAATATTTCGCAAAACCCGCCAGTGGGTAACAATTGATTCTTGGAAAGTCAACAAGGCTGACATAAAATGGAAAAAACGAAGGAGAAACGAGGGAGATGGGAGATCGTGGCACATCCTCTCAGCCAAAAAGTGGTGAAGCACTTCTATTTCTGACAGATGACCAGCTTCGGCGCGGCATTGAAGCGATGTTTTTTGCTTATCGCGGCTTTACCGCCGATCCCGACCGTATCCTTGCAGAGCAGGGGCTTGGGCGCGCCCATCATCGTGCGATCCACTTTATCAACCGCGCACCGGGCACAACGGTCAACCGTCTTCTCGACGTGCTCGGCGTCACCAAACAATCGCTCAACCGCGTGCTTCGGACGCTTATCGAAAGCGATCTGGTCGAGGCGCGCGTCGGCACCCGCGACCGCCGCGAACGACACCTGCATCTAACCGATGCCGGTGCCGCGCTGGAGCGCGAGCTTTCCGCCGCGCAGCGGGCCCGCATGCGGGCAGCCTACCGGATGGCGGGCCCCGAAGCAGTGGCCGGTTTTCGGCTTGTTCTGGAACAGATGATGGACCCTGAGCACCGACGGCAGTATCGCGATGGGCAGGAGGGGCCATCATGAGCAGTACGGGAACCGATGCCGCGCATCTGCTGATCGTCGAGGACGATGAGCATATCCGCGGCCTTTTGCAGAAATTTCTGATCAGGAACGGTTTTTTGACATCCGTTGCGCGCGACGCAGCCCATGCGCGGCGGCTGATCGAAGGGCTGGAGTTTGACCTGATCGTGCTGGATGTGATGATGCCGGGCGAAGACGGGCTCAGCCTCACGCGGCATATCCGCAGCGAGATTGCCACACCGATCATTCTGCTGACCGCCAAGGGAGAGGTTGAGGATCGGATTGAAGGGCTTGAAGCCGGCGCTGATGATTACTTGGCCAAACCCTTCGAGCCGAAAGAGCTTTTGCTGCGGATCAACGCCATCTTGCGCCGTATGCCCACGCCCGAGGCGGTCGACGGCTCGCCCAAAGTGCTGCATCTGGGACCGGTGCTGTACGATCTGGAGCGCGGCGAAATGTGGCAGGGTGAGACGCAGATTCGCCTGACCGCCACGGAAAGTGCACTGATGCGTATCTTTGCGGGCTGCCTCAACTCTCCGGTCAGCCGGGCGCAATTGGTCGAGGATTTGGGGCGCGACAAGTCCGGCGGATCGCAGGCCCAAGAACGCGCGGTCGACGTGCAGATCACTCGGCTGAGGCGCAAGATCGAAGCCGATCCCAAGCAGCCACGCTACCTGCAAACGGTGCGCGGCGCAGGCTATATGCTGGCGCCCGATTGATGACGCTTCTGATCGACAATCCACTGAGCCTGGACCATGTCACACCCTATGGCCACCCAGAACGGCCCGAGCGTTATAGCGCGATCAAAGCGGCGATTGCAGGGCTGGGCTTGACCTCGGAGCTGGCCCAGCCCGGCACCGAGGGGCAGATCAGGCTCTGCCATCCACAATCCCATATCGATGCGATCAAAGCCGCCATCCCAACAGAAGGCGCCGAGGCGCTGGACGCCGATACGTTCCTGTCGCCCGGGTCTTGGGACGCCGCCGTTAATGGCGTTGGCGGCATGGTTCGTGCCATCGATGCTGTTTTGGGCGCCGAAGCCGGCAATGCATTTGTGCTGACCCGGCCCCCAGGCCACCATGCTGAGGCGACCAGGCCCATGGGGTTCTGCCTGTTTGGAAACATCGCGATTGGCGCACGCCATGCGTTGGAACATCATGGCCTGTCGCGCGTCGCGGTGGTCGATTTCGACGTCCATCACGGCAACGGCACGCAAGACCTGCTTTGGGATGAGCCGCGTGCGCTTTTCATCTCCAGCCACCAGATGCCGCTTTACCCGGGCAGCGGCGCGCCGGGCGAGCGCGGCGGGTCCGACAATGTGGTCAACATACCTTTGGGCCCGGACACATCTGGCACGGAGATGCGCCAGCGCTATGAAAGTGTGGTCTTTCCAAAGCTGCGCGCATGGCAGCCTGAATTGATCCTGATCTCGGCGGGGTTTGACGCCCATGCCGCCGATCCGTTGGCAGGCCTGAATTGGCAGGTTGAGGACTTTGCCTGGCTCACCCGATCGCTTTGCGATCTGGCTGATGAGCTTTGCGGCGGACGCTTGGTCTCGACACTTGAGGGCGGCTATGATCTCGATGCGCTGGCCGCATCGGTCGCGGCCCATTTGACGGAATTGAAGGAGCGGGGGAGATGAGCGAGACAGAGAAGCCTGCCGATCAGATGAGTTTCGAAGATGCGATTGCGGAGCTTGAGCGGGTTGTCACGCAGCTCGACCGCGGTGAGGTGCCGCTGGAGGAATCGATCCGGCTCTATGAACGCGGATCGGCATTAAAAGCGCGCTGTGAGGCCAAGCTGCGGGAGGCCGAAGAAAAGGTCGCGCAGATCACGCTTGACGGGGATGGCAATCCGACCGGTATCAAAGCGGCCGAGGGGCTTTGAGCCTTGTTCGACGAAAGACTTGCCGCCGCACAGAAATCCGTCGGCGCGTATCTCGATAATGCCCTTGTACGCCTGGGCGACGACATCGTCGTCCAAGCGATGCGGCATGCGGTCAAGGGCGGCAAGCGGTTACGCGGTTTTCTGGCGCTTGAATCAGCCGCACTTTATGGCGTGGCAATTCAGGCGGCGATGCCCGCGGCCGCCGCGGTCGAGGCCATCCACGCCTATAGCCTGGTCCATGACGACCTGCCGGCCATGGATGACGATGACCTGCGTCGAGGCCGTCCGACCGTGCATGTCAAATGGGATGACGCGACGGCGATCTTGGCGGGCGATGCGTTGCAGAGCTTCGCGTTTGAGCTTTTGTGCAATATCGATCTAGGCCAGACGCAGTTGCGGATGATGCTGGTTCGGACGTTGGCGCAGGCCGCCGGTGCAACGGGTATGGTTTTGGGCCAGGCGCAAGATATCGCTGCCGAAAGCGCTGAGAGCCCGCTTAATCTCGACGCCATTACACGGCTGCAGCGGCTCAAGACCGGACGGCTTTTGGAATGGCCTGCCATGGTTGGCCCCATCCTGGCTGACGAAGAGACCGGCACCATGCGGCGCTATGCCCAGGCCATCGGCCTTGCCTTCCAGATCGCCGACGACATTTTGGATATCGAAGGTGACCCGTCGCGGGCCGGCAAACGCCTGCAGAAAGACACCGTCGCCGGGAAGGCGACATTTGTCTCGCTCCTGGGGCTGGAGGCTGCCCGCAACCGCGCCAAAGAGCTGTCCGAGGAGGCCATTGCCGAGCTTGCGCCCTTCGGTGAAGAGGCAAGCGTTTTGCGCGATCTGGCGCGTTTCATCGTGGACCGCGACCGCTGAGACCGGCAAAAGACGAAAGTTCAAACCATGACCGACCGACCGCCCACCCCGCTGCTCGACCAGATAAAAGGGCCCGCGGATCTGTCACGGATGACGCCATCAACGCTTCAGCACATTGCCGATGAGTTGCGTGCCGAGACGATCTCGGCAGTGTCTGAGACGGGCGGGCATTTGGGGGCAGGCCTGGGTGTTGTGGAACTGACCGTGGCGTTGCATGCCGTGTTTGACGCCCCGCGCGACAAGATCATTTGGGATGTCAGCCATCAATGCTACCCACATAAGATCCTAACCGGAAGGCGTGACCGCATCCGAACGCTGCGGCAAAAGGGCGGGCTCAGCGGGTTTACCAAACGCAGCGAAAGCATCTACGACCCATTTGGCGCGGCGCATTCCTCGACCAGCATCTCAGCAGCATTGGGCTTTGCGGTTGCCCGTGATCTGGGCGGCGATTGCAGCACCGGGCATGGCGATGCAATCGCGGTGATCGGCGACGGGGCGCTCAGCGCTGGCATGGCCTATGAGGCGCTCAACAATGCAGGCCATTTGGGCAAGCGCCTGATTGTGATCCTCAACGACAATGAGATGTCGATTGCTCCGCCCGTTGGCGCGATGTCGGCCTATCTCAGCAGGCTTTATGCCGGGGCACCGTTCCAAGAGCTCAAAGCCGCCGCCAAGGGCGCTGTATCGCTGCTGCCGGAGCCCTTGCAGGAGGGTGCCCGGCGCGCCAAGGAGCTTTTGAAATCCGCGACATTCGGCGGCACGTTGTTTGAAGAGCTGGGCTTTTCTTATGTCGGGCCGATCGACGGGCATGATATGGCAAGCCTCATCTCGGTCTTGGCGACGGTGAAAGCCCGCGCCGATGGCCCAATCCTGATCCATGCGATCACAAAAAAGGGCAAAGGCTTTGCCGAAGATCGTGCTGATCGGGGCCATGCCACGGCCAAATTCGACGTGCAAACTGGCCAGCAGCACAAGGCAAAATCGAACGCGCCGAGCTATACCAAGGTGTTTGCCGAAACGCTCATGGCGCTGGCCGAAGACGACCCGCATATCACCGCCGTCACTGCCGCGATGCCCGATGGCACCGGCCTCAATCTCTTTGCCGAGCGCTTCCCGGAGCGGTGCTTTGATGTGGGCATCGCCGAACAGCACGCCGTCACCTTTTGCGCGGGCATGGCGGCGGGCGGTCTGAAACCCTTCTGCGCGCTGTATTCGACGTTTTTGCAGCGCGGCTATGACCAAGTCGTGCATGACGTCGCGATCCAGCGCCTGCCGGTGCGTTTTGCCATCGACCGTGCTGGTCTGGTGGGCGCGGATGGTGCGACACATGCGGGCAGCTTTGATGTGAGTTATCTGGCAAACCTGCCGGGATTTGTCGTCATGGCCGCCGCCGATGAGGCCGAGCTTGTACATATGGTCGCCACAGCGCGCGCAATTGATGACCGGCCTTCGGCCTTCCGTTTCCCGCGCGGCGAAGGCGTGGGCGTCGAGATGCCGACAAAAGGTGAGGTGCTTGAGATCGGTCGCGGGCGGGTCATCGCGGAAGGCAGCAGCGTGGCGCTTCTGAGCTTTGGCGCGCGGCTGAAAGAAGTGACTGAGGCGGCCGAGGCGTTGGCGCTGCGCGGCATCACACCGACCATTGCGGATGCGCGATTTGCCAAACCACTCGATACCGGCCTGATCGATCAGCTGGTGGCGGAGCATGACGCGCTGATCACCATCGAAGAAGGCGCGATCGGCGGATTCGGCAGCCATGTCGCCCAGCATCTGGCGGAAACGGGCGCTTTTGACACCGGGCTGAAATACCGATCCATGGTCCTGCCCGACATCTTCATCGATCAAGCCAGCCCGGCAGATATGTACAGGGTAGCCGGGCTAAATGCTGCGGATATCGAAGCAAAAGTGCTCGATGTGATGGGGATTGCCCGGTTGGCGCAACGCGCGTAGATGCCGTTTAACCTACGGTAAACCTCCGTTGACGAAATAGTTAACGGCCTCGAACTTGGCGCCATCTTTGGTGCTTTGTATGGGGGGTTTTCATGTCCGTGCCAGAAATAATCGTCGACCCGAATAGTGCAGGGGTCACAGTCGTTGATCCTGATCCATCCGTTTCGGTCCTTTGGGATCAGGCCGTCCAAGCCGCCGTCATCGCTGAGGGCCCGGGGCCGACCATCGCCTCACGCGCATATGCGATTGTGCATACAGCGATTTTTGAGGCCTGGGCCGCCTATGACCCGACAGCTGTCGGGACCGCCTTTGGCGACAGTCAACAGCAAGCCGCGGCGCTCAATACCGGTGCCAACAAGGCTGAGGCGATGAGTTACGCAGCCTTCGCTGCCGCCAGCGGGCTGTTCCCGGGCCAACAAGCGATCTTTGATGATCTGATGGTCGATCTGGGCTACACGCCCACCTTGTCAGGCCTGGGATCGGTTGCGCAATTGGGCGTCATCCTGGGTACGGCCGTAGCGGACGCCGCATTGACTGATGGTGCAAACCAGGCAGGCGGTTATGCCGATACCAGCGGCTACAGCCCCGTCAACGCCGATCCTGAAAGCCAGACCTCGATCATCCATTGGACGCCGGAATACGTCCCCATCGACAGCCAGCAAAATCTGCAGAGCTTTCTCACACCGCATTGGGGCGGTGTGAAAACCTTCGCGCCGGAAAACGCAACGGCTCCGGATGTCTTTGTCGATGGTATCTTGGGTCAGCTCAATATCGGTGCGGGCACGATCACCTTGTTCGGCTTGGAGGAGGGTGCCCGCTTGCGCGACTATCGCGGGCTCCGCGATGATCTGCGCGACCTCTATCGGGGTACGGATGATTGGCCCGCCGTACGCGATTTCATTCGCGATGTGCGTGACAATGTCCGCAACGGCGATTCGGTGGTGCCACTGACGCTCGACATCATTCCCAAACTCACCGGCCCGATCATCGATCGTCGCGCCGATCTGCCGAGCCCAGAGCCGTTCTTTGTTGAAACCATCGATGCCGAGCTTGACCTGGTGACGCGCACGGTCACGCTGAACGGCCTGCAAGACGGCGCGCAGCTGTCCGATTACCGCGCTTTGCGCAACGATCTGCGCGACACCTATCGCGGCACCGAAGACTGGCGCGATGTGCGTGAATTCCTGCAAGATGTGCGCGGTAACCTATTCAAAGGCACCGAGGTGGAGGCCATCACGCTGGACGTGACCGAGGATCTGGTCGGCGCGGTCATCAACAGCGATTTCATTGCTCAGGCCGAGGCTTTGATCGAAACCAGCGCCAACCTCACCATCGATGATAAACGCGTTGCGGAGTTCTGGGAGGATGGCGGCGGCACGTCCTTTCCGCCGGGCACCTGGATGACCTTTGGCCAGTTTGTCTCGGCCCGCGACGACCATACGCTGGATCAAGATGCGCAACTCTTCTTCGCGCTCGCCAATGCGGTCCAAGACGCCGGTATTGCAACCTGGGGTTTGAAGGCAGAAGTCGATTATGCACGCCCCGTCGCGATCATTCGCGACCTGGGCGAACTTGGTCTGATCGGCACGCCAGGCACGGACCATCTGGGCCAACCGGGACAAGTGATCGAAGCCTGGGCCGGTCCTGGCCTTGGCACCCAAACCATCCTAGTGGAAGATTTCATCACCTACCAAAACCCGTTCGGTCCGCCCTCGCCGCCCTTTGCCGAATACACATCCGGCCACAGCTCGTTTTCCGCCGCTGGCGCGGAGATATTGCGGATGTTCACCGGCAGCGATGCGTTTGGCGGGTCGGTGGAGATCGACTTCACGCTCTTTGAGCCCACGCCAAACGGGGCCGATCCGACCACGCTTGACTGGGCCACGTTCAGCGAAGCGGCCGATGAGGCGGGCCTGAGCCGGATCTATGGGGCGATCCATTTCGACGATGGCGATCTGGACGGTCGCGCCCTGGGCCGGGAAGTGGGTGAAAACGTCTGGGATACAGCACAAAGCTTCATCCAAGGCACCGCCGATGAGTTCATCCTCGTCTAAAGCGATACCGGTTGTCGGCGCGACCTGGGGGTCGCGCCGCTACTTTTCCCGCCTGTCCAATCGCTCTTCGATTTGCTTGAGGCGGTCCAGCACCTCTTCGCGGTAGGCGTCCGTCGCGGCATTCGATTCCTCGGCATGCGCGTCCTGCATCGAATTCACGATCAGGCCAACCAGCAGGTTCACGACTGCAAATGTCGTCACCATGATAAACGGCACGAAGAACACCCATGCATAGGGGTAGGTGTCCAGAACCGGCCGAACGATCCCCATCGACCACGACTCCAGCGTCATGATCTGAAAGAGCGTATAAAGCGACCGGCCAAGCGTGCCGAACCAGTCGGGAAATTGCGGGCCAAACAGCTTCGTCGCCATGACCGCTCCGATGTAGAAAATGATCCCCATCAGCAAAAAAACCGAACCCATTCCGGGCAGCGCGGTGACAAAGCCTTCGACCACCCGACGCAGGCGCGGCGCGACCGACACGACCCGCAGGACCCGCAAGATGCGCAGGGCGCGCAGCACCGAAAGCCCCTGGCCGGCGGGGACCAGCGCGATCCCGACGATAACAAAGTCGAAGACGTTCCAGCCGTTGCGAAAAAAGTTTAGCCGGTGGGCATAGAGCTTCAGACAAAGCTCGACCACAAAGATCGCCAGGCAGATGCGATCGGCCAGGACAATGGCAGCGCCAGCCCGCGCCATGAGCGGCACCGACGTCTCTAGGCCGAGCACCATCGCGTTGAACACAATGACGGCGATAATGGCGTTGCGGACACGGTCCGTGTCGAGCCATTCGGCAAGCTTCTGGCGGGTCATGGCGCCTCCTTAGTGCGCCATATGCGATAGCTCAAAGGCGGCAGCAAGTTCGACATGGGTGCTCCAACGGAACTGATCGACGACCGTGATGTCGCTGATCTCATAGCCGGCCTCAACAAGCAGCCGCGCATCGCGCGCGAATGTCGCGGGGTTGCACGACACCATAGCGATGCGCGGCAGCGCGGCGCGGGCAAGTTCGGCCGTTTGCGCCGCCGCGCCCGCGCGCGGCGGGTCTATGACGGCGGCATCAAAGCCTGCCAATTCATCC
>JBCCXT010000007.1:0-98373 GCA_039191215.1 Pseudomonadota bacterium
CAAGACCCCGCGTGAGGTGACATGGATCATCGGCATGCTGATCTACGTGCTGATGATGGGCACAGCCTTTATGGGCTACGTTCTGCCCTGGGGTCAGATGTCTTTCTGGGGCGCCACGGTGATCACCGGCCTATTCGGCGCGATCCCGTTCATTGGCCCAGCAATTGAGACCTGGCTGGTCGGTGGCCCGGCAATTGATAACGCTACGCTCAACCGCTTCCTAAGCCTGCACAAACTTCTGCCCTTTGTGATCCTGGGTCTGGTGATTGTGCATGTCTGGGCCTTCCACACCACCGGCAACAACAACCCCACAGGCGTCGAAGTGCGCCGCACCAGCCGCAAAGAGGCTGATGCCGATACGCTGCCGTTTTGGCCGTATTTCGTCATCAAGGATCTCTTCGCGCTTGCGGTCGTGCTGATCGGCTTTTTTGCCATTGTGGGCTTTGTCCCCAATATGCTTGGCCACCCTGACAACTACATCGAGGCTGACCCGCTTGTGACGCCTGCGCATATCGTGCCGGAATGGTACTTCCTGCCGTTCTATGCGATCCTGCGGGCCTTCACCGATGACGTCTTCATCGTCCAGGTGGCGGGCTTTTTCACCGGCGGCATTATCGATGCGAAATTCTTCGGTGTGGTAGCGATGTTCGGCGCGATCCTGGTGATGGCGCTGGCACCTTGGCTTGATACATCAAGCGTGCGGTCCGGTCGCTTCCGGCCGATGTTCAAATGGTGGTTTTGGCTCTTTGTCGTCAACTTCTTCATCCTCACCTACGCAGGCGGCCAGCCCGCGGAAGGCATCTGGCCGACCGTCTCGCTGCTTGGCGCGTATTACTGGTTCGGCTATTTCCTGATCATCCTGCCGCTGCTGGGTGTGATCGAGAAGCCGCTGCCGCAGCCCGATACGATCGAGGACGATTTCAAAGACCATTACGGCAAAGATGCGTCTGAGAAAGCATCTGGGTCCACCGCCGCATCGCCGGCTGAATAGGATAGGATCGATGATCAAGAACCGTATCCTTGCCGCGGTAATGGCGCTGAGCATGGCGCCTGCCGGGGCTGCATTTGCCGCAGGTGGCGCGGGCTATGTGGAGGATTACCGTTTCTCCTTCGATGGCCCGTTTGGCACATTCGACGAGGACCAATTGCGCCGCGGCTTCCAAGTCTATGCAGAGGTCTGCTCAGGCTGCCACGGCTTGCAATACGTGCCCTTGCGCTCGCTCAGTAACGAGGGCGGCCCAAACTTTTCCGAAGACGAAGTGCGCGGCTATATCGAGCAGAACTTCATCGAAGTGTTCGATGAGGACATGCAGGATTGGCGCATGGCGACGCCCAACGACTACTTCCCGGGTTCCAGCCTCTCAAACGCACCCGATCTCAGCCTGATGGCCAAGGCGCGGGCGCGCGGCGGCGCGGGCGCGGACTATATCGCGTCGCTGCTGACCCATTACAACGGGTCGGAACAGGAACAGGCCGGTGTCTTCCTCTACGGCAACGACACCTATGGCGGCTATCTGGCAATGGCGCAGCCGCTTGACGACGGTTGGGTCGAGTACCAAGACGGATCGCCGAACGATCTGGAATCGATGTCCATGGATGTGGCGGCCTTTTTGATGTGGGCGGCCGAGCCACATATGATGGCGCGCAAACAGATGGGCTTCACCGCGATGCTGATGCTAACCGTTTTCGCCGTTCTGCTTTATCTGACCAACAAACGCATCTGGGCGCCGATCAAAGCACGCGCAAAGGGTGGCATGCCGGCGGAGTGATTAGCCAATCCGTGCCATCGCACTGATCGTGTAACAGCGTGCCGCACGGCGCGCTGTTTCCTTTTGATAAGGGTCGTCAAAGCCAGGGCAAAAGCGCGGGCGGCGGATCGGTGCGCAGAGTGTCAGCCGCGCCAAAGGCTGCGACACGCCCCTCAGCCAGCAGGCATAGATCAGTCACCAGCCCGTCCAGCCCGCGCAGCTCATGGGCCACCAAGATCAGTGTGATCGCGCGGTCTGTGCATAACGCTTCGACCAGACCCGCCATCTCGACCCGCAAACCGGGATCAAGGGCGGCAAAGGGTTCATCCATCACCAAGACCGGCTTGCCCTGCAAAAGTACGCGCGCCAGGGCCACCCGCGCGGCCTGACCGCCGGACAAATCCGCCGGTCTGCGCGGCCCAAACCCGGCCAGCCCGACCTGTGCCAGGCTCTCCTCGACCGCTGCCCAGTCGGCGGCGTTCAACCGCAGATCGGGCCGCTGACCCAACCCGACATTCTGCGCCACGCTCAGATGGGGAAAAAGATTGCCGTCTTGGAAGAGGATGCTGACGGGCCGATCGGCCACCTCGGCTTGCGTCACATCCGCACCACCGATCATGACCCGCCCGGCATCGGGCTGCACAAACCCAGTCAATACACCAAGCAAGGTCGATTTCCCCGCACCGGACGGCCCGATCAACGCCAAGCGCCGCCCCGCAGCAAGCGACAGTGACACCGATAGCTGAAAGTCGCCTTGACGCCTTTCGATCCCGTCCAACTCAATCATCGGCGCCGTCCTGCACGGTCGAAAAGCCAGAAGAGCCCCAAGCTCAGCGCGATCAGCACCAATGCGGCGCCCGCGGCGTCATCTGTCCGGTAGCTGCCCATCAGCCGGTACATCTGCAGCGGCAATGTCGCATTATCGCCAAGCGAAAATAAAGCGATCACGCCGAGATCACCCGCCGACAGGGCCGCGGCAAGCCCCGCGCCAAAGCCGAGTGGCCGCGCCAGCCGGGGCAGAAGTGCGATCCGCCAGGTCGCCCAAGCCGACAGGCCAAGCGCGCGGGCCAAGCGCCCTTGGCTGGCCGCCGCCTCAGCCAAGGCCGGGCGCAGGCCGCGCAGCACGAATGGCAGGCTAACAATTGCATTGACCAGGCCAGTCACCGGCAGGGCCAAAGCTTCGGGGCCGACATACGGGCGCAAGATTAAAAACAGGCCCGTGCCGATGACCAGAGGCGACACTGCGATGCCCAGAAAACTGACCGCCTCGCCGACGGCCTGGCGTTGCAGGCTGGCCACTGAGATCAACAGTGCCAGAAGAACGGCCAGAAGTGCTGATATCACCGCAAGCACAAGCGATCTGAGCGCGGCCTCCCACACGACGGCTGGCAAGGTCAAGACGTCCGCTGCCCCGCGCGCAATAAGTGCTGCAAGTGGGGCCAGTAAAAAGGCTGCCGCGAGACCAATGGCCAGCACATCAACGACGCGCGACACGGGCCTGAGGCCCGGCCAGGCAGGAAGCGCCCGGTCAAGCCCTGTGCCCCATACCGGCGGCAGCGCCAGGCGGGCGACAAAAAGGCCCGCAGCCAAGCAGATCACCACCTGTACAAGGCCAAGTGCTGCGGCCCGGGCGAGGTCGAAATCGAACCGAAATGCCTGATAGATGGCCAGTTCAACCGTGGTGGCCCGTGGCCCGCCGCCCAGGATTAGCGCCACAGCAAAGCTTGTCGTACAGATCAGGAAAATCGCGGCGAATGCCCCAGGCGCGATCTCCCGCAGAAGCGGCCGCTCAAAATGCAGCCACATGGCTCGGGCATCAAATCCGAGCGCTGCTGCCAGGCGCAACCGCTCAGCCGGGACGCGCTGCCAACCACCCAGGAGCAGCCGCACGGCAAGCGGCAGGTTCAAAAAGACATGCGCCAACAGGACACCTTCGAGCCCGAAAATCTCAAGCCTTGGCAAACCCAAGAATGCGGCCCCATCGCTGATCACACCGGCCCGCCCGAAGATCGCCAAAAGCCCCATCACGGCGACGATCACCGGCAGAATGAACGGCGCGCCCATGAGCGTCAAAAGCGCCCCCCGTAGCGCAAAGTCGCGTCGCGCCAGCGCGCGGGCCAAGGGAATTGCAAGAGCCACGCTCAGCCCAGCCGATAGCGTGGCTTGCAGCAATGTGAACCGGATGGCCGCCCAATCGCCCGCTGTCAGACCGCCTATTCCCTTTGCGTTCAGCGCGACGGCAAAGAGCGGCCCGAGCGTCACCAGAGCCACCAGCCCGAGCGCGGCATAACCGGCCCGGGCTGCAGGCCTCAGCGGCTGAGCGCGCCGGCCCATCGCGCAATCGCCGCATCGCGGATGGCAGCCGCATCATCGGCGGGCAAAAGCAGCGCCTCCGCCGGTGCAATCAGCGTCTCGAACCCATCGGGCAGATCGGTGCCGGCGGCGGGATACATCCAGTTTGTCGTAGGGATCACATCCTGAAAGCCGGGTGTCAGCATGAAGGCCATGAAGTCCCGCGCCAAATCGGGCACATCGGTGCTGGCAACGATACCGGCGACCTCGACCTGCATGTAATGGCCTTCGTCGAACGCGGCACTGTCAAAGCCGGCATCCGCTTCGGCAATCAGGTGGTAGGCTGGTGAGGTTGTGTAGCTCAGCACCATGTCAGCCTCGCCCTCCAAAAATAGGCTATAGGCCTCTGACCAGCCCGGCGTGACGGTGGCAACATTATCCGCCAGCGCCTGCCAGAGCGCCTCGGCGCCGTTGCCATAAGCGGCCTCAACCCACATCAACAGGCCCAGACCCGGGGTGGATGAACGCGGATCCTGGATCACAATGCGCAGATCACTATCGGCAAGCTCGGTGAAGCTTGTCGGCGCGTCGGCCAGGTCGGCGCGGTGGACAAAAGCGAAATAGCCCCAATCATAAGGTACAAAGATCGGGTCCGCCCAAGCGATCGGCAGCACCAGGCCGTCGGCTGCGGTGCCATGTGGCGCAAACAGCCCGGTCTCGGCCGCCGTGGCAGTCAGGTTGGTATCAAGTCCCAGCACGATATCGGCCTCACTTGAGGCACCTTCGAGCCGTAGGCGCGACAGAAGCGCTGCGCCATCGCCAGCGGCGATCCATTCCACGTCACAGTCGCAGGTCGCCTCAAAATTCGCTTCGATCACGGGGCCGGGGCCCCAATCGGCAACGAAGCTTTCATAGGTGTAGATTGTCAGCGTTTGTGTATCCGCTTGCGCCATGCTGGCACATGCCAAGATACCCGCAGCTAAGATGGTGTGTCTCATTTCACGCCTCCTTTGCGACGGGCAGAGAGGAGGCGGAGCTGAGCCGCTACCTTCCCTCCGCCGGTCTTAACCGGTTCAGGTTCAACGGGTTCGCGTCTCGCATCTCAGACCTTGCGGCCACCCCGAGGTAGGCTTTGTGTAGCGCCCGCAGCAGACCTTGGCAATCGGGGACCGAGCGGTTAACCGGGGTCCATGTCACTCAATAGCTTCGGCCATCTATTCCGCTTTACCACCTGGGGCGAAAGCCACGGTCCCGCACTGGGCGCAACCGTTGATGGCTGCCCGCCGGGGATCGCTCTGTCGGAGGCTGATATCCAGGTTTGGCTGGACAAGCGCAAACCCGGCCAGTCGCGGTTCACCACGCAGCGGCGCGAGGCTGATGCCGTGGAGATCCTGTCTGGCATCTTTGACGGGCTGACCACCGGCACGCCGATCCAGTTGATGATCCGCAACACCGACCAGCGGTCGAAGGATTATGGCGACATTGCCGAGAAATTCCGGCCCGGCCATGCCGATATCACCTATCACCAGAAGTACGGCCATCGCGACTATCGCGGCGGCGGCCGGTCGAGCGCGCGGGAAACGGCCGCGCGGGTTGCGGCCGGTGGCGTGGCGCGTGCCGCCCTTGCCGCCCTGGCGCCGGATCTGCAGATCACCGGCTATATGGTCGGGATGGGCGCGCAAGAAATCGACCGCGCGGCATTTGATTGGGACCAGATCGGGCAGAATCCGTTCTGGGTGCCGGATGCCGCGGCCGTGCCGGTCTGGTCGGATTACCTCGATGGCCTGCGCAAATCAGGCGACAGTGTCGGTGCATTAATCGAAGTGACCATCCGCGGCTGCCCGCCCGGTCTGGGCGCGCCGATCTACGCCAAGCTTGATACCGAGCTTGCCGCGGCGATGATGTCGATCAACGCGGTCAAAGGGGTGAGCATCGGGGAGGGCCTGTCGGCGGGCCGCCTGACGGGCAGCGAAAACGCCGATGAGATTGTCATGGGCACTGACGGGCCGGAATACCTTTCGAACCACGCGGGCGGCATCCTGGGCGGCATCTCAACCGGTCAGGACATTGTGGTGCAATTTTCAGTCAAGCCGACATCGTCGATCCTGACCCCACGCAAAACGATCACGCGCGACGGTGAGGCGACAGAGATCGTGACCAAAGGCCGCCACGATCCCTGCGTTGGTATCCGCGCCGTGCCTGTGGCCGAAGCCATGGCAGCCTGCGTTTTGCTCGATCATCTGTTGCTGGACCGTGCACAAACCGGTTCGGTGCGTGGGGTAATCGGCCACAATTCATTGTGAATATGACGGGATCCTCCCGCAAAGCCGCCCCATTTCCCGATTATGGTTACCGATGAGGGGAAGGTAATGTTTGAGGATTTCTATGGCTCTTTCACTGTTTCTCAGCGAAGAAACCGGCGCCGTCACGGTTGACTGGGTTGTCTTGACCGCAGCGACCGTCGGGCTTGGACTGGCAACAAGCGTGGTTGTCGCATCCGGCGTGGGGAGCTTATCGAACGAAACGGCCGACGAACTTGAAGGCCAGACCATCCGGCAATGGTTTACCCGTACGGCCGCTGTGATGGGGTTCGAGAATGGCCGCGGCAACTGGCTGGGCGGTGTCATCTCTGACGGCCCCTACGGCAATGTTCTGCGCGGCGGCGGCTCGGGCGGGTTGCAGTCGGCTCAAGGCAGTTTCAGCCTTGAAGGCGACCCGGCCTTCGCGGTTGCCACATTCGATATGCACGCAATCGACAGCTGGGATGGCGAGAACTTCCTGGTCTATGTCGACAACCAAGTTGTCGCCACGGCAAGCTTCGACCATTTCGGCGGTGACGGCCTGGAAGGGACCTGGGTGTCCGACAACCCCGACATAACTTTTTCGGTTCAGTCGACTTCGGCGCAAACGAATGTGGGCTACAACGGCGGCTTTGCCGATCAGAGCTTTCAGATGCAGGTCACCGTCGCCAATCCGAGCGATCAGATGACGCTTGGCTTCGGTTCGACGCTTGATCAGGGCGTGGATGACGAAAGCTGGGCTGTCGACAATATCTCGGTCGTCGGCGCCAGCAGCATTTAGGGGCTTGGCACGGGCGGCCGTTTATACAGTCTTGTTCCTAAATTTACATTCCCAGCTTGGCACTCCTTTGCTATCGATGAGGTTCTGGGGAACCTAGGATGCTGTTTAAATGGTTGCTGGGAGATCCGCTCGCGCAGAATCTGCGGGCATCCGGGTCGACCGGGTCGTGGCTGCCGTTGCGATTTCGGTCTTGGCCTTGTCGATCTATATTGGCGTTCGCGCTGGCGTTGACCGGGCTGCGGGCAGCAATAGGCCGACTCTGGCCGGCATCCGCCTTTTGGCGCCCGACGACCGGCTTGTAACCTTCGAGGATTTCGAACTGGGCGTGCCCAGTTGGCAAGGCGCTGCTTTCGACCGCACGACGCCGGTTTTCGGCGGCATGATGGGGCGCTTTGGCGGCACCGGCGGACAAGAGGCGCTCGCCCGAACCTATGTCATCCCCGAAGAGGCAGCTTATGTGATGGTGTCATTCCATCTCCACGCCATTGATGATTGGGCGCTGGAAGATGTCATCGTCTTTGCAAACGGCATTGAGGTGCTGCGTCAAAGCTTCACCACGCGGCCTGATCTTGTTGGCCAGCAGCGCACGGAGGTGGCTGATGTGCCGTGGATCAGGGCGCAGCTTCGCACGATTCTGCGATCCGGCACGGAACGGGGATTTGCTGCGGACGGCCCGGCCACGATGGACCAGACCGTCCTGGTGCGGTTGATCTTGACCGGCCCGCCAGAGGAATTTCGCCTTGGCTTTGGCGCGACCCTACCCGATAGCGGGACGGAAACGGCAAGCTGGGCGATTGACAATCTTCAGATCGTCACGAGCCCCAGAGAGCCGCGATTGCGCTAAGCAACCGCGCGGTCGAGCAGCCCAGCAATGGCGTTGCGGCGCGTATCCGCTACCAGGCGACCCAATTCGCGCTCCCCACGCAAAAGCACAAGTGTGGAGCGGCGCGGCACGGCCAGCCTGCTGGCAAGATCACCCCGGCCATAGCTGTCCCAATCGACCTTCACGAAAGTAATTGCCGTGTCATAGGCCGGGTTGGCCTGGCGCAACTCATCCATGACGCGTTCCTGACGGCGGCATGTCGAACACCAGGTGGCGAAGAAATCGGCCAGAACCGTCTCGCCCGCGGCCAGGCGTTCGTCAACCAGGCCAGGTGCGTAATCGATCCAGCCAGAGGCCTGCGCCAGGCCCGGGGCCAATGTCAGGCCAGCAGCAGCCGAGGTGGACAGGCAAAAGGTACGGCGGGTGATCATGAGGTCATCTCCGGTCAAAGCAGAACAGACAAGTCTTGCAGCCAGTAGGGCATGCGGTCGAGTAGCCAGATCTCGACCGCGATATGCCAGCGCAGTAGGATCGCAATCCCGACAAAGACAAAAGTCGCGCCCAGGATCGGCCGGGCAAGGGTGGCGATCCGCATCATCGCCGCGCGCCTCTTGGTAAGCAGATTGCGCGCGCCATAACTAAGGCCCAGCACAACCGCGCCGACGCCGAATGAGAACGCCACCATGATGGCCGCGGCTTGCACCAGGTTGTCACCGGTTGAGGCCATCGAGATGGCGCCGCCAAGCGTCGGGCCGACACAAGGGCTCCAGACCGCGCCGAGCAGCAGGCCACCCAGAAACTGGCCGGGCCAGCCTGCCTGTTCGATCCGTCCGATCGCGGCATCCGCCTGGGCTGAGAAGCCCGCGGTTGCCGTGGCAAATTGGGCCGAGAATTGCGGCACGAGCATAACCACGCCGAAGGCGACCATCAGCACAGCGGCCACCTGCGCGATCTCGACGGTTTCGCCGGCGATTGTCACCGCCTGGCCGGCAGCCGCCAGCGCGATGCCCAAAGTGACAAAGCTGACCCCCATACCGGCGGCCAGGGCTACCGGCCCAAAGCGGCTGGAGTTTAGTGCGCTTGCCAGCACGATCGGCAAGACCGGCAGAACGCAGGGGTTTATCAGCGTCAAAAGACCTGCGGCAAACGCAAAGACCAATTCCATAGCCGGGATGTGGGGCAACCGCGGCTCACTGTCACCTGACGTCTGCGTGAGGCGCCGCGCGGGCCAGTTGCACGGCCAAAATCCCCGCCGCGATGATTGCCACACCGACCAGATCGGCAGGCCTCAACGCCTCGCCCAGCAACGCCCAAGCGATCAGCACGCCGAAGACCGGGTTGAGGAAATGGAACGTGGCCGCGCGCGTGGCGCCCAGCCGCCGGACTAGGACGAACCAGATGAAGGTCGCCAAAAGGCCGGGGATGAAGGCTGTGTAGAGAAAAGCCGCCCAGGCGATCGGGCTTAGATCGGCCGCCACAGGTTCGAAAATGGCAGCGAAAGGCAAAAGTGCCGTTCCGCCGACCAATAGCTGAAGCCCCACGACCATCAGCAGATTGCCGCCTGCCGCGCCCGTGCTGCGCATTGTCAGGGTCGCAATTGTCAGTGCCAAGGCGCCCAGGATACATAGTGCCACGCCCAGTTGGTCGGCACCGCCGCCCAGACGTTGGCCCATGATCAGTGCCACGCCGCCGAAGCCCGCAATCAAACCCAAAACGCCCATGATGGGCAGCCGTTCACGAAAGATGCCCCAATTGGCCGCGGCCACCATCAGCGGCATAGTGGAGGCAATAATGGCGGCAAGGGAGGCTTCGACCCACTGCATTGCGATGAAGTTGAAGCCCAAATAGATCGCGTTCTGACAAATCCCGAAGATGATGACCGCGCGCCATTGCGCCTGCGAAAGCTGCCAGCTTTGGCCAAGCGCCCGGGCGATTGCGATGCCAACAGCGCCGGAGAGCGCATAGCGTGCGCATAGTGCCCAAAGCGGCGGTGCGGCCTCGACAATGATCCGCGCCGATGTGAACGCCGAGGACCATATCAGCGCGAAAAGCAGACCTAAAAAAATCGCGCGAACGTCCATCGCTTCCCCCAAGGCACGAAAAAGGGCCGCCAGCGGCGACCCCTTTGCGTCGTGATGTCAGCCGCCAGGCTTTAGCCGTTGACGCTGTCTTTGAGTGCTTTTGCGATGGTCACCTTGACCACTTTATCGGCTTCTTTGTGAATTTGTTCGTTGGTGGCGGGGTTGCGCACCATACGGGCCGGACGCTCGCGGCAATAGACCTTGCCGACGCCTGGAAGGGTCACGGCACCGCCGCCGGCGACCTCTTTGGTGATGATGGATGAGATCGCGTCAAGCGCGGTCCCGGCAGTCTTTTTGTCTGCGCCCATCTCATCTGCTAACGCAGCTACAAGTTGCGTCTTTGTCATAGGTTTTTGCGCCATGGGGGTCTCTCCTTAATCGCCTGTCTTGTTTGTTTGCCCGTCGATCCCTAGGGCTCATTACCGACAAAATTACAGAATATGGTATAGCTTCACAATGCCTAGTATTGAGCTTTCCCCAAAAAACATGGGGTAAAGTGCAGTTTTTGGCCTTAAAGAAAGGCAGTTTCCTCAAATGAGCGCAATTTGCGACTGTGCAGGCGCTCCAACGGCATGTCGCGCAGATTCTCCATCGCACGGATACCAATTTGCAAATGCCGCGACACTTGCGTCTTGTAGAACGACGACGCCATTCCGGGAAGCTTCAACTCTCCATGCAGCGGCTTGTCGGACACACATAAGAGCGTGCCATAGGGAACGCGGAAGCGAAAGCCGTTGGCCGCAATGGTCGCGCTTTCCATATCAAGCGCGATCGCACGGGACTGGCTGAGGCGCTGAACGGGCCCGGATTGATCGCGCAATTCCCAGTTTCGATTGTCGACGCTGGCGACCGTACCCGTGCGCATGATGCGCTTGAGCTCATAGCCCTCGACATCCGACACCTCGGCCACTGCCTGTTCCAACGCGATCTGCACCTCAGCCAGAACAGGGATCGGCACCCAGACCGGCAGATCATCATCGAGCACCTTGTCTTCGCGCAGATAGGCATGGGCAAGAACGTAATCGCCAAGCGACTGGGTGTTGCGCAAGCCCGCGCAGTGTCCAACCATCAGCCAGACATGCGGGCGGAGAACCGCGATATGGTCGGTTGCGGTCTTTGCGTTGGACGGGCCGATGCCGATATTGACCAGCGAAATGCCGGCCCCGTCCGGTCGCGTCAGATGGTAGGTGGGCATCTGCGGCAGTTTCGATGGCACGAACATATTGCCATCGGGTTCTGTGATCACGCAATTGCCGGGCCCCACCAACGAGGTATAGCCAGAGCTTGCCGCGCCCAAAGCGGCGCGCGCGAAGGCCTCAAACTCTTCGACATAGAACTGGTAATTGGTGAAGAGCACGTGGTTTTGGAAATGCTCTGGATCGGTGGCGGTATAATGGCTGAGCCGCGCCAGGGAATAATCCACGCGTTGCGCGGTGAAAGGCCCAAGCGCGCCAGAGCCGTCTTCGTTCTGGTAGCCAAAGCCGTTGACGATCGCGTCATTGGTGGTGCCAAGATCAGGCACGTCGAACATATCGCGCAAAGGCAGTTTCAGGTCGCCTTCCTGCGGCAACTGAAGGTCGGCATCATTGAGTACGGCAAAATGCACCGGGATCGGTGTCTCGGAGGCGCCGATTGTGACCGGCACACCGTGATTTTCGATCAGCAAGCCGATCTGTTGGGTTAGGTAGTTTCGGAATAGGTCAGGCCGGGTTACGGTGGTGCTGTAGGTGCCGGGTTCGGCGACATGGCCAAAGCTCAACCGGCTGTCGATCTGGCCAAAGCTCGATGTGGTGAAGCGGACTTCGGGGTAGAAGGCGCGAAACCGATGATCTGGTCGCTGGCCAGCCACAACTTCGGCAAATCGCGCGCGCAGAAATGCAGTCGCTTCTGCGTACAGCGTCTCAAGCCGGGCGACCGCGGCGGCGGGATCCATGAAGCGTTCGGGTCTTGGTGTATCGGGGCTGCTGATCGGCGTGATGCGGGCTTGGGTCATGGCGCTAAGATGCGGCCTGCGCGCCCATTGCGCAATGGCATGCGACTGTGCCCGGCGCTTATGTCAGCACGTCGGTCAATTCAAAACGCGTGACATCGACGAGGCCGAGATCCGAGATGCGCAGCTCTGGGATCACCACAAGCGCCAGAAGCGAGTGCTGCATGAAGGCATTGTTCAGCGCGCAGCCGCAGGCCGCCATCGCCTCGACCATCGCTTGCGCTTTTGCCGCAACCTCGCGCGCCGGGCGATCCGACATCAGCCCGGCAATCGGCAGATCCACCAGCGCCAATTCGACGCCGTCGCGAAACACCGCAACCCCGCCGCCGACCTCCGCTAGGCGCCGCGTCGCCGCGGCCATGCAATCGCGGCAGGTGCCGACAACGATCATATGGTGGCTGTCATGGGCAACGGTGGAGGCAATGGCCATGCGCCCTTGATAGCCAAACCCGGAGACGAAGCCGTTGACCACGCCACCGGTCGCCTTGTGCCGTTCAACCAGCGCGATGTAAGCGACATCACCCTGCGCCTCGACGGCACCATCCTTAACGCCAAGCTCCGCTGTTAGCGCCTTGGTTGGGGCTTGGTTTTCGACCACGCCGATGACCTTGGCAGTCACGCTATTGGCACCCTCCGGCGCCGGCAAAACAAAATCTCCGGCCGTCAATTCGCGACCCAGATGCACCGTGTTGCGGGCAGCCGCTGGCCAGTCGAGATGCGGGCAATCGACCAGCACCTCGCCCGCTTCGGCAACCTTGACCCCGCGCGCCCAGACGGTCTCGATCGGCAGCTCGCGCAGATCAGAGGTCAGGATCATATCGCCGCGCCGCCCAGCTGCGATGCTGCCAAGCTCCCTCTCCAGCCCAAAATGGCTGGCCGTGTTGATTGTGCACATCTGCAACGCCACCAGCGGATCGGCGCCGCAGGCAATGGCGTGACGCAGGACACGGTTCATATGGCCGTCATGGACAAGGGTGCCGGAATGGCAATCGTCGGTGCACAGGATCATGTTGCGCGGGTCGAGCCCTTGTTGGGTGACAGCGGTGATTTGCGCCTCGACATCATACCACGCGCTGCCCAACCGCAGCATGGACCGCATTCCTGCGCGCATCCGGGCGATGGCATCAGCTTCGGCGACACCTTCGTGATCATCGGCCGGCCCGCCCGCGATATAAGCGTGAAAGGCCGGGCCAAGATCGGGTGAGGCATAGTGGCCGCCAATCGTCTTGCCGGCCTCGGCAGTGGCGGCCATTTCGGCCAGCATCTGTGGATCACTCCCGATCACAGCGGGAAAGTTCATCATCTCACCCAGCCCGATGATGCCCGGCCAGGCCATCGCTTCGGCCACATCTTCCGGTGTGATCGGCGCACCTGTGGTCTCCAAGCCTGGCGCTGAGGGCGCGCAAGACGGCATCTGGGTGAAGATATTAATCGGCTGCGCCTGCGCCTCGTCATGCATCAAGCGCACGCCGACCAGGCCCATGACATTAGCTATCTCATGCGGGTCGGTGAACATCGTTGTGGTGCCGTGCGGGATCACCGCGCGGGCAAATTCTGCCGGGATCAGCATGCCGGATTCGATGTGCATGTGCCCGTCGCACAGACCGGGGATCAGATAGCGCCCCTCAGCTTCGACGAGCTCGGTATCTGGGCCGATGCAATGGCTGGCATCGGGACCGACATAGGCAAAACGCCCCGACTGCAAGGCCACCTGCCAGGGCAGCACTTCGCGGGTGTGGACATTGACCAGTTGCGCACCGCGAACGACCAGATCAGCGGGCACGCGCCCGGCTGCGGTAGCGATCAGATCGGGGGCAAGTTCGGCCCAGGATTTCAACTTCTGCATTACAGATCGTCCCAAACGGATGCGCCGGGTTCAAGCCGGAATTCAACCCGCACGATGTATCAATTGGGCGTGAGGGGGCTTTTCTTTGCCGGGCAATGGGTCAGTCTGTGCGCCAAAGTCACAATCCCGAGGTCCACCGATGCGTTGGCATGTAATCAAAGCGCCCGTTCTGGTCATCGCCATTCTGGTCGGCTCGGTGCTGCCCAAAATGGCTGAGGCGGAAACACTGCGCACAATTGTCCTGGCGGGGGGCTGTTTTTGGTGCGTCGAGAGTGATTTTGAGCGGGTCGACGGCGTGTTGGGTGTGGTGTCAGGCTTTGCCGGTGGGACCGTCCCTGATCCAAGCTACCGGCAAGTGACGTCCGGCGGCACAGGCCATCTCGAAGTGGTCGAGATTACTTATGATGCCGACCGGCTTAGCCATGAGCAAATCCTGCATCTCTTTCTGCGCTCGATCGATCCGACGGATGCGGGCGGGCAGTTTTGCGACCGCGGCGAGAGTTACACAACAGCCATCTTTGTTGCCACACAGCAAGAGCGCCTGGCGGCAGAAGCCGCGCTGGCTGAAGCGGCATCGGAATTGGGCCAAGAGCTTGTTACGCCCATCCGGGATGCGGCGGCGTTTCATCCGGCCGAGGCCTATCATCAGGATTTCTACCGCTCCTCAGAGATCATCCTGACCCGGCGTGGACCGATGACCAAAGCGAACGCATACAGCTTTTATCGCGACAGTTGCGGCCGCGATGCCAGGGTGTCGGAGCTATGGGGCGCTGAGGCGCCGTTCATCGGGCACTAAAAGAACACATCCACCACGATAAACTTCAGGATGATGATTGCTAAAAGCACGACAAGCGGCGCCAGATCGAGCCCCCCTGTTTGCGGCAAATAGCGCCTGACGCGGGAATAAACCGGCTCCAACAGGCCGGAAAGACCAGCCCAGATTTGCGACACAAAAGGCTGGCGCCCATTGAGCACGTTGAACGTCAGCAGCCACGACATGATGACATGGGCAATCACGAAAAACTGCGCCACGTTCAAAAGCAGCATGATGGTACTGAAGAGGGCGTTCATGGTCAGGCTCCGCGTTATCTGGCCGACAGGTATGACGTGGCGTTCGCGCTTGCAAGTGACGTAACGGCCAAACTTGACGTGCACGTCAAGCTGGGATTTCCCGGCGCCATGTTTCCATTACTTCGAACCGCTCACGCATTTGCATCCGCCCGTCGCGATGGTCCATTAAGCCTGATGGATACCGACGTGCTGTCGATGCGGGTTTGGCCGAGCGATTTAGACCTGTTTCTGGAACTCAATAACGGGCGACAATTGACGCTTTATGACCTGGGCAGGTTTAAACTTGCGGCCCGGATCGGGCTGACCCAAGCGCTGCGGCGCAACCGCTGGGGATTGGCTGTTGCCGGCTCTTTCATCCGATACCGCAGGCGCTTGACGGCCTTTCAGCGCTTTGATCTGCGGACGCGCGCGGTCGGCATTGACGGCCGCTTTATCCTTTTGGAACAGGCGATGTGGCGCGGCTGCACCTGCCATTCGCACCTACTCATCCGCACAGCCGTCACCGGACAAGACGGGGCGATCGATCCCGCCTTGGTGCTGGAGGCCCTTGGCGCACCGCCGGATTTTCTGCCCGAAATCCCGGCCTGGGTCGAAACGATGATGGCCGCGGAAGGCGAGCGCCCCTGGCCGCCATCCTTCTAAGCATCGTTGCCAAACCGCACCTGACACGCCAATGCTGGCGCAACAACGGGGCGGGGGCGAGGCATGGATCGTAAGCGCATCATCGGCTGGTGGATGTTCGACTGGGCCAGTCAGCCGTATTACACACTCGGCCTGACCTTTATCTTTGGCCCCTATTTCGCCTCCGTCGCCGCCGAAAGCTTCATGGCAGGCGGGCTGAGTGAGATTGAGGCAGATGCCAATGCGCAGAGCCTTTGGTCGCTTGGCCAGACGATCACGGGGCTTTTGATCGCGCTGACCGCACCGGTTTTGGGCGCCTTTGCCGACCATGCCGGGCGGCGTATGCCGTGGATCGTCCTGTTTTCGTTGTTTTACGTGGGCGGCGCGGCCGGGCTTTGGTTTGTGATGCCGGATGGATCGAACCTGGTCTACGCGTTGATGGTGTTTGGTATCGGCCTGATCGGGGCCGAGTTTACCACCATTTTCACCAACGCGCTGCTGCCCGATATGGGCCCGCGCGAGGAGACCGGCAAATTGTCCGGTACAGGCTTTGCGATCGGCTATGTTGGCGGCGTCACGGCGCTCTTCATCATGCTGCTCTTTTTTGCTGAGGGTGATAGCGGGCGGACCCTGCTTGGCTGGGCACCGGCTTTCGGCCTTGACCCCGAAGCGCTGGAGGGGACGCGCTTTGTCGGCCCGTTCATGGCGATCTGGTACATCGTGGCGATGATCCCGTTCTTTTTATGGGTGCGCGAAGCGCCCGGCACGCGCCAGCCGGGCGGCGCAAGCCGCGCCTTGGCAAACTTGGTCGAGACATTGCGCACCTTGCCCAAGCGGCCCAGCCTTTTTGCCTATCTTGGATCGTCGATGTTCTACCGCGATGCGTTAAACGCGCTCTACAGTTTTGGCGGTACCTACGCTGCATTGGTCCTGAACTGGCCCGTGCGCGATATCGGCATCTTTGGGATCATCGCAGCGATTGCCTCGGCGATTGCGACATGGCTGGGCGGCAAGATCGACAGCGCGCGGGGGCCAAAACCGGTGATCATTGCGATGATCGTGCTGCTGCTTGCGGTGGCGACCTTTATCCCGGGCATCACGCCAGAGGCGATTTGGGGCATCTCGGTGCCCTCGGCTGCCCCGAACATCGCGTTTTTCATTTGTGGCGCGCTGATCGGCGCGGCGGGCGGTGTGGTGCAATCGTCGTCACGGACGTTGATGGTGCGCCATTGTGAGCCTGACCGCCCGACCGAAGCCTTTGGCCTATATGCGCTATCGGGCAAGGCCACGGCCTTTTTGGGCCCGTTCCTGATTTTTGTGGCAACGCTTGCCTTTGGGGATGCGCGCTTTGGGGTCGTGCCGTTGATCGGGCTGTTTGCCTTGGGCCTCATTCTGCTAATCTGGGTCAACCCGCAAGGGAGAGTCGGGTCGGAGGCCGCGGCATGAGACGGATTTTCCTGGCGCTGTCTTTGGGGCTTGCCGCCTGCGTACCGGCAAGCCTGCCCCCCTTGTCGCCAACGATGTCCGGGCAGGAGGCCCGCGTCTTGTTTGGCGCCGAGGCGACCGGTTCTGACGATCCGGCAGCCCCGTTAGGGGGCTATGCGGCAGGCTGCATCGCGGGCGCGGAGCAATTGGCAGAAACCGGCCCGACCTGGCAGGCCATGCGGCTCAGCCGGAACCGCAATTGGGGCCACCCGACGCTGATAGACTTCCTGCAAGACCTGAGCCGCGATGTTGCGGCGGAGACCTCCTGGGCAGGGCTCTACATCGGGGACATGTCGCAACCGCGCGGTGGGCCGATGCTGACCGGCCATCGCAGCCATCAATCGGGCCTCGACGCTGATATCTGGATGTTGCCAGCACGTGACCTGTCGCTGAGCGTGGCGGATCGCGAAAATCTGTCGTCAATTTCCACCAGGCGCGCCGACGGAGCCTTTGTCGGCGAGAACTGGACCGAGGAGCATTGGGACATTCTGCGCTTGGCGGCCTCTGACCCCCGCGTGGCGCGGATATTCGTCTTTCCGGGTGCGAAGGTTTGGATGTGCGAAAATGAGACCGGCGACCGGGATTATCTGCGCCAACTTCGCCCCTGGTGGGGGCATCACTACCATTTCCACGTTCGTCTGAACTGCCCGCCCGGCGCGCGGGGCTGTGAGGAACAGGCGCCCATCCCCGCAGGCGATGGCTGTGATGAGGCGCGCAGTTGGCAGGACCGTATCTTGAACCCCGCGCCGCCGCCGCCACCTGACCCGAACGCGCCGCCACCGCAACCGCGCCGGGAACTCACGCTGGCAGACCTGCCGCGGCAATGCGCGAGCATCCTGTCGTTCTATAATTGACGCAATTGGGCCGGTACTTGATTGGGCGCACAGTCTGAGTCCGCGTCGAAACTTTCGGTCAATTGGTTTTTTCGCAACACAGCGGAAAGCCAGAAGAAATTTTCTTTCTTATATTTCTACCAAGCGTTATCCCTTTGAGAGAGGCCAAAAGGTCCGGCAGTCAAAAAAATGGATTTCAGAATGAAACGCATCGCTTTGCCATTGATCGCAATGGCGTTTTCGTCACCCGTTTTCGCACAAGACGCCGATCCAGGCGCTTGGCAGGGATATTACGCGGGTTTGCAACTCGACTCGATCCAAGACGGCGCGCTTGTAAGTGATCTTGGCGGCGGCCTGACGGCTGAAATTGAATTGGACAGCATCCAATTTGTGTTTTTTGGCGGCTATCGGCACCAGATTGGTAATTTTGTTGTCGGTGGTGAATATGACCTGGCGGCGAGCCGCACGGATTTGGTCGGCTTTGGCGGCAGCACTAAGCAAACCGTGCATCGTTTGGGCGTTGAGCTTGGCTATGCTGCCGGGCGGTTTCTGCCCTATGCCTCGGCTGGTCTTGCCCATATCCGCTACAACGGGGATGGCGGCACGTTTACCGATACCGGCAGTTTTGCAGCGGTCGGTCTGGATTACCGCCTGCGTGAAAGATCCACCCTGGGCGTCGAAGTCATCAACCACGAATTTGGTGAGTTGAGCGGGGGGTTTACATTTCCGATCACGCCGGAATTGACCACCGTGGGCGTTAACTTTTCCGTTGATTTCTAAAGCAGGGCGCGGCGCGTGTAAGGCGCGCGCTACCTGCCCGGAATGTCGCCCCGGCGGCCCGATTTGGTCCAGCCGTCGATGACGGCCAGGGCCTCTTGTGCTGTTTCGACAAAGCGGAAAAGATCAAGATCGTCGGCAGAGATTGTGCCCGCTTCAACCAGCGCGTCGAAATTGATCAGGTTGCGCCAGAAAGTCTCTCCGAATAGCAGAACCGGGACCTGATCCATCCGGCCGGTTTGGATGAGCGTCAGGGATTCAAACAGCTCATCCATCGTGCCGAAACCGCCTGGAAAGACCGCAATCGCGCGGGCGCGGATTAAAAAGTGCATCTTGCGGATGCCAAAATAGTGGAAATTAAAGCATAGCTCGGGCGTGATGAATTCGTTGGGCACCTGTTCATGCGGCAGCACGATATTTAGTCCGATGGAACAGCCACCCGCATCCGCGGCGCCACGATTTCCGGCCTCCATCACGCCGGGGCCGCCGCCGGTGACAACCACATTTTCGCGGCAACCGCCGGTGACCGAGCGTTCCGTGATCAGTCGGGCAAATTCGCGGGCTTGGTCGTAATACCGGCTCATTTCGCGCAGTTTCTGCGTTTTCGCTTCGGCGCCGGGTTCGCGGATGCGGGCGCCGCCAAACAGGACGACTGTACTTTCGATCCCGCGCTCATCCATTTCCATTTGCGGTTTGAGCAATTCCAATTGCAGGCGGACCGGGCGCAATTCAGGCCGGCAGAGGAAATCGGGATCGGCAAAGGCAAGCCGGTAGGCCGGGGATTGGGCCTGCACGCTATCGGGCGCGCGGCGCGCACTTTCAATATCTTCCTGAGCGTCGCGAAACGGCCTGCGATCGTCTTTCATGGTAAATCCTCAAAGACCTCAATAGCGTTCTGCATATAGACTGCCCCGGGCATTGGCCAGCAGCAGGAGGCCCGATCGCATGAAAGCCGTTCGACGCGTGTTGGACGCCACCTTGGGCCGATGGGCGCGCCATATCGCCTTCATCCTGGTGCGCAGTTTTTTTGGCCTGTTCTACAATGTCAGCTGTGCCAACAAACACCTGTTACAGGACCTGCCGGGCGGCCTGATCCTGGCCAGCCATGTCAGCCGGTTGGATGGGCCGATGATCGCCGCGATCCTCTATTCCACGCGCCGTGTGAGACCGGCAGTGCATTACAAGGAATACTTCAACCCGGTCCAATGGCTGCCCATGGTCATTGCCAATGCCATCCCGCTGAGCTCGCCCAAATCATGGCCCGACGAACGGCGCGCGGCACGCAAGGATCGGGCGCTGCGGGCATTGCGCCGGATCATCGGCAATGGCGGGTTCGTTTTGTTGTTTCCCGCCGGTCAGACCAAGCGCCAGCCGCGCGAGATCATTCAGCCGCGTTTCAGTGGTGCCTATGATACGCTCAAAGCAGTGCCCGATTGCGCGGTTGTGCTGTTGCGCATCCACGGGCTGAGCAAATTCGACGCGCCCAAATACGATTACTTCTGGTCCTTCTTGTCGATCCAACAGGGCAGGCGGCATGTCAGTGTAACCATCGAGCTCATCGAAGGCGGCTTGGATACCGATCAGAGCCTGGCCGCCTTTAATGCCGATCTGGAGGCGCGGATGAACGCGCCGCCGCATTGGCCGTTGAAGTCCGGGATTGAGCCCGGCCCGCCTGACGGATAAGGGACAAAGGGCCAAAGAAGGGAGCCCGGATATGTCCAACGCAGCGCTGGAAGTTGCCATCGAAGCCGCATGGGAGAGCCGCGATGCCATCACACCGGCAACCCAAGGCGAGACGCGCGAGGCCATCGACGAAACCCTGAACGCGCTGGACGGCGGTAATCTGCGCGTGGCCGAGCGTCAATCCGACGGTACTTGGCACGTCAATCAGTGGGCGAAGAAGGCCGTTCTTTTGGGCTTCCGCCTGAAAGATATGGAGATGCAGGGCGGCAGCCCGCAGGGCGGCGCGTGGTGGGATAAGGTCGACAGCAAATGGAAGGATTGGGGTGACAATCAGTGGCGGGCTGCGGGGTTTCGCGCGGTGCCAAACGCGATTGTGCGCCGCTCTGCCTTTATCGCACCCGGCGTGGTGCTGATGCCGTCTTTTGTCAATCTCGGCGCCTACGTCGACAGCGGCACCATGGTCGATACCTGGGCCACTGTGGGCTCTTGCGCGCAGATCGGCAAGAACGTGCACTTGTCGGGCGGCGTGGGCATTGGCGGCGTGTTGGAGCCGATGCAGGCGGGCCCGACGATCATCGAGGATAACTGCTTTATCGGCGCCAGGTCCGAGGTTGTCGAGGGTGTGATCGTGCGCGAAGGATCGGTGCTCGGCATGGGTGTGTTCATCGGCCAATCCACCAAGATCGTTGATCGTGAGACCGGCGATGTGATGTATGGCGAAGTGCCCGCAGGTTCGGTGGTTGTGGCCGGATCAATGCCGTCGAAAAACGGCGTTCATCTGTACTGCGCGGTGATCGTGAAGCGGGTTGACGAAAAGACCCGATCGAAAACCTCAATCAATGAACTTCTGCGAGATTGACGGCATGTCCTTGACCGGCAGCCATTTAGGACCAATCTGGGATGTATGACCCGCACGATTTGCCTGATCGCTGCACTTTTTGCTTCGGCTTCAACCGCCATGGCCCAAGGCGCGCCGGAAGGCTGGCAATTGGGTGCGGTGGGCGTCGTGGAGGCAAGCCCGCTCATCGGTGATGACCGGTCGCTTGCCCTGCCGTTTGTGGCCTATCGGAGCGATGCGTTTTCTGTGGGCCTGGATGGTGCGCGCTACACCGTCTTTGACCGCGATGGCCAGCAGTTTCAGGTCATCGCGCAGCCGCGCTTTCCGCTGATCGACGAAGACGAGCCGGAGTTTTCTGGCATGTCGCGTGATCTGGGTCTCGATTTCGGCGGCAGTTTCAGCACATCGGCCGGGCGCGCGCTTGATATCTCGGTGACGGCGCTCGCCGGCGTGACCAGCGCGCAGACCGGCCAGGAGGTTGATCTGCGCTTTTCCCACCGCATATCTGACGCGCCGGTCTCGGTTTATGCCGGGGCGCAGTGGCAAAGCGAGGCGCTGACCGAGTATCTTTACGGCGTCGGCGCTGATGAGACGGCAGCGGGCCGGCCCGCTTATGCCCCCGGCGCGGCCGTAACACCTTACATCGGCGTCAACGCCGCCTTGCCGGTGGGTGAGAACGCGGCCGTGATCGGCCGGCTTGAGGCGCAGCAACTGCCCGACACAATCACCGACAGCCCGATCGTTGACCGCAGCGTGAATACCCGCGCCACAATCGGCATCGTCTTCAATTTCTGAACGCACGCGGATCCGTCACGGCGAGCGCCTGATTTAACTGGGCGCGCGCGGCGATCATTTGCTTTCGCTCGGGCGAAAGCCGCCGCATGATGGTCCCCAATGGTTTGGGTGGCTTGACGAAAGGTGGTGCGCGATGGGTTTGGGAATTCTCGCCTCAATAATCATGGGCGGCCTTGCGGGTTGGGCGGCGTCCAGCATCATGGGCGCCAATACCGGGATTATCGTCAACATTGTCTTGGGCATTGTCGGCGCCGTCCTGGCAAATCTGCTGGCGGGCCTGGTTGGGATCAGCTTTTCGCCGACCTGGATCAGCCAGGGGATCGCCGGGCTCATTGGTGCTGTGATCCTGATATTCGTGTTCCGCGCCTTTAGGCGCTAGGCACGAACCGAAAGGCGGCACCGGTGCGTTCGGCATGGCCCAACCCCGGCCAGGACCAGTGGTAGCCCGTCATCAGATGCCCGCCATCGGCGGCCATCTCAAGCAGGCGGCGGCGTGAAAGGATCGCAGTCGGTGCGTCGCTGTCGAAGCCAAATGCCCAATCTGGGTGGGAAAAGCTGATCTGATCATTGACCACCGCGTCGCCAGTGATGATCAAATCCGGGCCCGAGCTGGTTTCCAGAAGCAGTGAGATATGCCCGGGCGAATGGCCTGGCGTGTCCAAGATGTGCAGGCCCGGCGCGACCGCATCGCCTTCGCGCAGTTTGACCAGGCGCTCGGCCAAGCGTGTCAGCACATGTGCCGCCCCGATCACAGTCGGTCTGAAGGCGGGGCGAACGATCACCTCAAGACCGGGCTCGGACCAGAACTTCGCTTCCTGCGCGCCGACGATGACACGCGCATTGGGAAAAGCTGGATCGCCCGTTGGGGTCAGCGCGCCCCAGGCATGGTCGGGATGAAGATGGGTCAGAACAAGGGCGGTGACGCTTTCCGGGGCGACGGAATTGGCCGCCAAATGGGCCATCAGATGGCCCGCGCCCTCTTGCCAGGCATGTCCGCCGCCCGCATCGATCAGTACAAGATCGCTTCCGATCTCTATCAGCAGGGCCGTCAGATCACCGCGGCCCAAAACGGGGGGCGTGGGGAAGCCAAACGCGTCGGCCAGCACCTCGGCGCTGACCTCCGGGCCAAGCGCGCGGAACGGCAGGCTCATCGCGCCGTCGCTTATGAATCGCAACCGTGCGTCGCCCAAGCGGCGCTCTAGCGCCTCGGGGCGTTGCCTGTGCACCGGCGCTGGCAAGTTGGGAAGCGAGGCCGCCGCTGCTTCGAGATCGAAGATGTCATTCGCTGGCATGGCGCTTTTCCCGGCACTCGTTCAAATTACGCCAAACGATACGCCGTTACGGCGGGTGAGGGGAACAGCGAAGCATGCAGGTTTATACGTTGCTGGTTCGGGTCGGGCGTAAGCCGGGCGACGGCCTGCCGGATCAAGCGAGCGGTGCGGCTTTATTGTGCTACGCCGCCGGTCGTGACGAGCCGGACGCCGTGCGCGAAACGGTTGCGGTTTTGAAGCAGGCTGATCTTGCGCCGCTGGAGGTCGAAAGCTTCGGCACATCTGAGGATCGCGGCCAGATAGCGCTGGACGAACGCGGGCTGATGGAGCGCGCTTTGGAGGAAAATGCCGTTATCGTCGCCCAGATGGAGCTAGTTTTCGATGAGAACCCTGGGCCCCCCGACGTGCAGGACGGGGTCTAGCCGATCAGGCTGCGCACGTCTTCTGCCGCGGCCAGCAGGCTTTGTGCGGCGATGCGGTCGATCTTTCGGCAGGCTGCGTCTTCGACAGCTGCAATGCTGGCGCGCCCGACACAAAGGCAGGCGGGACGGTCCAGCTCAACGGCGATAAAATCGCGCAACGGCTCCGCCAGATCGCGTAGGATCGAGACGCCGTTGATCAGATCACCGGCTTGGGCTGTCACGCGGCCTGTGCCGAACATGTAATCCACTTCCGGCCCGGATAGCATGATCGGTGTCGTTCGGGCGATGACCGCATCCTGGCTAAGACCGAAATAGGGCGCGCGCAGGCGCACGGCATTCATCGATCCAAGCGTGACCGCTTCGCGCTTTTGAACCGATGAGACGATCGCTTTTGTGCCCTCATTGGTGAAGACGACATCGCCGGGGGCAAGCAATTCCACCGATACGGGCCCGGCCTGCGTCATGACGCGCGTGCCGGTTTCCAGCCCCGGCTCATCGCTGAGCGGCGCGTCATGGTTGGCAAGTGCGGCCAGTCCGCCGAAAGCCTGCAAAACGGGCTCAGCCGGAATGAAGTGATCGGACAAGAGCGGGACTTTGGTATGGCCTTTAGCCATGCCCGCCACGCCCGGTCGGTCAAGGCTGCGCACCTCAAGCCCGCCCGAGCCGTGCACGCCGCTGCGATAGATCAGGCGAAACGCCTCTCCGGGATTGACGAGACCAGGATCAGAGCGCAATTGGATGTCCTGATGGCGCAGGGCTACCGCCCCATCGGCGCTGCGCGCAACAGCCACCGCACCGGAACCGCGGCCAGCCCAAAGCTTCTCTCCCATGGGCCTGTCACGTGACGCGCGGCCTTCCAGCAGAAGCGTTGCGGCCACCATTCGGCGGCTCTTGGCCGGACGTGCCAGGACGGGCCCGTCTCGATCCCATATCGCAGTCCAAGTCATGGTCGCAGGCCCTTGCACAGCGGTCCTGAGACTCCGTTAACGAACGATTTGCTTGGATTTGCGGCGATCCAGTCGCAAGGGGCGGAATTAGCCAAGCAACGCCCTCACTTCGTAGCTTTTAAGGCCGCGGCGCACCGATGGGCCGTATCCGCGCCCGGTTTCGGGGTCGAGCTCGGGAAAGATTGAAACGATTTCTTCGCGGATTTCTGCTTCCAGCCCGGTCATGCTGTAGGGCCCGGGCAGGAAGGATTCGGTTAACAGGCCGTCCGACCAAATCAGTTGGTGGCAGTCAAAAAGCAGGTGGAAATAGGTAACAGTCCCGCCTTCCAAACGACGCACGCTAACCTCATTGACCAGGTCCTTAGCAGCGACCAGCACCTCATCCTCGCCAAACAGCAATTCGGCCATATGGTGGTGCAACAGAACGCGGTGCTGAGGCGACAGGACAAGCCGGCGATGGCGACCGAATGTGCCTGGCTCGATCAGAATTGGCGCAAAGCGGCCCTGTGCCGCGACTTGCTTGCGCCCGATCCAGCGGATCGGTTGCGGGCCCTCATCGCGGGTATCAACCAGATCACCGGGCGCCAGCAATTCAACCGGAACCTCGCCGCCGGCGGTCCTGATCAAGGTTCCGGCGGCGAAACAGGGCACGGCCGTCACCGTGACAAAGGCCGTGTCGGTCAGCCCAAAGCCATCATCGGCGGTATAGGTGAAATTGATCGATTCCGGCGCCGTGAGGCCAACCTGGTCGGCCGGTGGCTGGGCGCTGAGCGTGCCGTCGGGGTTCAGCGTGATGATATGCCCGGAATTGAGCGTGACACTGTCGCCGGGTAGCACTTCGATGCCGTTGATATGGGTGACAAAGGCTGTGCCAAGCGCGTCGTCATTGGCCAGAACATCAACGGTAGCGGTGCGGCCCTCAAGGGCTGAGACGGTGTCGTCTGCCGCGAAAAAGATGCCTTGGATCGAATTGGCCGCAATCAGAACGGAGGAATCGTAGCTTGAATCGCCGACATCGGCGATCCCGATCTTGAGCGAATTGACAGCACCTGGATTGACCGGGATGACAACGCTTAGCGTGACCGTCAGGCCATCCATTTCCGAATTAAAGGTGCCACCGGTATTGTCGATATAGAGGGTCTCGTTCTCGTTTTCGTTCAGATCGTTGATCTGCGTATTGTCGTAAATCGGAGAGTTTACATAAGTTCCATTCACCCAGATCCCGACCAGATCGTTATAGATCGAGCCGACAAATTCGGGGTATTCCTCCGAGGCGAAGGTGAACTGGATCGACAGAAAACTCTCGTCCGTGGTGAAGTCGGCCTCCAGAAACGAAGCGTCGAAGGTTGAACGCCCCGACGCGGCCGTGAAATCGGCGTCGAAGTTGTCGCCGCTGGTATTGGTGGTGGTATTGGCGCGGACATTCTGAGAGCCGCCAGAGTTGGTTACATCGATGGCCCGGCCGGATGACAAGATGACGCCGCTATCGGACGGTGTCAGTCTGCCCGCTGTGGCGTCCCCGCCGGTATAGATGCCTGATGAGCGCGCATCGCCGTCATAACTTGCAGTCCCTGCCACCAGGTTCACACCCGGCCCCAGAATGGTCTGCCACATTGCCAGCGCCGAGGCGCCTGTATCGATATTCAGTTCGGCCGTGGATTCCATTGCCGCCTGCCCGCCTTGTTTGGCCGGGGCATGTACGGATTACATGCCAGCCCCCAAAAAGGCCCGCTGCAATCTCATCTTTTGGTGCGGAAGCTCCGCCCGCCTGCCTCGGCTTTTTATATATATTTTGATCATACTAGCCGAAACGAATCAGTTAGAAAAGAATTTCGTTAACATTCTTCGGCATCGGCATTCTTGCTCTCGAAACGCGACAGGTTTATGGGAGGCCGTCATGCCTATTGATCCTGTAGAACTGACCGCTGACCTTGTCCGATGCCCCTCGGTCACACCCGATGAAGGCGGCGCTTTGGTGCTGCTGACAACGCTGCTGAGCGAGGCCGGTTTTGAATGCTGGCGCGTGGATCGCGGCGATGTAGCAAACCTTTACGCGCGATGGGGCGACCGGGCCCATCCCCGCAGCTTTGGGTTCAACGGGCATACCGATGTGGTGCCGGTGGGTGATATGGCCGCCTGGACCAGGCCGCCATTTGGTGGCGTGATCGAGGGCGATTGGCTCTATGGCCGCGGCGCAACAGATATGAAATCCGGCGTGGCCGCCTTTGCCGCGGCGGCGGTGGATTTTGTCACCGATGCCCCGCCCGATGGCGCGGTCATTCTGGCGATCACCGGCGATGAGGAGGGGCCGTCGATCAACGGCACGCCCGCGATCCTTGATTGGATGGAAACGCGGGGTGAGGTGATGAATATGTGCCTTGTCGGAGAGCCGACCTGCCCGGAAACCTTGGGCGACATGATTAAGATCGGGCGGCGCGGATCACTGTCGGCGCGGTTCACCTTCAGCGGCAAACAGGGCCATTCGGCTTATCTCGACAAAGCCCTCAACCCGATGCCGGCCGTGGCGATGCTGGCGCACCGGCTCTCAACTCATCCGCTTGATAGCGGATCGCAGCATTTCGACCCATCGACCATTGCCGTGACCACGATTGATACCGGAAATCCGGCCACAAACGTGATCCCGGCTGAAACGCGGATGGTCGCCAATATCCGTTTCAACGACCACCATACCGGCGAAAAGCTAACCTATTGGCTGTTGGATGAGGTCAAAACCGTCACCACCGCAACGCAAGTTGAGATCGAAATGCAGGTGCAGGTGTCTGGTGAGCCGTTTTTGACCCCGCTTGGCGCGCTATCATCGCTGGTCTCCCAGGCGATCGAGGATGAAACCGGCACCAAGCCGGAGTTTTCCACCTCCGGCGGCACGTCGGATGCGCGGTACATGCGCGCGCATTGCCCGGTTGTGGAATTTGGCCTGGTCGGCCACCGTATGCACGAGATTGACGAGCGTGTCTCGGTCAGCGATATCCGCGGGCTGAAACGCATCTATCGGCGCATTTTGCGAGACTATTTCGACTAAACCAAATCGCGCTGCCTCCTGCGTTGTCGCCCCGCCTGCGCTGCGCTACGGTTCTGCCTTGAGCAGCAAGGGCAAGGCCCGCATCCGCCATGAGCCGACTTCCCAGCAAAGACGAAATCCTGGCCTGGATTTCGGATAACCCCGCACAGGGATCCAAGCGCGACATCGCCAAGGCCTTTGGCGTGAAAGGTGCGCGACGTATCGATCTCAAGCGCCTCCTGAAAGAGCTTGAGGCAGAAGGGCATCTGGAAAAACGTCGCCGCAATTACCGCGATCCCGATAAGCTGCCGCCTGTCTCGGTCCTGCAAGTTCTGGGCCCCGATGACGATGGCGATATCTTTGCGCGCCCGCTGGAATGGCGCGGCGATGGGCCTGAGCCGCGTGTGCTTTACAGCCCGCGTGATGCCGATCCAGCGGTGGGCGAGGGCGACCGCATCCTGGCCCGCTTGCAAGAGATCAAAGGTGAGGATCACCATTATGTTGCCCGGCTGATCCGCCGGATCGCCACCAATCCGCGCCGCATCCTGGGCGTGTTTCGTGCCGGCGCAGAGGGCGGCCGGATCATGCCCATCGCCAAAGGCGCCGACAAGGAATGGCGCGTCGGCGCAGGCGACACTTATGGCGCAAAAGACGGCGAACTTGTTGAGGCCGAACAAGCAGGCCCCGGCGGGCGGATGGGTCTGCCGCGCGCGCGGGTCACCGAACGGCTGGGCGATCCCGGCGCGCCGCGATCGGTTTCGCTGATCGCCATCCATGAACACGGCATACCTGATGCTCTCTCAGAGGACGCCCTGGCAGAGGCGGATGCGGCCAAACCCGCGGGGCCAAAAGGCCGCAAAGATCTGCGCGACCTGCCGCTGATCACCATCGACCCGTCTGACGCGCGTGATCATGACGATGCCGTATTTGCGCAAGCTGATCCCGATCCGGCCAATCCGGGCGGTCATATCATCTGGGTCGCCATCGCCGATGTTGCCGCCTATGTCACGCCGGGATCTGAGTTGGACCGCGAAGCCAAAAGGCGAGGCAATTCCACCTATTTCCCCGACCGCGTTGTACCGATGCTGCCGGAACGGCTATCGGGTGATCTGTGTTCTCTGCATGAAGGTGAGCCCCGGCCCGTGATCGCTGTGCGCATGGTCATCGATGCCCAGGGCCAAAAGCTGGCGCATGATTTCCATCGCGGGCTGATGCGATCGCCTGCCGCGCTGAGCTATGAGGCCGCACAAGCCTTGGCCGACGCCGCGGCAGACGGCGACGCTGATACCAACCCGATTCGTGACACCGTAGTCAGGCCACTCTTTGCGGCCTATGAATCGCTCAAATCAGCGCGGGCCAAGCGCCAGCCGCTCGATCTTGACTTGCCTGAGCGCCAGATTGTGCTGGCCGCAGATGGTCGCGTGGCGTCAGTGGCGTTCAAAGATCGGCTCGACGCCCACAAGCTCATCGAAGAGATGATGGTGCTGGCCAATGTCTGTGCAGCCGAGACGCTGATTTCCAAACGGCAAGACTTGCTCTTTCGCGTGCATGAAGAACCCGATGCCGCCAAGATCGACGCGTTGCGCGAAACCGCCGAAGCTGCTGGTTTCTCCCTCGCCAAGGGGCAGGTGTTGAAAACCGCGCAGCTCAATCGTTTATTGCAGGCGGCGGGCGACAGCGATCATGCGGACCTGATCAATTACGCCACACTCAGATCGATGACCCAGGCCTACTATTTCCCGGAAAACTTCGGCCATTTCGGCTTGGCGCTGCGGTCTTATGCCCATTTCACCTCACCGATCCGTCGCTATGCCGATCTGGTCGTACATCGGGCGCTGATCGCGGCGCATGGCTGGGGCAAGGACGGGCTGTCGGAGCAAGAGCGGGCGTCGCTAGAGGAGACCGGCAAGCATATCTCCTCGACCGAGCGGCGGTCTATGCAAGCCGAACGCGACACAACCGACAGGTATTTGGCCGCCTATCTGAGCGACCGTGTCGGCGCCGAGTTTTCCGGCCGGATCAGTGGCATTGCCCGCTTTGGCGCCTTTGTGCGCTTGGACGAAACCGGCGCGGACGGGCTTTTGCCGATCCGCGCAATCGGTGCGGAATACTTCCATTTCGATGCCGATGCGCAAAGCCTGATGGGCGCCGATAGCGGCACGGTTATCACTGCCGGTGACCGGGTTCTGGTGCGGCTCGCCGAAGCCGTGCCGGTCACCGGCGGCCTCAGCCTGGAGCTCTTGGAAATTGACGGAATATCCGTCGCGCGCGGCCCGCATGGCAAAGGACGCGGACGCATGCCCGCGCGCAAAGCCGGCCAGGTACGAGCAAAACGCTCAAAGCTGCGCAAAAAAAAGGCAACCGCCCGCCGACGCTAAGACAGGGTCTTACCGCGCAGCCGTGAAAGCCGTAAGCTAAACGCAAAACGGATGAGCAGGTAGACGATGACACGCATTCTTTTTGCTGCGGCTTTTGCACTTGCTGCAATGCCTGCTGCGGCCGATCCGCCCGCCGCCTCGCCTCGGCCCGAGGCGCGCGCCCTCCAAGTTGCGGTATTGGATGAGCCCGCGCCAGTAACGGCGTCGCAGATACAGGCGGCGACGGGCGGGCTGACAAGCTCACCCCGGCCAGTGCCGCGCGGCACAACATCGGCAGCCGGTGCGGTTCCAGAGGGCACTCAAGCGCGCATCACGGATGCAGGATTTCAGGCCTGGATTGACGGGTTTCGCGGCAGGGCCAGGTCCGCAGGCATCACCGACGCGACTTTTGATGACGCGTTCCGCGGTATTTCGCTGAATGAAACCGTGCTCGACCGGGATCGCAATCAATCGGAATTTTCCCGCGCGCTGTGGGATTACCTCGACAGCGCGGTATCGGATGCGCGCGTGCGCAACGGCCGCGCGGCTTTGTCCGAAAATGCTGGCGTGCTTGCAGCGATTGAGCAGGACCACCAGGTCGAAGCCGAAGTTGTGGCCGCGGTTTGGGGTTTGGAATCGGCCTATGGGGCGGTGCGCGGCGACACTGACATCATTGAGGCGATGGCGACGCTGGCCTATGACGGACGGCGGCGGGATTTCTTTGAGACACAGTTGATCGCGGCCTTGCGCATCCTGCAATCGGGCGACGTGGACCCGCGCAACATGACTGGCTCCTGGGCGGGCGCGATGGGCCATACGCAGTTCATGCCGACCAGTTACCTCGATTATGCGGTCGATGCGAATGCCGATGGGCGGCGCGACATCTGGTCCGACAACCCGGTTGATGCGCTGGCCTCGACCGCGAATTACCTGGCAGAGTTCGGCTGGACGTACGGTCAGCCCTGGGGCATTGAAGTGACGCTGCCGAGCGGTTTTGACTACAGCCAGACGGGTGAGCGCGTGAAGCAGTCGGTCAGCCATTGGAACGGCGCGGGCGTGCGGCTGACGAACGGCCAGCCGATCCCCGACCATGGCCGCGCCTCGATCCTGCTGCCGGCGGGGGCGTCCGGCGTGGCCTTTGTGATCTTCGACAATTTCCATGTGATTGAGCGCTATAATCCCGCCGATGCCTATGTCATTGCCGTGGGTCATCTAAGCGACCGGATCACGGGCGAGGGTCCGTTTGAAGCGGGCTGGCCGCGGGGTGATCGTGCGCTGAGCTTTGCTGAACGCGAGGAGCTGCAGCGTCGTCTGACCGCGGCAGGCTTTCCGCCCGGTGCCATTGACGGCATCATCGGGCCGAACACGATCGATGCTGTGCGGCGCTATCAGGCTAGCCAGGGTTTGGTTCCGGACGGGTATGCGTCACTGACCATCTTGGAGCGTTTGCGCTAATACCGGATCACCTAGTGCGACGGCTCCGGGCGTTATGATGCGGGCGCACCAACCGCTATGGCCGCGCATCGCAGTGTAGCCGCCTTTACCAAGCGCCTCTTCCATTCGGCTGCACGGTGCACAAGGCCCGGTGGTTTTGATCTCCGCTGCGCCCAGTTGGATGTGCTGGCCGCGCAATGCATACAGGTTCAGCCCCGAGATGACGAGATTTCGGCGCAAAAGGTCTGGTTGGACGGGTCGGTCGATCAGCGTCGCAATCACCGGCAGATGCTCCGCCTGAATGAGTGTGAGCGCCCGTTTGCCGGCCCTGGCCCGGTCGCCCTCGAGCCCGGCTTCGGTCACAGCGGCTGCGCTGACCGGGACCATCGGCGCTCTGCGCGCGGGACGTAGCCCGATCCAGTCGATCTGTCCTGTCCTGGCATGGCGCGCCATGAGGTCTGCGATGCTGTGCATGGCACCTTGTTAGCACGCTGTGGGGCTTTTATGCAGACGCGTTTGGGGGGTGCAGGGGGCCCTTGCCCCCTTGCAAGGCCTGTCCGGCCAGGACCCGCGGCTTTAGGGGGTTCGATGCCCCCTAAAGACGCGACCGGCCCCTCAGGACTCGACTCCGCCTAAGAGGTGGGGCAAATAAGAACAATACAAGAACATCTTGCTCTTTCATGTCGTCATCTGACCAACATCTCGATCCGCGCCGCCGCATCCTGTCGATGTGGTTCCCGCGCCTGTCCGCGGAGCGGTTGATGCGCCAGGGCCTGGGCCCCGGACCTTTGGCCGTTGTCGAAGAACGCAGCAATATGCGCCTGCTGCTGGCCACAAGCGCCGACGCCGAAGCGCGCGGGCTTCATTCTGGCCAAGCGCTGCAAGAGGCGCTGTCGCTTGTCCCCGATCTGATCACCCGGCCAAGCCTGCCAGAGGCCGAAGCAGCCTTTCTGACCGCGTTGCGGCGATGGGCCGGCAAGTTTTCCCCTTGGGTCGCCGAAGAGGGCCGAACCGGTCTGATGGTCGATCTGACCGGCTGTGCGCATCTTTTTGGCGGGGAAGCGGCGCTCTTGGCTCAAGTGGAGCAAGATTGTGCCGGGCTGGGCCTTAGCGTGCGGGCTGCCATCGCTGATACGGGCGGTGCGGCCTGGGCCCTGGCACGCTATGGCACTGGGCCGATGATGTCGAGCCGGTCAAGTGATGCAATCGACCAGGAAGCCCGCGCCACACGCTCTCGCGCCGCCAAGAAAAAACACTGGGAACGCGGTGGCCCGCCTCCTCTGGTCGCGACTAAGCCAACAGGTCCAGGTCCGATCTCGCCGCCCGGGCAGGTGCGCCGCTCGCTGGCCGGATTGCCGGTGGCGGCGTTGCGGCTCGACCCGGAGGTTGCAGCGGGGCTTGGGCGCCTGGGCTTGCGCCGGATCGGTGATCTGACGGGGATGAGCCGCGCCGCGCTTGCCCGCCGCTTTGGCCAAAGCCTGGTGCGGCGGCTTGATCAGGCACTGGGACTGGAGCCCGAACCGATCTCTCCAGCCCGCGCACCCCTACATTTCGCGGCACGTATCAGCCTGCCTGAGCCGATCGGGCTTGAAGCTGATATACTGGCAGCGCTCGACCGGCTACTGCCTGTGCTCTGTGCGGGCCTGAACAAACAAAGCCGTGGCGCCCGCCGGGTCCGGCTCGAGCTGTCGCGTGTCGATGGCGATCTGGCCGTGGTCGAGATCGGGCTGGCGCGACCCGCCGACCAGCCTGATCGCATCCGCCCGCTTCTGGCGATGAAACTGTCCGAGATTGATCCTGGTTTTGGTATTGAGCGGGTCCGTGTTGTGGTGCCGTTATCCGAGCCGCTCAATCGCCGTCAGATGACCGGTGGTATGGCTGCCGCAGAAGCGGCCGCAGCCCAGGCGCAAGACAGTGATGGTCTCGCGGATCTGATCAGCCGGCTTGGCGCACGGATTGGTCTGAGCGCCATTACCCGCGCCCATCCAACCGACAGCCATATCCCGGAAAAGACCGAAACGCTGTTGGCGGCCTCATGGTCAGAGCCCGCCGGGCCCTGGCCAAAGCCCGTGCGCCCGCGGCCTTTGACGCTCTACCGGCCGGAAGCCTTGCAAGCAATAGAGAGCCCTGATCTGCCCAGCCGGTTGCGCTGGCGCGGGCAGGATCACGTCGTCACCGGCGCCATGGGTCCGGAGCGTATCGCACCGGAATGGTGGCTCGATGATCCGGATTGGCGCTCTGGCCTGCGCGATTACTGGCGAGTGGAAACCGCCGCCGGTGCAAGGCTATGGCTGTTTTACGCCCATGGCACGATGAGAGCGGGGTGGTTTGTACATGGATCTTTTGGCTGACGGCGGCTTCGCCCGCGGGGGCCTTGAACCCCCTTGGCCGAACAGCCTGCAAGGTGCAGGCTGGGCCGCAGGCAAGCAAGAGGAGACGCGCCATGGCACGGGGGTTTCAAGTTCGCGGGCTGGGCGAGATTGCCATCCGCTGCGCCGACATGGCGGTAATGGTCGATTTCTACGAGCGCATTCTTGGGCTGGAGCGCATGGCGGGCGGCGCCAGCGAAGGGATCACCTTTTTTCGCATCGCTGAAGGATTCGGCGGGCATACGGCCGTTCTGGCGCTCTTTGACAAAGAGTATGAGGCCCGGCCCGGTTTGCATCCGACAACCACCAAGCCGCCCGTCACCGGCGGCGCATCCGCCCTGCACCACATCGCGCTAAGCCTGCCCTATGCCGAGCAACCGGCCGCCATGGAATGGTATGAGACGCACGGTATTACCTACCGGGTCGAGCAGTTCGGCTGGGTCGGTTGGCGCGGCATTTTTGTCCAAGATCCGGAAGGAAACACCGTCGAGCTTGTCGCCTTCGACGCCGGCCTACTTGAGCCGGAGTAAACGCAGGCGCCAGCCACCTAAATAAGCGTCACGCAACACTTATCCTGCCGAACCAAGCGTCGAGCTTGCACCCTGTTGCATCGCCATCAACGCATCCCGCGGCAGCGTGCGCCGACGAGGGGCCCGAATGGGTCCACGAGGCGGCGCACCCGACCGGTCCGACTGATCAAACGGCGGCTTTGAGGCTTTCGTCGAGGTAAATCTCGCGCAACCGCGTTGCAATCGGGCCCGGGCTTCCGGCGCCGATCGGCGTGCCGTCGATTTCCACCACCGGCATCACAAAGGTCGACGCCGATGTAATGAACGCCTCATCGGCCCCGCGCGCCTCGTCAAGCGTAAAGGGTCGCTCTTCGACCTTTAGCTGCGCCTCTGCAGCAAAGCGCAGGACTGCCGCTCGGGTGATCCCATGCAAGATCTCGTTGCCCAGATGCCGTGTGATGATCGTGCCGCCCTTCACGATATAGGCGTTGTTCGACGTGCCTTCGGTCACGGCGCCGTCTTCCACCATCCAAGCATCATCTGCACCGGCCGCTTTGGCCATCATCTTGCCCATCGACGGATAGAGCAGCTGCACCGTCTTGATGTCACGTCGACCCCACCGCTGGTCTTCGATCGAGATCACCTTCATCCCCTCGCGTGCCTTGGGACTGTCGGCCAGACCGGGCTTGGCTTGGGTGAAAAGCACAATCGTCGGCGCCACGCCATCGGGATAGGCAAAATCGCGATCGGCTGATCCGCGGGTGATCTGCAGATAGACCAGCCCCTCATCGATGCCGTTTTGCGCGACCACTTCTCGGTGGATCGCCAGAAGCTCCGCCTCGGTCACCGGGTTGGCCATTTCAAGTTCCGATAGCGAGCGTTCGAGGCGTCTGGCATGGCCAGCAAAATCAATCAGCTTGCCGCCCAGCACGCTTGTGACTTCGTAGACGCCATCGGCAAAGAGAAATCCGCGGTCAAAGACCGACACTTTGGCTTCTTCTTCAGGCAGATATTGCCCATTCAAATAGACGATCCGGCTCATCACACACCTCCAGTTCCAAGCAGGTGTGGCGCGGATCGCAGGGCGATGCAAGGCATCGCTTACGGCCGCATCCTAGCCTGCGTTCAGCACCCTTTCGACCCCGTGGCGGACCCGGTCGATGCTAAATGAATGCCCGCCCGAGAAGGTGCAGAAATCCAGCACCTGCCCCGCGGTATTGGCGCTTTGCTCGCAGCTCATGGCGCCGGCGGCGGGAACGGTCTGCACCGGTTCAAAACCGCCCACCCGGCGGTACATGGCCAGTGTGTCGGGCACATCGCCCTGCCGCGTCTGGCCAATCGGGCGCCCCGAAAGCGGCACGGTGCTGTCTTCGGTTCCGTGGATGTGCACAACGTTGCTGGGCCCTGTCGGGCAGGTCTCGGGCGGGGCCAGCCAGAACGTGCCCGAATAAGGCACAAAACCCTGGAACGCATCAGCCATACCGCAGGCAATGTTCCAAACAAACATGCCGCCTGCGGAAAACCCCGTCAGGACCAGCCGATCGCTGTCGACTTCCATCCGGGTCGCAAGATCGGCGAGCACATCTGCGACGTAGCCGTATTCCTGGGTCTCGGTCTGATCGGGTTGCTGCGGCCGATGCGCGAGGTTCCAATCATCGGCGCCTGCATCCAACGCAACAAAGGCCATGCCAAAATCATCGGCCAGCCGCATCAGGCTTTCATTGCGCATCGCACCGGCGGCTGAGCCGCGATAGCCATGGGCAAAAAAGAGCACGCCTGTCGGCCCATCTGCCTCAGGCAGATAGAGCCGGTAGGTCCGGTCACCGACCTGGCAGTCGGTTTCCAGCCCGCAGGCAACTGCGGATGAGGCGAGGGTGGATAGGGCGGCGGAGACGCCTAGAAGCGTTGCAAAGAGATGTTTTTTCATGCCGCGAAGCTTGCCCGAGCGAACGGCCCTTCGCACCACATATTTGTGTGATTTAGCCCCATAAAGCAGCCTCTGGCGGGTGCACGCCCGCTGCGTCATAGACAAGCGGGTGATCGCGATCCTCGGCCAAGAGGAGCGGGCCATCGAGATCGACGATATCGGCGCCCTGCGCCAAAAGCACTGCGGGCGCCATGGCCAGGCTCGACCCGACCATGCAGCCAACCATGATGCCAAATCCCTCGGCCCGTGCGGCATCGCGCAAGGCCAGGGCTTCGGTCAGCCCGCCGGTCTTGTCGAGCTTGATGTTGACCATATCGTATTTGCCCGAGAGCGCCTGCAGGCTGGCGCGATCATGGCAGCTTTCATCTGCGCAAACTGGCAGGGGCCGCTCGATCTCGGCCAGCATATCGTCCTCTCCGGCCGGCAGCGGCTGTTCCACCATGCGCACACCCAGCCGGACCAGATGCGGCGCGAGATCGGCGTAAGTATCGGCCGTCCAGCCTTCATTGGCATCGACGATGATGGCGGCGTCGGGGGCGCCCTGGCGCACGGCTTCCAAGCGCGCCATGTCATCAGGCGTGCCCAGCTTGATCTTCAAAAGCGATCGACGGGCGTGTTTGACCGCAGCCAGGCGCATATTTTCAGGCGAGTCGAGCGACAAGGTGAAGGCGGTTTTCACAGGCCCGGGCGCGGGCAGACCGGCGATTTGCCAGGCCCTTAGCCCTGCGCGTTTGGCCCTGGCATCCCATATCGCGCAATCGAGCGCATTGCGTGCAGCACCGGGCGGCAGGTCTGCGCCCGGGGGCTCTTGCGTCGCCGCAGCCTCAATCTGCTTCGTGACGCTCTCAAGCGTCTCACCATAGCGCGCATAGGGCACACATTCGCCCCAGCCGGCCGGCCCGGCATCACCGGTTTCTTTGTAACGCACGGTCAGGACATCAGCCTGCACGCGTGACCCCCGCGAAATCGTAAAGACCTCCGCGAGACGAAAACTGTCCTGGGAGACAGTGATCATATCGCCGCAAGCGCGTCGCACAGCTTGCCAGCACCCTGCCGGAATGGATCGCACGTCGGCAGGCCCATCCGCGCCTCAGTCTTTTCGAGGTATTCCAGGGCCTCGGCCTGGGACATCGCGGCGGTGTTGACCGACACACCGATGACCTGCGCATTGGGGTTGGCAACGCGGGCCAAGGGCAGCGCCGTATCGCGCAGCACCTCCAGCGACGGCAGGTCGTAGCCGGGCAAGCCGCGCATGTGGTCGCGCGTCGGCTCGTGGCTGAGGACCAGCGCGTCGGGCGCGCCACCATGCACAAGCGCCATCGTCACACCGGAATAGGAGACGTGAAACAGGCTGCCCTGCCCCTCGATCATATCCCAATGGTCAGGCTCATTGTCCGGTGTCAGCCATTCCACTGCTCCGGCCATGAAATCGGCGATCACCGCGTCAAGCGGCACACCATGGCCGGTGATAAGAATGCCGGTCTGTCCGGTCGGGCGGAAGGTGGATTTCAGGCCGCGGGCGCGCATTTCCTTATCCATCGCCAGTGCGGTGTACATCTTGCCGACCGAGCAATCGGTGCCCACCGCCAAGCAACGCTTGCCCGTCCTGCGCACACCATTTGCGATCGGGTAGTCCACGTCCGGAATACGCACGTCATGCAAGCTGCGCCCGGTCGCCCGCGCTACGGCTGCCAAGTCCTCTTCGTCGCGCAACAGATTGTGCAGGCCCGAGGCGAGGTCGAACCCTTCCTCAAGGGCCGCAATCAGCACCTTTTTCCAGCTTTGTGAGATCACGCCACCCCGATTTGCGACGCCCACGACCAAGGTTTTGGCGCCGGCCGCCTTCGCCTCGGCCAAGTCCATGTCCGGCAGACCGACATCGGCGTTGCATCCCGGCAGGCGAAGCTGTCCGACGCAGTTTTCCGGGCGCCAATCGCGGATGCCGCGGGCCACTTTGGCAGCCAGTTGGTCGGGCGCATCGCCAAGAAACAAAAGATACGGGGTCGCGATCATGGTGCCTCCTTTCACAAACGCGGCACCGTAACCGAAACCCGACTGGATATTCTCGCAATTTCTATCGCGGCCATAAAATTTTGGTGCAGAATTTTGCGCGTTCGTCTGAAAATGCGCGCTAATCTCGCGCTGCCGCCGCTTACGGCTCGACGAAATCTCTTGGCGGTGTCGCGGTCGCAGGCGTCTGGCGCTTGTATTCGTAGCGCCGCACCCCGTCCTCTTCGCCCGTGGCAACGATCAGCGCATGGGTCATATGACGTTGGCCGTCATAGATATCCACCAGACCGCGAAGATGGTTTGCCGTCCCATCATCCACCTCGAACCCGCGATCAAAGAGCCGCAATATCGGGTACACTTTGCCACCCGCATGGATGGTCAATCGGTGACGGAATTTGTTGCGGTTTGGCGCGGCAAGCCCTTCGCGCACCGCCTTTGGCAGCATGTCAGACATCATCCCCCCCGAGTCTGTCCCCAGGGTAAGCATGGACAGACAAACGATTCCGTCAATGAAATTAAATTGCAGCTGAAACCCAAAAGCTGCTGTGCGCTGGCGCAGGGGGTCTCTCTTGGCTTGCGCGCTGACGGGTTGGTTGCGGCGCGCTATGATACCAAGCACCAAATTGCGGAGGCATCGATGGGGCAGCTCGTGAACGGTGTGTGGCACACCGAACCCGTGACCGGTAAAGACAAAGACGGCGTGTTTCGGCGCAAGGATGCGGCATTTCGAAACTGGGTCACAATTGACGGCAGCCCGGGGCCTTCGGGCAGCGGCGGATTTACCGCTGAAAGCGGTCGCTATCACCTTTATGTCGCCTATGCCTGCCCTTGGGCCAACCGCACGCTGATTTTTCGCCAACTCAAAGGGCTGAGCGATCATATCGGCCTGTCGGTGGTGCATCCCGACATGCTTGAAGATGGTTGGAGCTTTGCCAGCGACTTTACCGGTGCGACAGGCGATCCGCTCAATGGTGCGAGCTTCGCGCGCGATTTATACGTCAAGGCCGACAGCCAGGCCAATGGCCGCGCGACGGTTCCGATCCTGTGGGACAAACAAACCGGCGCGATTGTTTCCAATGAAAGCGCGGAGATCATTCGGATGTTCAACAGCGCCTTTGACGCCATCACCGGTAATACGCTCGACTACTATCCAGAAGCGTTGCGGTCTGAGATCGATCAGATCAACGCCCGCATCTACGACAACTTCAATAACGGGGTTTACAAATCGGGCTTTGCGCGCAGCCAGGCGGCCTACGACAACGCCGTGGGTGCTGTGTTTGAGACGCTTGATTGGCTCGAAAACCATCTCCAAACACGCCGTTATCTACTGGGCGGCACATTGACCGAGGCAGATTGGCGTCTGTTCACGACGCTAGTTCGCTTCGATTTGGTTTATGTCACGCATTTCAAATGCAACCGGGCCCGGATCGTCGATTATCCCAATGTCTGGGCCTATACCCGAGAGCTTTACCAGATGCCGGGGATCGCTGAGCAGGTTAATTTCGAGCATATCACCCGGCATTACTACTACAGCCACGACTCGATCAATCCATTCCGGATTATCCCCTTGGGTCCGATCATCGATTGGCATGAACCCCATGGGCGGGAGACGTTGCAGGTCGCATAAGCGCGGGTTAGGGCGGGTCATGTTCAGCCTCGCCGCCGCCCTGATCCTCGACGCCCTTTTGGGCGAGCCGAAATGGCTATGGTCGCGCCTGGCGCATCCGGCGATTTTGATGGGTCGGCTGATTACTTGGGGAGAGCGGCATCTCAATCAAGGTGCCGCGCGCAGGCTTAAGGGCGCCTGTCTGGTCGCAGCCCTACTGGGCTTGGCCTGCGGGCTTGGCTGGGTTATTGCCGCGATACCGCTTGGCTGGGTCTGGGAGGTCCTGTTTGCCGGCATCTTGTTGGCACAACGCAGCCTTGCCGATCATGTTGCCGCGGTGGCGTTTGGCTTGGGCCAGAACTTAGAGGAAGGCCGGCGCGCGGTTGCCATGATCGTGGGTCGTGACATTGCGACCATGGACGGCTCGGCCGTGGCGCGTGCGGCGATTGAAAGCGCTGGTGAGAACGTATCAGACGGTGTCGTTGCGCCCGCATTCTGGTTCGCCGTCGCGGGCCTGCCCGGCATGATGGCCTACAAGATCATCAATACCGCCGACAGCATGATCGGCTACCGGACCGAGCGCTACATCGAATTTGGCTGGGCGGCGGCCCGGCTTGATGATGTGCTCAATTGGGTGCCTGCGCGCCTGACCGCCTTGCTGATCGCGCTCAGCCACCAGGACCTCAGCGCGTGGCGATTGGCCCTTGCAGAGGCGCCGCTTCACCGGTCGCCCAATGCCGGTTGGCCCGAGGCGGCACTGGCCCGCGTGCTTGGCGTGGCGATCTCTGGTCCGCGCAGCTATGGCGGCAAGATCGAGGATCATCCCTATGTGAATGGCACGGGGCGGCGGGTGCTCGGCGCGTTTGATATCGAGCGGGCCGTCGGCTCGCTTTGGCGTGTTTGGATAGGACTTCTAGCCATTGTCATCATAATTGGTGTTGGTAGTCTCGCCTGGACGTGACATGCGGAGGCTTGATTTCATGACCCGATCGATCTTGGCCGCTGGCCTCATACTGGCCGCAAGCGCTGCCCAGGCGCAGCAATGCGGCGGGGATTTCGGCAGTTTTGTCAGCGACATGCGCGCCGAAGCCGTCGCCAACGGCCACGACGCCAATGCGGTTGCGGCATTTTTTGCCAGCGTCCGGCAAGACCCGGCAACCTTACGTGCTGACCGTGCGCAGGGCATTTTTGCAACCCCGTTCACGGAGTTTGCCCGGCGCCTGATCAGCCAAAATCGGATGGATAACGGCCGCCGCAATGCGCAGACCTATGCCGCGATTTTCGATGAGGTGGAGCGGCGATACGGCGTTAGCCGCGGCGTTTTACTGGCATTTTGGGCGCTGGAGACTGATTTCGGCAGCTTTCAGGGGGATTTCAACACGCTCAACAGCTTGGTGACACTGTCCCATGATTGCCGCCGGCCGGAGCTCTTCCGGCCGCAGGTTTTCGCCGCCTTGGAGCTTTATGAGCAGGGCGATTTTGACCCGGTCTCAACGACGGGCGCCTGGGCGGGCGAGATTGGCATGGTGCAAATGTTGCCCGAAGACATTCTGGAACGCGGCGTCGATGGCGACGGAGACGGCCAGGTCACGCTGAAAACCTCGGCACCCGACGCGCTGATGTCGGGGGCAAATATGTTGTCCTCGCTCGGTTGGCGCGCGGGGGAGCCGTGGTTGGTTGAGGTTGCCATGCCCGATACTTTCGATTGGAGCGAGACCGGGCTCGACACCACGCGGCGCGTGTCGGATTGGCAATCGATGGGCGTCCAGGGTCGGGCCGGGCCGTTGCCGGGTGGCAATCTGCAAGCGTCGATCCTGCTGCCCCAGGGCCGCAACGGCCCAGCCTTCATGGCCTATCCAAATTACAACGTCTTTTTTGAGTGGAATCAAAGTTTTGTTTATGTGACGACAGCCGCTTACTTTGCCACCAGGCTTGAGGGAGCGCCGGTTTTCGACGCAAGCGGCGCTGAGCCGGGATTGAGCGGGGACCAGATGCGGCTGTTGCAGACCCGGTTGACGGAACGTGGCTACGATGTGGGGGGAATCGATGGCATTCTGGGCCGAATGACGCGCGCCGCTGTGCAGGCCGAACAAGAACGTCTTGGACTGCCCGCCGATGCCTGGCCAACCGTGGCGCTATTGAACGCACTCTGAGCTTGGATACGGCCGGGCACAACCGCTGCGTGCGCGGCCTAATGGGATGAAACGACGAGGAAATCTGGTAATGCGGGTGGGGCGATTAATTGGGCGACCTCAGCCTCACCGGTCGTGCCGCCGAGCGCCAACGCTGCCATCGCACATGCGATCAAAAAGAGCTCTCTCACTGGCACTCTCCACATACCCTACAGCTTTTGATTAAATTCAAATGGTTAATGCTTTGTTTATCGGTCATAGGTCGACCGCTTCTTCGATCCTGCGGGTAGCCGTCGCGGTGGCATGTGGCTTGCGCCGCAAGCTAAAGGTCCCACCCCAATGGGGCATGCGCCTAAAATGCCAGTGGCCACGGATCTGGGTCCGCGCGGCATCACTGGTCCCGGCATAGACTGGATCGCCGCCCGGTTGCGTAAAGCCCAAGTACCTTTTGGAGAACTGAACGGCACTGCCATCCCGGTGACCGTTCAGCTCGGCCCGCAATTCAGGGCCCAAATCCTTGCGAAAGGTATTGGGCTCCCGGCTTTCGCCGGACAGCTCCCCAGCTGCCTCGCTCAGTTTGACCTCCATGGGCACGGGTTGGGCGCCGCCGGTTGGGTAGCGATAGATGCCCCACCATTCGCCCGTTAAGTCGGAATGCTGCGCCATCACGCGACCAATTGTTCCGCGCGGCTCAGGTCAACACTGACCAATTGGCTCACACCTTGTTCGGCCATGGTGACCCCAAATAGCCGGTTCATCCGCGCCATGGTCACTGCGTGGTGGGTTATGATCAGAAACCGCGTATCGGTGCGGCGGCACATCTCATCAAGCAGGTCGCAGAACCGGCCCACATTTGCATCATCGAGCGGCGCATCGACCTCATCGAGCACACAGATCGGCGCCGGATTGGCCAGGAAAACCGCAAAGATCAATGCCAAGGCGGTCAATGACTGCTCGCCCCCCGACAGAAGCGAAAGTGTCGACAGTTTCTTACCCGGCGGCTGGCACAAAATCTCGAGACCCGCCTCCAACGGATCGTCGGATTCGACCAAGACCAGCTTGGCCTCCCCGCCGCTGAAGAGATGCGTGAAGAGCGTTGAGAAATTTGCATTGACCTCGTCAAATGCTTTCAGCAGGCGTTGGCGCCCCTCGCGATTGAGTGCCGCAATACCCGTGCGTAGTTTTGCGATTGCGCCCTCAAGATCGGTCTTTTCATTCAATAGGCCGTCATGTTCTTGCTGCACTTTGGCGGCGTCTTCCTCGGCACGCAGATTGACCGCACCTAGCGCATCGCGCTGGCGGCGAAGGCGAAGCGCATCGGCCTCGGCGCTCTGGGAAGAGGGCAGGTCTGCAGGATCAAGGGCTAGGGTCTCCAGCAGGTCTTCAGGCGTCGTCTCGGCCTCTTCTTCTATGCGCAACGAGGCTGCGGTTGCAGTTTCGGCGGTGCCGTCTCGCCGCGCCTCGGCCGCAGCGCGCGTCTCACGCGCGGCTGAGGCACCCCGTTCGGCGGCGCGTTCGGCTTCAACTGCCGCGCGCAACGCGCCTTCGGCGCCGGCCAGCGCATCGATTGCCGCCGTCTTGCGCGCCTGGGCGTCGGATTGCGTCGCCGTCAGGTCTTTGCGTTTAACCGCCAAGGCGTCCGGGCGCGATTTGGCGTCGGCCAGTTCAACTTCGCTTTGCGTTCTGCGCGCGGCGATTTCCGCCATACGGGCCGTTGCGGTCTGCGCCCGCTCGGCCCAATCCGCGCGCTCGCGCTCAATCGCTGCAAGCCGTGCCGTCCGTGCCTCCCCGTCGCGCTGCAGCTCGTCGGCTTCGGTTCGTCGTGCGATCATGCTTAGCCGGGCAGCTTCCGTTGACATCCGCGCCTCGGTCAGGGCGGCTTTCAGATCGGTCAGGTCGCCCAGCTCAGAGAATGCCGCTTCGGCCTCTGAAAGATCGGAGAGTGCAATCTGCGCCTCACTGTTATGCCGCTCCGCACTCTGCCGTAGGGTTTCGAGCCGGCCGGCGATGATCGTCCGGTCGGCTTCCAACCGGCTGGCCGATCTGCTGGCATCGGCCAGACGTTTGTCGGCGTCACGTCGCGCAGCCCTGGCATTGCTGTCGGCCTGTGTAAGCTCTTCCAGTTTAGCGACCAATTGGCGATGCGCCGACCGGGTCCTGTCGGCGGCCGCTCGGGCGCGGTCGAGCTCTGCGGAAAGCGCGCTCAACTGGTTGACCTGCTCCAACCGGCGGGCCGCGGTCGAGGATGCGTCGCGCGCTGTCTGCGTGTAGCCGTCCCATCGCCAGAGATCCCCGTTGCGCGTCACCAGCCGCTGGCCGGGCAGCAGGTCGGGCTGCAGCCGCGTGCCGTCCTCGGCAGACACAACGCCAACCTGGCCCAGGCGCCGGTCCAAGGCCGCAGGCGCTTCGGCGTAATCTGCCAGGCTGGCCACGCCCCCGGGCAGAGGTTGTGGCTTGGGGTAGGGTGCCAGATTGTGCCACCCGCTGGCCCCGGATGCCGGGTTGAGCGGGGCTTTCAGATCATCGGCCAGCGCGGCACCGACGGCGGCTTCGAACCCTGGTGCCACCTGCACCTCGTCCAGCAATTGCGTGCCTTCGGATCTGTCGCGGTCCACCAGCTTGGTCAGGGCGTTGACCTCCGCTTCAAGGGTGCTGAGCCCACCGTCTGCGGCACTGAGCGCGGCGCGCGCCTCACCTTCCTGATCCTGAATGCGGGCCCGCGCGGCTTCGGCATCGCGCAGCGCCGCTTCGGCTTTTTCCGCCAGATCGCTGGCCTCAGCCAAGCCATCTTGGGACGCGTTATATTCGGCCTGCAGGCCAGTAAGCCGTGTTTCGGCATCATCGGCCGCGCGCGCTGCTTTACCTGCTTCGGCCTGGCCACGCTCTGCGGCCCGGCGCGCCTCTGACACACGCCGCTCAGCGGATTGATGGCGCGCGGCCAGGCGCGCCGATTCCTCTGTCTTTTCTGATAGATGCGCCTCATGCACGGCCAGACTCTCGGCGGTTTCGACGGCTAAGGATTGGGCGGCTTTAATGCGTTCTTCCTGGCCTGCGCTTTCGGCCTGAAGCGCCTCGGCCTCGGCGCCCAACCGGGTAATGGTGGCGTTTGCGTCCAATGCGAGGCTCTCTTCACGGGCGATATCGTGGCTTAGCTGCGCGATCCCTGCCTCAATTGCGTCGATCGCACTGCGGGTGCGGGTTTCCTCATCGTTCAAGGCGGCCATTTCGACGGCAATGCGCTGCACCAGGGCGGCGGCGATTGCGTCTTCCTCTCGCAGGGGCGGCAAGGCGGCTTCGGCATTACTGCGGGTCTGCGCGGCCACCGTCACCTGTCCTTCGGCGTGCGCCGCGGCCTGCGTCGCGTCGGTCACGGCCGCCTCGGCGACAGCGCGCGCAGCATCCGCATCGCGCCAACGCAGGTACAGCAGCAAGCCTTCGGCTTGGCGCAGCGCCGTTCCGATCTCTCGGTAGCGTTTGGCCTGTTTCGCCTGGCGATCGAGCGTTGCAAGCTGCGCGGCGAGCTGCTCCAGCACGTCATCAACGCGCGTCAGATTGGTCTCCGCCCCCGACAGCTTCAACTCCGCCTCGTGGCGCCGCTGGTAGAGGCCAGAAATGCCAGCCGCTTCTTCCAGGACCCGCCGTCGGTTCTTGGGCTTGGCGCCGATCAGTTCAGCGATTTGACCTTGGCGGACAAGGGCGGGCGAATGGGCACCGGTTGAGGCATCGGCAAACAGCATCTGAATGTCACGCGCGCGCACGTCTTTTCCGTTTGCCTTATAGGCCGAGCCCGCGTCGCGGGTGATCCGGCGGATAACCTCCAACTGGTCCTGATCGTTGAATGCAGGCGGGGCGAGGCGGTCTGTGTTGTCGACAAAAAGTGCAACCTCGGCGAAGTTTCGAGCAGCACGTGTGGCCGCCCCAGCAAAGATCACATCTTCCATCCCAGCGCCGCGGACGGCTGTCGGCCTGTTTTCGCCCATCACCCAGCGCAGCGCCTCAAGCAGGTTCGACTTCCCGCAGCCATTCGGGCCGACAACGCCAGTCAACCCATCGGCAATGACCAGGTCGGTCGAGTCGACGAAGCTTTTGAAGCCATTCAGCCTGAGTTTTGTGAACCGCATGCAGGTGCTGCCGTGATGATTCCCAAAGTGGCTTGCAGCTTGGGCAGAGCATGGGCATTAGTCAACGCCACACCCCTGCATCTGGGGTATCATTCAAGTGTTGTCCACAATATATGGCCGGTTCGGAGGTCACATGATCCTGCATATCGCCGTAATCCTGAGCTTTCAGCTGGTCGGTGAGGCAGTAAGCCGGCTCTTGCTGCCCATTGTCCCCGGACCGGTTTTGGGGATGAGCCTGTGTCTCATCGCCTTTGTCGTTTTCCCGAAACTGGCGGATGCGGTTCGGCCGACGGCAAACGGTATATTGGCGCATCTTTCGCTGCTCTTTGTCCCAGCCGGAGTTGGTGTGGTGAGCCACTGGCAGGTGCTGACAGCCGACGGGCCAGCCCTCTTGATCTCGGTTCTGGGCTCAACGGTGATTGCATTGCTGGTCGGCGTCGGCGCGTTTGTTGCTGCGGCGCGATGGGTCGGATCGAAGCCATGAGCGCGGAGGTCTGGCAGCTGTGGTCCTATCTCGGGGAAGAGCCGCTTTTATGGCTGACCCTGACATTGATCGCGTATCTGGCGGGCGACGCGATTAGCCGCTGGACCAACCGCGCGCCGCTGGCCAACCCGGTTCTCCTGGCTGTTTTGATCCTCGCTGCGATCCTTGCCGTCAGCGGCACTGCCTATGAGACCTATTTCGAGGGCGCGCAGTTTGTGCACTTTCTGCTCGGGCCCGCGACCGTCGCTTTGGCCGCCCCGTTGCACGCCAATTTGGTGCATTTGCGCAGCGCGATGCTGCCTATTGTGGTGGCACTGGCGGCGGGTTCTGTCGCGGCGATCGTCAGCGTAGTTGCCATAGGCTGGGCTTTCGGGTTGAGCACCGACACATTGCTGTCGTTGGTGCCAAAGTCCGCCACGGCGCCTGTTGCGATGGGTGTGAGCGCGGCAATCGGCGGCGCGCCGTCGCTGACGGCTGTTTTGGTCATCCTGACCGGCATCATCGGGGCGCTGATCGTGACACCGATGTTTGACGCGCTTGGCCTGAAGGATTTCCGCGCGCGCGGCTTTGCACTGGGCGTTGCGGCACATGGCATTGGCACGGCACGCGCGTTTCAGGTGGATCAGACCGCGGGTGTGTTTTCCGGCCTTGGCATGGGGCTTAATGCGATTCTGACCGCGCTTCTGGCGCCGCTGGTCGTTGCCATCCTGTAACGGAGTATTTGGGGTGTCCAAGCTTAGAATATTGAGATTGGCACAGCTCAGTGCTACATAACGAGCAGTCCCAGGCGCCGGGGCGGCACGGCGCGCAACATCGGAGGACCCGTCCTGACTGGACACACATCGGCAGCCCAAACACTGGCTGCACAAGCGACGCCACCGGCGTCACAAACGGTTGAGCTATCGAGCGACCAGATGCTCGAGCTTGTCCTTGCATCCCTTTCCGACGACAAAGCCGAAGAGATTGTGGCCATCAACCTGGCCGGACGATCCGCTTTTGCTGATCACATGGTCATCGCCTCTGGGCGGTCGACACGGCAAGTTGCGGCCATCTCGGACAAGCTCGTCGACCGGCTTAAAAAGGCAGGAATGCGCGCCAAGGTTGAAGGCAAAGAGGCCGGAGACTGGGTGCTGATAGATGCTGGCGATATCATCGTGCATGTCTTCCGCCCCGAAGTGCGGGAGTTCTATCAGCTTGAAAAGATGTGGATGCCTGCAGAGGCGCAGGCCGCGCGGCAATAAATGAATGTGCACATTCTGGCCATCGGTCGGCTGCCGGCGCGCGCCGCCGAGCGCACGATTTTTGACGATTATGTGCGCCGGTTCGGGCAGATCTGCCGACCGCTCGGCCTGCGCGGCCTGAGCGAGCATGAATTGGAGCCCAAACGCGGGACCGGCAAAGCAGCGGAAGCAGAGGTGCTAGCCAAACGCCTTCCCGATGGGGCGATAATTGTGGCGTTGGATGAGCGCGGTCAGCAATTCTCTTCCCCCGATTTCGCCGCAAAGATCGCTGGTTTTCGTGACCAGGGTCGGGGTGATCTCGCGTTTGTCATCGGCGGGGCTGACGGGCTTGATCCCAGCTTGCGGGACCGCGCCGATCTGATCTTGTCCTTTGGGGCGATGGTCTGGCCACATATGCTGGCCCGCATGATGCTGGCCGAACAGCTCTACCGAGCAGCGACGATCCTGTCGGGCGCGCCCTACCATCGGGCTTGAGGGTTGGGGCAGGGCCGCATAGACCTGCGCCACAGGGGCCTGCGCCCAGCTAGGGGGGCGCAGTTTAGAACACAGTCAAAAAGCGGCCCAGCAAGCGGAGAGTGGTGATGAAGCCGGTGGTATTATGCATCCTGGACGGCTGGGGCTTGTCGGATCGCGCGGAAGGCAATGCGCCGCTATTGGCAGCGACGCCGGTGATGGATGCGCTGACGGCTGAATGCCCAAATGCGACGCTCTTGACCCACGGGCCACATGCCGGTCTGCCCGATGGCCAGATGGGCAATTCCGAAGTTGGCCACACCAATATCGGTGCCGGTCGGGTGGTGAAGATGGATCTGGTCCAGATCAATGACGCAATTGCAGCGGGTGAGTTTGCGCGCCGGGCCGCGATGGTCGACTTCATAGATAGATTGCGGCAAAGCGGCGGAAAGGCGCATCTGCTTGGCTTGGTGTCGGATGGCGGTGTGCACGGCCAGTTCGAGCATCTCGAAGAGGCGATCCGCGTGTTAAGTGGCGAAGGCATCCCTGTTGCCATACACGCAATCTGCGATGGCCGGGATGTCGCGCCCAAAAGTGCTGAAGGTTTCTTGAATCGGTTGACCAAGTTGCTGCCCGATGGCGCAGAAATTGTGACCCTGCTCGGGCGCTATTTTGCGATGGATCGCGATAATCGATGGGACCGGGTCGCGCAGGCCTACCGCGCGATGGTTCTGGGTGAGGCCAGCCATCGGGCCGAAACGGCGCAGGCCGGTTTGAGCGCGGCCTACGAACGCGGCCAGAGTGATGAATTCATCGAGCCGACCTTAATTGGTGCGTTTGCCGGGATGGAAGCGGGCGACGGGATCTTCATGCTCAACTACCGCGCGGATCGGGCACGCGACATCCTGGCGGCCATCGGTGCGCCGGATTTTGACGCCTTTGATACAGGTGAGCGGCCTGCCTTGGCGGCACGGTTCGGCATGGTCAATTATTCCTCCGCGCATGATGCCTACATGACCACGCTTTTCCCGAAGCCAGAGATTACCAATACACTAGGCGCTTGGGTGGCCGCACAGGGGCTGCGCCAGTTTCGCCTGGCTGAGACCGAAAAGTACCCGCATGTGACGTTCTTTCTAAACGGCGGGGTTGAACCGCCCGAGGCCGGTGAAGATCGCTTCATGCCCAAATCCCCCAATGTCGCAACCTACGATCTGCAGCCGGAGATGAGCGCACCCGAAGTGACCGAACAGTTGGTCGGCGCAATTGGTGCGGGCTACGATTTGATCGTGGTGAACTACGCCAATCCCGACATGGTTGGCCATACCGGCGATCTGGGCGCGGCGATGGCCGCTTGTGAGGCGGTTGATCAGGGGCTGGGCCAAGCGCTCGATGCGCTGAAAGCTGCGGGCGGTGCGATGATCGTGACGGCCGATCACGGCAATTGCGATGTTATGATCGATCCAGAGACTGGCGGGCCGCACACGGCCCATACGCTCAACCCCGTCCCAGTGATCCTGGTTGGCGGCCCGGCGGGCGCGCAGTTGCGCGACGGGCGATTGGCTGATCTGGCGCCGACGATCCTGGAGCTTATGGGCCTGCCGCAACCAACCGAGATGACAGGGCAAAGTCTGATCTCATGATCCGGGCACTTCTTCTGCTTTTGCTGGCAAGTCCACTGGCCGCGCAAAGCGATCCCACCGTGGCGGCCGGCCGGGCCAGCGCGATGCTGGAAGCGGCGAGCATGGCCCTGACGGATGCGGATGGTGCCCGTGACCGCGTGGCCGCCTTAACAGAGACAATCCGCGCATTCGAGGAAGGCCAGGTTGCCGTGCGCGAGGCGTTGCGCCGCGTCGGGATGCGCGAGGCGGCGCTGACGCAAGACCTGGCGTCCGAACGGCGGCGACTGGCGGCGCTTCTGGGTGCGGCTCAGGCGATCGAGCAGGCGCCGGTGCCGCTTCTGCTGCTGCACCCAAACGGGCCGTTGGGTACGGCCCGCTCCGCCATGATCCTGTCCGATGTGGCCCCGGCCCTGTCTGCGGAATTTGTCGCTCTGCGCGCGCAACTCGAAGAACTGCAAGCGCTGCGTGTCATCCAGGAACAGGCGCGCGCCGACTTGGCCCGGGCGCTGCAAGAAGCGCAGACCGCCCGCGCCGAGCTCAGCCAAGCAATTGCGGACCGCACGGATCTGCCGCCCAGGATTGAAACCGATGCCGACGCCATGGCCGCGCTGAATGCGGCTGCCGGCTCTCTCGATACGCTGACTGCGGCCTTGCGCGCGGCCCCGCCGCCGCCTGTGCCGGAAGCCGACAGGATCGCTGGCGCCAGGGGCGGCGTGCCGCTGCCCGCCTTTGGTACGCTCCTGCGCCGCTTTAACGAAGCCGACGCTGCGGGCATATCGCGCCCGGGTATGATCCTGGCCACCCGCCCCCGGGCCTTGGTCACCGCGCCCTGGTCCGGCGCGATCCGCTATGCCGGCGCCGTTCCGGGTTATGGCAATGTCATTTTGCTGGAACCCGACCCCCAACATTTGATCGTTATGGCGGGCCTTGGCGAGCTGTTGGTTGCCACAGGTGTGTTGCTTTCGCAGGGTGAGGCGATCGGTCTTATGGGTGGCCCACCAGTAACCAGCGAAAATTTGATAACCGCGACGCAGGAAGATTATGGTCTATCTCTGTCAGAGACGCTCTATATAGAGGTCAGAGTAGACGAGACACCAGTCGACCCGGTGGAATGGTTCCGGGTCCGCCGAGATGAGGAATGAAGAAATGAAAAGATTCGTCATGGCCGCCTTGGGCGGGACAGCGGCGGGCGTGCTGTTGACCACACAAGTCGCCGGTCCCCTCATCGCCCAAGAAAACGCCCGCAACGTCTCGGTCTACCAGCAGCTCGATCTGTTCGGCGATGTGTTTGATCGTATTCGGGGTAATTATGTCGAAGAAGTAGATGAGGTCGAGCTGATCCAAGCCGCCATCAACGGCATGCTGACTTCGCTTGACCCGCATTCGAGCTATCTGCCGCCGCGCGACTTTGACTCGATGCAGGTCCAGACGCGTGGGGAATTTGGCGGGCTCGGGATCGAGGTGACCCAGGAAGAGGGCTTTGTCCGTGTCATCACGCCGATGGATGGCACACCCGCAATGGAGGCCGGTGTCGAAGCCGGTGACTTCATCACCGCCGTTGACGGCGAGGCGTTGCTTGGCCTGACACTTGAAGAGGCTGTTGATCTGATGCGCGGCCCGATCGGGTCGGAGATCATCATCACCGTGGTGCGTGAAGACGTCGAGGAGCCGTTTGACATCACCATCGTGCGCGACCGCATCCGATTGACCGCTGTGACCCACCGGCTGGAAGGCAGCACCGCGATCTTGCGCGTCTCCACCTTCAACGATCAAACCTATCCCAATCTGCGCGATGGGCTCGATGAGATGATCGACGAGGTCGGCGGGATCGAGAACCTCGACGGCGTTGTGCTGGATTTGCGCAATAACCCAGGCGGGCTTTTGTCGGCCGCGATCCGGATCACCGATGCGTTTCTGGAGCAGGGAGAGATCGTGTCGACCCGTGGCCGCCGGCCCGAAGATAGCGAACGCTATAACGCCACCGCGGGCGATGTTGTCGACGGGGCGCCTGTGGTCGTGTTGATCAATGGGGGCTCGGCCTCGGCATCCGAGATCGTCGCAGGCGCGCTGCAGGACCACAACCGTGCGGTCGTGGTCGGCACCAACAGCTTTGGCAAAGGCTCGGTCCAGTCGATCATGCCGGTGCAAGGCGATGCCGCGATCCGCCTGACCACGTCGCTTTACTACACACCGTCAGGTCGCTCGATCCAAGCGCTTGGCGTGGCGCCTGACATCTTGGTCGAACAGCGCGACCCGATTGTGCTCGAAGAGGATGAAGACTCGCCCGCGCGTTCCGAGGCGTCGCTGCGCGGCTCCATCGAGAACAGCCAGTTGACAGAAGACGAACGGCGTATGTTGGAAGAGGAGCAGGCCCGCGCAGAGGCCTTGGCTGACCTGCGCAATGATGACTACCAGCTGGCTTACGCCATCGACATTCTGACCGGTCTAAACGCGCTTACCCCGCCGGCCTCGGCTGGCAATTGAGCCCAGAGGAGATCGCCGATCTCCCCTATCGGCCCTGCGTCGGCGTGGTCCTGAAAAACGCGCAGGGCCAAGTCTTCGCAGGCCAACGCTCGGATATGGCCAGGCCCGCCTGGCAAATGCCTCAGGGCGGCATCGACAAGGGCGAAGATCCCATCGCTGCCGCTTTGCGAGAGCTGCGCGAAGAAACTGGTGTCGCGCCGGAACACGTGACTGTGCTGGGCGAGACCAAGGACTGGCTTCCCTATGACCTACCGGCCGAGGTGCTTCCCTACCGCGGCAAGTATCGCGGCCAGACGCAAAAATGGGTGCTCATGCGGCTTGATGCGGGCGATGAAGTGATCGACCTCGAACATGAGGACGTCGAGTTCTCCGACTGGCGCTGGATGTCTCAAAGCGAGCTTTTGGAGCTCATCGTGCCTTTCAAAAAGGACATCTATGAAAAGGTGTTGAACGAATTTCTTGAGCCGCCCAATCCTACCAAATGACTGACATGGTTGATTGGCGATACCACAGGCCTCTGCTTTAGGGTTCCCGGAACTCAACCCATATCTAAGCGCTTTCGGAATTGATGAAGGGCCCAAACCGGAGCGCTGCGCCCAAGCTCGCCGCGCTTTTTTCTGGGGTCATGGACGAGATCGCCCCCAGCCCCCAACTTCGCTACAACTATGGAAGCGGGACGTAAGCCCCGTTTTGATCTGTTGCTTGGACAGCTCGGCATCTCCGTGTTGAACGGCGGGCGCGCGATCCATAAGACGGCGGTCTTGCCTGCGGGTTGCATGTGGCGGCAACGCGTCTGCGCGCCAAAAGCCTGTCTAAGTTGCCGCAGAACGCTCCCGGTTCGCCAATTGCACAATGTTTTCGATCCGCTGCGGCATGTCTGGCGACGGCAAAATTGCCTCTACCGCTGCTTCGTGGCGCCCCACGGGCAGTGCATGTGTGATCCCGACCACCCAACCTTAGTCTCAATGGCTGGACTGGGCGAACTGGGATCAAGGAGCGGCGAAGCGTAAAGCGCCGCGCCAACCGGTGTCTAAAGTGATCGCAGCCGCCAAATCTCGAACGGCCACCAACGGTCGTCGGCCTGGTCAATCGACAAAGTCGTCCAGCCCGCGCGCATAAGGGCCATACGTAATTCACTCAAGCGGCTCATCAGCCGAGCCTATGTCAAAGCCCTACCGGGTAAAATGAGTCTACACGGATTGGTCGGCGGGATAGCTTGAAGCCGCATATCGCGTTCAACGCATCGTCGGCTACGCTCCGCAAGAACAATGGCATGCCGATCACGAACAGCGGCAATGTATTATAGGTGGCGGCCGTGGTACGTTGAGCTCGCATGGTCGACCGAATGGAGAGCATCGCAGATGAAAAGGCGAAGCCTGCGCATTCTGATTGTTGTGGTGTTGGTCGGATACCCTATCCTTTCAACCGGCGCGTCCTTTGCAATCGGCGGTGTGAAGACGCATCCGTCACGAGAATTGTTCCCGTTCTTTACCTGGTCGCTTTTTTCGTGGGTGCCCGAAGTTCGGCATCACTATGTCGTCGAAATCACGCGTCTAAACGGCCAGGTATTTGATCCGCCGATAGAGATGAATGAGGTTCCGGAATTCTCCGATCGAACAAGCCTGGCCTATAAGGCTGTCCAGGACCTGGGCCGCGCGGGAGGATCGGATGCAGGCGAGAGAGCCACATTTGAAGCAAGGTATCTTGGCGGCCAGGACGTCGACTACCGGATCGTACGTCAAAGCTACGCGCCGCTTGAGCGCTGGCATGGCGCGCCGCCCGACGCCACAATGGTTGTGGGGGAGTATTCTGTGGGCTCGGCAGAATGATGCGTCGATTGAGACTTTGGCTTACCGGCCCAGATCGTTCGCATAGCGCTATTGACGCAGATCGGCACACAGCCAAGGTGACGAAGGCATGGTGGTCAGTCCGATTTTTTTATGCCGCAACGTTCTTCTTTGCCTATGCAGAGGCCAACGTTTTGTGGAACCTGACCAATGGGGGCGCGCCGCTACAACCAAGATGGGTCGTGGCCTGGATGCCCGACGCGCTGACCGGCGGCACGATCGCGACCACAGCCTATTTGGTTGGAGCCAGCGCCGGTCTCATCTTTATGCAGCATCGATGGGCCCGGATCCTGGTTTGCATTACCTTGGTTCAGGCTGCGGGATTCCGATATTCCTTCGGCGGTCTCAACCACGGCTACCACTTCTGGATTTGGGTCTCGTTCTGCCTTTGCTTCCTGCCCGATGGTAATTTGTCGCGACTGTCGCAAAGCTATGCCTCGCGGCACCGCTATCTCACAGCATTTTGGTTGGCGATGGCGTTGGTCGCCGTGTTTTATTCGCTATCGGGTTTTTGGAAGGTTGCCGCCGGGCTTGAGGCGATGATTGCTGGAAACATCAACTCATTCTCACCGACGGCCTTGGCAACGATTGTCGCGGACAAGCTCCAACAGAGCGGGGACAACACGTTGTTGGGCCCGTTCCTTCTTGATCGCCCGCTGCTTGGTTGGCCAGCCCATCTTTGGGTCATCTATGTTGAGCTCCTCGCGATCGTCGCGGTGTTCAGACCAAGTCTGCATCAAACCTGGGGGCTGATGCTGATTGTGTTCCACATCGGGACATTCCTGCTGATGGGGATCGTGTTCGCAAAGCATGTCCTTTTGCTGACCCTTCTGTATCTCTGGTCGCCCTTCGCGAACCCATTTGACCTGCGGCGCGTGCTGGCTGTTTTGCCCCTTGTGGGTTGGCCTTCTCGACATAGGTTAGGGTCAAGTCGAGGACTTGAGGATTCCGGCGCATGAAAGCGACATTGATCTATGACGGGCAGTGCCCGTTGTGCTCGCGATACGTGCAGCTAACGCGGCTTCGGGAGCATGTGGAGCTTCAGATTGTCGATGCGCGCGAACAATCGCCAGAGGTGATTGCAGCAAGAGAGGAGGGCTTTGAACTCGATAAGGGCATGGTTCTCAGGCTTGATGACGCCACCTACCATGGGAGTGCTGCGATCAGTGCTTTAGCAATGCTCACCACGCCCAATTCTGTGTTCAATCGAATAAATGCGACGGTCTTTCGGTCACCCACCTTTGCCAAATTGGTCTACCCGATACTTGTATTTGGACGCAATTCGTTGCTCTGGCTTTTGGGGCGCCAGAAGCTCGGCTACTAAGCTATTTGGCCGATGCACGCCTTGACGGTTCCGCATGCCTGGAGTGTTCTACTTTGATACCAGGTGACGGCGCATTCAAAACGGCCCGGTCTTAAAACCGGGCCGTTGGAAGACTGGCTGCCAGTAATAAACACCCGGCAGATGGTCTGTTTGAATTTATTCCCGCCCAGCACGGGTTGAACCTGACTTTTTTGGGATGAACGGCCTTCCCGCGAAGTCCGCAGCGGTCGTTGCGGTAACAGCGGAGAGAGGAGCGTTTTGATGGGTTTATCGGTTTTGGGCATTAATCTTGGGAATACGACCTGCAGCGTGGCCGGTCTGGACGGCGACGGCGCGATCGCGCAGCGCAAACGCATCCAGCGACACAGGTTGTTGGATTTTTTGGCGCAAATGACACCGTGCATTGTGGCCATGGAAGCCTGTGGCGGCGCTCACCATGTTGGTCATTTTTGCGTTGAGCATGGACATGAGCCACGACTGATGCCGCGGCTTGATCTTCAGGCTTTGCATCGCGCTCGGGAGCGTCTCGTTCAGAGCCGCACACGGTTGGTGAACCAGGCTCGCGGTTTGCTGATGGAACGGGGCATTCGCAGTGGTACTGGCCGCCGTGTTTTTCAACGGGAGTTGGGGCGGTTGCTGGATGAGGATGGTCGGTGCGTGATGCCGGGGATGGTTCGCATGTTGTCCGAGATGGCTTCTGAGTTACGGGAAGTAAACGATCGAATTGCCGATCTTGATAGGCAAATCCGTACACATGCACGCCGAGATGCGGACATGCAGCGGTCGATGGAGATCCCTGGCGTTGGCCCTTCGACAGCCACTGCTTTGGTTGCGACGATTGGCGATCGCAGTAGCTTCACCAAAGCACGTGATTTGTCAGCCTGGCTTGGCCTGCTGCCAAGGTAGATCACCGCCTGTGGAATGGCGCATCTGATCGGCATCTCCAAGCAGGCAAAAGTTACCTGAGAAAGCTCTTCATCCATGGAGCCCGAACAGTGTTACACCTTGTCCGTGACCGCTCGAGCCCATTGGCAAGGCGGGTCGATGCCTTGAAGGAGCCAACCCGCGCTAATGGTGCTGGTGTCGCCCTGGCCAACACATGGGCCCGGATCGCATGGGCTGTGTAGACCAAGTGGCTACGTTACAGGCCCTGTGCGCTCGAAGCGGCGTAGTTGTAGCTAGGGATACACGAGGCATAGGAAGCTGCGAGTGAGAGGAGATGGACCAACGACTGGGTCGGCGGTGTGGAAGTCTGGCGGGGGGCATGGCCCTTGAGTGCCGATGATCTAATGAGACACATGCGGTGCGACTTCCCATCTTGGTTAGGGGGCGACCGATGCCCCACAAACGGACCGAATACATAAAAAGCAGGGTCAAAGGCGCATCAAAAAACCACTTGCAGGGGAAGACAGTCCATACATGCCCGCTGAAGTTTTCTTGGGTTTTGAGCCGCCGAGAGTAGGGTTGCGAGGGCTTGGCTACACTGACGACTCCAATTGAGAACAAAAGGTGAATATAGTAGATCCCACCATGGGATTCGCCGAGCTCTCCATCACCTCCAATTTCACCTTCCTGACCGGGGGATCTCATCCGGAAGAATATGTGCGCCGTGCAGCTTTGCTGGGTCTTGAGGCCGTGGCGATTGCCGATGTTAACTCGGTTGCCGGTATCGTGCGCGCCTGGGCCGAGGCGCGCGAGATCGCCCGTCAGATCAAAGAGCGTCAAAGCCTGCCGCTCATCGGCCCACCAAAACCCAATCACCTGCCCGACCCGCCCCAGGCGCCTATCTTCCATCTGCCCAAAACCCTGCCCGCGGCGTGTCTCCAGCTTACCGAAGGCCTGAGCCTGACGGCGCTGCCGAAAAGCCGCCGCGGTTGGGGCAATCTGTGCCGCATGCTGTCGGCTGGCAGGCTCAGGGCCGAAAAAGGCGCCTGCGATCTGCGCCTTGGCGATCTTTTGGAATTTGGCGACCAGTTGGAGCTTCTCCTCCACGGCCCGCCAGAGGCACGCGGTGGGCAGGGCGGCGCGGGTGAGTGGTGGCAAGCCGCGCAACAGATCACGCGCCGCTTTCCCTGCCACCTGCTCATGGCGCCGCATTATGACGGTCAGGACAGGGCGCGGTTCAAACGCCTCTCTGCCCTGGCCGAAAAGCTCTCCATTCCGACAATCGCCTCGGCCCGCCCGCTGATGCACCATGGCAAACGCCGCCGGCTCACCGATATTCTCACCTGCATCCGAACGGGTTGCCGCGTTGAACAACTTGGCACACAAGCCCAGGCCAATGCCGAACAGCGCCTGCGCGGCCCGGCTGAAATGGCCAGGCTTTTTGCCGATTACCCGGATGCCATTTCGCGAACAATAAAGTTATCCAAAGAGCTTTGTTTCGAAATCGATAGCCTGCGCTATGAATATCCCTCTGAAATCGCCGAGGGCGAAACCGCCCAAGACCGGCTGGCCCGCTTGGCACAGGAAGGCCTGCACTGGCGTTATCCGCAAGGCATCCCGGCCCGCGCCCAGAAGATGCTCGACCATGAACTCGCACTCATCGGCAAGCTCGGCTATGAGCCCTATTTTCTGACCGTACGCGATGTGGTGGCGTTCGCGCGCTCGCGCGATATCTTGTGCCAAGGGCGCGGCTCTGCCGCCAATTCCATCACCTGCTACGCGCTTGGCGTGACCTCTGTCAGCCCCGAGATTGGCACCATGGTCTTCGAACGGTTTGTGTCGGAGGCCCGCAATGAGCCGCCCGATATCGACGTCGATTTCGAACATGAACGCCGCGAGGAAGTGATCCAATGGATCTATGACCGGTACGGTCGCCATCGCGCGGGTCTGTGTGCCACTGTGGTCCATTACCGCGGCAAACGCGCCGTGCGTGAGGTTGGGCGCGCCATGGGCCTCAGCGAAGACATGCTATCGGCGCTGAGTTCGCAGATTTGGGGATCATGGTCAAAAACCGGGCCGGAGCTTGACCGGTTCCACGAAATTGGCCTCGACCCCGAAAGCCCGCGCCTGAAGCAGACCATCGCGCTGATCAACGAGATCATCGGCTTTCCCCGCCACCTGTCCCAGCATGTCGGCGGCTTTGTGATGACCGAAGGCCGGCTCGATGAGCTGGTGCCGATCGAAAACGCCACGATGGAGGACCGCACCGTCATCTGCTGGGACAAAGACGATATCGACGCGCTTGGTATCCTCAAGGTCGATGTGCTGGCCCTTGGCATGCTGACCTGCATTCGTAAGGGCTTCGATCTGCTGCAATCCTATCACCAGATCGACTACACGCTTGCCACGCTGCCGCCTGAGGATCCGGAAGTTTATGACATGCTGTGCCGGGCCGACAGCTTGGGCGTCTTCCAGGTTGAAAGCCGGGCGCAAATGAACTTTCTGCCACGCATGCGGCCGCGCTGTTTTTATGACCTGGTGATCCAGGTTGCGATCATCCGCCCCGGGCCGATCCAGGGTGATATGGTCCATCCCTTCATCCGCCGCCGCAATGGCGAGGAGGAGATCAGCTTTCCCTCCGACGAACTTGGCCAGGTATTGGGCAAGACGCTTGGCGTGCCACTCTTTCAGGAACAGGCCATGCAGATCGCCATTGTCGGGGCCAGTTTCACACCCGATGAAGCCGACCGCCTGCGCCGCAGCCTCGCCACCTTCAAAAAGCACGGCAATGTGTCGGAGTTCCGCACGCGCTTCCTGCACGGCATGCGGCGCAATGGCTATGAGGCGGATTTTGCCGAGCGCTGTTTTAGCCAGATCGAGGGCTTTGGCAGCTACGGCTTCCCGGAAAGCCATGCGGCAAGCTTCGCGCTTCTGGTCTATGCGTCCAGTTGGCTGAAATGCCACCATCCCGGCATCTTTGCCTGCGCTTTGCTGAACTCGCAGCCCATGGGCTTTTATGCCCCTGCCCAGATTGTACGCGACGCGCGAGAGCATGGCGTCGAGGTTCGCCCGATCTGTATCAACCGCTCGGTCTGGGACAATTCCATGGAACGCACCGAGACGGGCGAGCTTGCGCTGCGCTTGGGCTTTCGTCAGATCAAATCGATGCGTCAGGAAGATGCCGGTTGGATCGTGGCGGCGCGCGGCAATGGCTATCGCGCGGTCGAAGATGTCTGGCGACGGGCCGGTGTCGGCGCACCACAGCTGACCGTCCTGGCCGAAGCCGATGCGTTCCGCGCCCTGAACCTGTCGCGCCGCGAGGCGCTTTGGGCTGCGCGTGCCCTGTCTCCGGCAGAACCTTTGCCGCTATTTTCGGGCGATATGGACGGCGAAGCGCTTGATGAACCGGTCGTGAGCCTGCCGCAAATGACCGAAGGCGAAGAGATCGTCGAAGATTACGTGGCTATGCGCCTGACACTCAGACGCCACCCCGTGGCGCTGATCCGCCACAAACTGACCCCGGGCTTTGTGCCAGAGCCACAGAACCGTTAAGCCCAAGCGGTCCAGTCCGGGCAGATCCGCGCAAAGCCTTCTATCTTGGAAGGGGATTTGCGGCCTGATTATAGGGCGCCCAATCCGACACATCGGGGTAATGCGCGCGCCGCCAGGCGCGGACCCTGGGGTTCATCACCCGCCGCCAGACCGGAGGCAGAAGGGCCGCCAGCGTCATCACCGGGTAGCCCGCTGGCAGCTCCGGCGCCTCGCCCGCGCGTGCCTGTAGCAACGGAAACCGCCGGTCGGGCTTGTAGTGGTGATCGGAATGGCGCTGCAGGTTGATCAACAGCCAATTTGACGCCCGTTGCGTCGAATTCCAGCTATGGCGCGGCCCGACGGGCTCATACCGCCCCTCGCCCAGATGGCGCCGGGTCAGCCCGTAATGCTCTACATAATTGACCAGCTCCAACTGCCAAACCGCAACACCGGCCTGCAAGATAAAGAGCCCCAGACCGGCCCCACCGCCAAGTGCAATCGCGGCAACCAAACAAGCCGATTGCAGCCAGAAATAGCGCCAAAACGGATTGGCCCGGTCCCACCATGGCCTGTCTTTGCGGGCCAAAAGACCTGTCTCTGCGGCCCAGGCCGAAGCCGGGCAGGACCACAGCACCCGCACAAAGAAGCGCCAGAAATTTTCGTTATAGCGCGCCGAGACCGGATCGCGCGGCGTGCCGACATAACGGTGATGGACCAACAGATGCTCTGACCGGAAGTGTGAGTAAAGAACCGACGCCAAGAGCAGATCGGCCGCCCAACGCTCCTGCCGGTTGCGCTGGTGCATGAGTTCATGGGCGTAATTGATGCCGATCGTGCCCGACAAGATACCAACCCCAGCAAACAGCCCAATTTGCTCAGCCGTGGAGAGATGATCGGCGCGGGTGGCATACCAGATCAGCCCGAAGATCACGCCATATTGCAGCGGGACCCACAGCAGAGTCAGCAGTTTATGGGCCCATAATGCCGTCTCATCGGTCATCGGATCGGCATTGCGCGTGTCATTCGGCGTTGCCGCGTCCAAGCACATGAAAAGCCACCAGGTCGATAGCGGCATCAACAAAAGCCAGGCGCCGCCTTGGGCCGCGACCAGCGCAATCAGCGGGACCAAAAGCACTGACAACCAGTAGGGCATGGCCGGGCTCAGATAGGTGCGGGGCGGTGCATCGCTCATGCTGGCAATTTTGGGCTTTTCAGAAAAATCGTCAATCGCGCAGCAGAATCGGTGCCGCTAGGTCATAGGCTTTTCGCATCAGCGTTGGCAGATCGCCGGGCCGAAATTCTGCTTTCGGGCGAAAGCTGCCGCGTATCGGTGCCGCGGCCATCGGCACCTGGGCAATCCGAAGCGCCAGGCGCAGATGAAAGTGTGTGAAGGTGTGGCGCACTTCAAGCTGTGGGTCCTGCCAATCGGCCACAAGGGGGGGCGCATCCGGCGGCATGTCACCCGACCATTCGGTGCTGGGCCAACCCAGCATGCCGCCCAGTAGCCCCTTCGGTGGCCGGGTCTCCAGCAGCCAGGCGCCGTCTTGGCGGCGGACGAGATAGGCCAGTCCTAGGCGCGTCGGTTTGGCAGCTTTTGGCGCCTTTACGGGTAAGTCAGCGGCGATTCCACGGGCACGGCCCGCGCAATTCTGCATCGCTGGGCAGATACCGCAGGCGGGGTTTTTGGGCGAACAGATTGTGGCGCCGAGATCCATCACCGCCTGGGCGTAATCGCCCGGCCGCGTGGCGGGGGTTTGTGCGTCCACCAGTGCTTTGAGGCTGCGTTTGGCGCCCGGCAAGGGCGTGTCAATCGCGTGAAACCGCGCGATCACGCGTTCGACATTGCCGTCCATGACACCGGCTTGGCGGTCGAACGCGATGGCCGCGATGGCTGCGGCAGTATAGGGCCCGATGCCCGGCAAGTCGCGCAGCTCTTCTTCGGATTGCGGGAAGCCGCCGCGTTCAGCGACTGCGCGGGCGCATTTCAGCAGGTTGCGCGCCCTGGCATAATAGCCAAGACCGGCCCATGCAGCCATGACATCGGCATCTTCGGCTGCGGCGAGCGATGTGATATTTGGCCAGCGCGTGGTGAAGCGCTCGAAATAGGCTTTCACAGTCGCCACGGTGGTTTGTTGCAGCATGATCTCGGACAGCCAGACATGGTACGGGTCGGGCCGAATGCCACGTGCGCGTGCGTGGGGACCGGTGCGCCAGGGCAGATCGCGGGCATGGCGGTCATACCAAGGCAACAGCGATCCGGCGAGCGAAACCTCGCGCAAGCGTGAGCGGCCGCCCGCAGGCTCGTTATTGGCTAACATGACGCACTGACATAGGGTTGGGTGAGTGTGAAGAAAGGCCAATTGATGTCTCGGCCCCCGACTGTGTCAGAGCACCATCCCCGCCGCAAGCGCGGCTTTGAGGCAGCCTCCAAGCTGGTCGCCGCGCATTTGCGCGGACCGGCGACAAAGCGCGGCTTTGCCGAGGCCAAGTTGCTGAGCCGCTGGGCTGAGATCGCCGGCGCTGAGATTGCGGCGATCGCGACGCCGTTGACGCTGCGCTATGGTGGCAAGCAGGGCCTTGGCGGGACATTGGTCCTGTTGGCGCGCGGGGCGGATGCGCCGGTCCTTCAGATGCGCCAGCCCGAGATCGTGGCGCGGGTCAATGCCTGTTATGGCTACCGCGCAGTGAGCCGGGTCCAGATCACGCAAAGCTCTGGCGCGGGATTTGCCGAAGAGCAGGCTGGATTTGCGGGCAAAGCGGCCGAGCCGCAACCAGCACCCGACCCGGCTGCGATGGCAGAGGCGCAGGCTGAGATCGCCGCTGTGCGGGACGACAGGTTGCGCGATGCGCTTGACCGTTTGGCCGGTCACGTGCTGCGACGGCCCAACAAAACAGACCATTGAAATCGATATGAGGACTACGGGAATGAAACGCAGAACGCTATTGGGCGCGGTGGGCGCGGGTGTTGCCGCAGCAGGCGGTATGGGAATTTTGGGCCGCGATCTGGTCGGAACGGCCCAGGCTCAGGAAGCGGCCGCCAGAGAGATCCCCGAGATGACGCTTGGATCGGATGACGCGCCGGTTGAGTTCATCGAATATGCGAGCTTTACCTGCCCGCATTGCGCAACATTTCACACCCAGATCATGCCGCTGCTAAAAGCCGATTACATCGACCAAGGCAGCGTGCGCTTTGTCTACCGCGAGGTCTATTTCGACCGTTTCGGTCTGTGGGCCTCAATGGTGGCGCGCTGCGCCGGTCCGGTCAGATTTTTTGGGGTGACGGACCTGCTTTATGAAAGCCAACGCGATTGGACCCAAGGTGACCCAGCGACGGTGGCCGAAAACTTGCGCCGCGTCGGCCGTACGGTTGGACTGGGCGAGGATGAGTTGGAAAGCTGTCTGACCGATGGCCAGTTTGCGCAAGATCTGGTGGCCCGATACGAGAGCCATATGGAAGAGCATGAGATACCCGGCACGCCGGCCTTTGTCATAAACGGCCAATTGCATGGCAATATGAGTTATGCCGAGATGCAGAGCTTGCTTGATGGGCTGATCGCTGCGGCGGAGGGCTGACGCGGTTTGGCGGCGAGGCGCGCCGCCTCGTGGACCCGTCCGGGCCCCTCGGCGGCGCGCGCTGCCGCGGAAAAGCGGCGCGGCCGGGCTGTCAGCTCAGCCGTGCCAGGGCTGCATCGAGCAAGTCGGGATCGTCGAGCTTTAGACGAACCGGCACGGTCACAACCTTTTGACGAAAGCTTGCGGGCAGGCGCACGGCGTCTTTTTCCGTGGTCGCGATCAAGGCGTTGAGCGCTTTCGCGTCACGCTCGATCCGGCTCATCAGCGCCGGGCTCAGGGCCTGGTGATCGCCGAGCGCAATCGTGCGGTGCAGATCAGCACCGATGCCGCGCAATGTCGCAAAGAACTTTTCCGGATCTCCGATACCGGCAAAGGCCAGAACTTTTGCGCCTCGGAGCGGCAGGCCGGTCGGCAAGGGTTCCAACCGGGCGGTCAGGATCGGCACAGGCAGCGAGTGGCGCGCCGAAAATTGTGCTTGCGCTCCGTCCGGCCCGATTGAGATCACCAGATCAGCGCGCGCAAGACCGGTGGATATGGGCTCGCGCAGCGGCCCGGCCGGGATCACCTGGCCATTGCCAAACCCTCGCCCCGCATCGACCACAACGATTTGCAGATCATAGGCAAGTTGGCCGTTCTGAAACCCGTCATCCAGGATCAGCAGACCGGCGCCAGCATCAACCGCCGCGCGGCCACCGGCATGGCGGTCTTTGGACACCCAAACCGGGGCAAAGGCGCTTAACAAAAGCGGCTCATCGCCGGTCTCTGCGGCGCTATGGCGACCCGGATCGACGCGGACAGGACCCGCCAGCGTGCCGCCATATCCGCGGCTTAAAATATGGGGCTGCCGGTCGGCCAGGCGCTCGGCCAATGCCATGACAACCGGCGTCTTACCTGTTCCGCCCGCGGTCAGATTGCCGACGCAAATCACTGGTACGCCAAGCTTGGCGCGCGGACCCTGCGCCAATCGCCGGGCCGTTGCCCTTGCATAAACCCCGCCCAATGGGGACAGCAGTGCCGAGGCCAGGCCGGGCGGCGCATACCAATGCCGCGGCGCGCGCATCACCCGGCTTCAGGCGGCAGCCAATCGAAGATCAGCTCAACCGCTCGGTCGGTGACGTTTGCACCTGCCGACGATACTTCCCATGCCGCATTGGCCATCGCTGCTGCCCGATCTGGGCTGAGCAGATCGTTCACCGCTTGCGCAAGATCGTCGGCGCCGCTGACAAGCCGCACGGCGCGCGCCTCGGCCAGCCGCTGATAGATGTCGGCAAAGTTCGTCACATAAGGCCCATGGATGATCGCCGAGCCAAGTGCGGCGGGTTCAAATGGGTTATGCCCGCCGATGGGCTCGAGCGAGCCGCCGACAAAACTGATCGGAGAGATGCGGTACCACAGACCCATCTCGCCCATTGAATCGGCCAGGTAAATCTTTGTATCCGCATCGATCGGCTCATCCGCGCTGCGCCGGGCGACCCGCCAATTACGCGCAGCAAGGGTACCGGCAATCTCATCGGCGCGTTGGGGATGGCGCGGGGCAAGGATCAAGAGAAGCCGGGGATTGTTGAGCAACGCACGGGCATGGGCGTCAAGCACGGCGGGTTCCTCGCCGACATGGGTCGAGGCGGCCAGCCAAACCGGGCGCCCGCCCAGGCGCTCAACAAAATCGGCCCGCTCGGCCTCGTTATGCGGCAGCGCCGCGGCGCCCTCTTTCAGCGTGCCGGTAACCTCCATACGCTCGCCCGGTAGGCCCAGGCGGCTGAGATAACCGGCTGTGACCGCATCTTGCACATGTGCCGCGTTGAAGCGGCGAAGCAGCGCGCGCACCATGCCGCGAAAGAGCAACCGCCACCTGTCGAAACTGCGCTTTGACATCCGCGCATTAACCAACAGAAGCGGGATACCGCGATCTGCGGTTTCGACGATCATCGCTGGCCATAGCTCGCTTTCCGTCCAGACGGCCAGATCGGGCCGCCAATGGTCGAGAAACCGCTGCACCCAGGCGCGGGCATCAAGCGGCACAAACTGATGCATCGCGTGATCGGGTAAGCGGCTGGCCATGACATCGGCGGAGCTTTGCGTGCCGGTGGTGACCAGGATATGCAGGTCGGGCTCTTCTTCGCCCAGCCGCCGCGTGAGCTCCAACAGCGACAACGACTCACCGACGCTGGCAGCGTGAAACCAGACCAGCGGGCCTTCAGGCCGCGCGCGCTCGCTTAAGCCGCGGCGTTCGTTAAGGCGCGCGGGGTCCTCCTTGCCGGCGGCAAGACGGCGTTGCAAGGCACGCTCATAGGTCCCGGTGAAGCGGGCTGAGAATGCCAGATAGAGATTAAGCGCGGGGGACACGAGAAGCGTGGTCTGGGGGCGTCAACTGCCCACTTCTTCGGTGTCTGATCCGGGTTTTTCCTCATCACGCAGGCGGTGCAGATGGGCGATGAAATAGCGCATATGGGCATTGTCGACGGTGCGCTGCGCCTCCGCCTTCCAGGCGTTATAGGCGCTGGCATAATCGGGGAAGATACCAACGACATGGATGTCGTCGACATCGCGAAACTCAGAGCGCGACGTATCGGTCAGCTCACCGCCAAAAACGAGGTGGAGACGTTGGGTCATGGGGGTTTATCCGCGCTGGTTCCTGGGTTTGGCTCGTCCCGCACCCTACGCCTTTGGCCTGGGTGGTCAAGCCACCGGCGCAAGCCTGCGCAGCAGCGTCTCATGCAGTTCGGGCGGTGCCGCCAGAATACCGGTCTGGCGCGCGTCCAGGCGGTTGAAGGACAGCACGCCGCCTTTTGGCGTGGTCACCCGCACCCCGGCCTCGCTGGCGATCAAAGCACCGGCGGCGACGTCCCAGTCCCAAACCGCGCGCAGGCTCAGCATCGCGGCAAACCTGCCTTCGCCGACAAGCGCCAGGCGGTTGGCCAGAGAGGAGCGGAAAGCGCGCCGCATCGGTGTGACGCCGCCGGGCCAGCGATCGGGGTCGAAATTTGGTCGCGAGGCGAGGATCTCGGCGCTTTCATCAGCGCCGATATCGCCGTGTATTGGCACCCCGTTCAGGGTTGCACCACCGCCGCGACGGGCGGCATAAAGCCGCTCTAGTGCAGGCAGATAGACCACACCTGCGCTGACCTGGCCGTTTTGCACAATGGCCATCGAATGCGCCCAAGACGGGCTGCCTTCGATAAAGGCACGCGTGCCGTCGATCGGATCGACGACAAAAATGGCGTCGCAGCCCAGCCGATCGGGCCCGTCCGGCGTCTCCTCCGACAGCCAGCCATAGGCCGCGCGCGCACCGGTCAATTCTGTGCGTAGGGCGGTATCAACCTCGAGATCTGCCGCCGTTACCGGGCCCTGACCGTCGGGCTTTTCGGTGCCCTCACGGTCGCCGCTAAAGTGGCGCAGGGCGATATCGCCCGCGACCTCTGCTGCTTGGATCAGGAGCGCAAGATCAGCGTCGTCGCGCTCGGCTTCAGGCGCCTGCAATCGTCAGCCCCTCAACCAAAATTGAGGGAACCACGTTGCTTAGATGGGGCCGCGCGTCATTGGCCGGGCGGATCGTGCCCAGCATGGCGCGCAGATTGCCCGCGATGGTGCATTCGTTGACCGGATAGGCGATCTGGCCGCCTTTGATCCAGAAGCCGCTGGCGCCACGGGAATAATCGCCCGTGGTCGGGTTGATCGACGCGCCGATGAGCGAGGTGACCAAAAGGCCCTCGCCCATATCGGCCATTATCTCTGCCGGGCTTTGCGAGCCTTGGGTTAGTGCCAGGCTTGCCGGTGCGGGCGAAGGCGGTCCGCCAACCCCGCGCGTGGCATTGCCGGTGGGCGCTATCGCGAGTTTGCGCGCCGTTGCCAGATCGAGAAGCCAGCCTGAGAGCACCCCATCCTCGACTAAGGCGCGCTGATGGGTCGCCAGGCCTTCGGCATCGAAGTAGCGCGCCGAGGAGATGCGCGGGCGGTGCGGATCTTCGGTTAGACCGACCCCTTTGGGCAGCACCATCTCACCCATCGCATCCCGAAGCCACGAGGCACCACGCGCGACCGAGGCGCCGTTGATGGCGGCGATCAGGTGACCCACCAGACTGCTGGCGATGCGTTCATCATAAAGGACGGGATAGGCCCCGGTCGGCGGTTTGCGCGCACCGGCACGGGCGGCGGCGCGTTCGCCCGCGATGCGGCCGATTTCCTCGGCTCCCGGAAGATCGGCCAGATGGGCGCGCGATTCGCCGTTGTAATCGCGCTCCATGCCCAATCCCTCGCCCGAGATCGCAACTGCCGACCGGCCGTGACTTGTCCGGGCATACCCACCGGAAAATCCGTTGCTGGCGGCCAAGAATATGTCGCGCCTTGTTTGCCCGGCACTGGCTGATTGCACTTTTGCCACGCCCGGCACCGCCGCCGCGGCGGTTTCGGTAGCAAGCGCTTGTTCCTCAAGCTCGGCCGGGTCGAGCTTGGCCTCATCGGTCAGATCGAGACCCACCGCATCTCGTTTGGCAGACAATTGGCTGGCATCAGCGAGCCCCAGATGCGGGTCCTCAGGCGCCAGCCTGGCCATCGCAACGGCGCGCTCCGCCATCTCGGCCATGGTCGCTTGCGTCAGATCGGAAGACGCGACGGTCGCCTGGCGCAGACCGACCAGAACCCGCAGGCCGATCTCGGTCGCCTCGGCGCTTTCGGCGCTTTCCAAGGCCCCTTCCAACACATCGACGGAAACCGATTGTGCCGTCACCGCTATGGCGTCAGCAGCATCTGCACCGGCGGATTTGGCCGCGCTTAGCAGCGCATCGGTCAGGGCGGGCAAATCGGCGGACATGGCCAGGCCTTTCAAAAACGGGAAGAGAGCCTGGACTTAGGCCCAAGCTGCGCGGGGGACAAGCGACGTCGCGGGAATGCGGTGCGCGCGGGCTCAAAAAAATGCGCGCGCACCGGGTTGGTTGGTTATTGCAGCGGGATGCCGTTGGCTGTTATGCCGCCTCCGGGTGTGAACTCGATCGTGGATTCCAGCGTGTCCGGCCCGGCACCGGGGCGTGCGAACATACCGGTCATCGCGCTGACCATCCCGGCTTGTTCCAACGGCAACAGCCCTGCCTGGGTAAGGTTATCCAACAGACCTTGCAGGCCGCTCAGCCCCAGATCGACGCGACCCACAGGGCTTGGCGGGAACCGGCCCGGCTCAAAAGTGACAGCGCCCTGGCCGGTTAGTTCGGCGCCGACGGCACGGATCAAAAGCTCATTGAGCGACAGGCTGCGCATCTCACCCGGCGGTCCGCGCATGGTTGTCGGATCCATCGCCATGAGATTGACAAACAATTGCACCGTGCCCGTCAGGTCCAGCTGCACGGTGGCCGGATCACGCGGCAGCGTCTGGGACGGATCGACCATTGACCAGACAGCCTCGTTGACGACCAGATCGGTATATCCCAAGCCTATGGCGATGTCAGACGGCTCGGGCTGTGGCGCGGTTGGCATGGTGAAAACAAGCCCGGTCGTGGCAGCGCTCAATTCCACCGGAACGGGGATGTCACTCGAGGCGATGGCGATTTCGGCATTGCGCGCGGAGATGTCATAGCTGATGCCGGTGGCGCCGAAGGCCACGTTTGCCGCACCGCCGCCATTGCTGCTGGATATGGTAACCGGTGACGGACCCTCGACCTGCAGATCGAAGGCGGCGCTGTCATAGGTCATCGAGCCGGTGATATCGACCCCCCCGGGCGTCACATTTGCCTGGCCCGGGTTTTGCAGGGTCATCGATTGCACGTAGTTGCGCCAAGACATCATCGTGCCCTCCGCAGCCAGTGTCGTGGCCCCAAGGGCAAGTGTCATCTTGCCCGATTCTGATCCATCGCCGCCATCAAAGCTGACTGTCATCGCGCTGAAACTGCCATCGGTATCGGTGATCCGGTCAAGACCCGTTCCGGTCAGCACATAGGTCGCCGCGACATCACGCATCGCTATTTCCATGTCGAAACTCGCGCCGGGCGGCATCTCGGGCATTTCACCCGGCACCACTGAGATGCTGTCAGCGATGTATGTATAGGTGATGTTCTCGGGATCGCCCGCAGCCGTTACGCTCAGCCCGGAAAAACTCGCCAGCACGCCGCCGCTCGACATCGCGGCCAGATCCGGGTCCCCTTCCAAATCGAAAGAGATTGGGAAGGGTGAGGCGAGCACAATCGACACGCTGCCATCGCCGTTTTCAACCAGCTCGATCGGCCCCATCATGGTCCGGCTGGTCATATCCGGCCCGACGCCATCGCCCGAGATTTCTTGGACAAATGTCATGTTGGACACTTGCAGGCCGCTGCCGGTAGACGCCACATCAGCTTCGAGTGTGGCGCCGAGCAGAGCGGCGTTCGTCTGCCAATCATCGAACAATTGCTGAGCGGTTAAATCTGCCGCGGCAGGTGTCGCGATCGCGCCTAGGGCGACGATCGATAGACTGCGGAAACGGTTCATCTTTGACATGTCCTCCTGTCGAGGTGAGTTTGGCGGCGATGATGACGTCACCCTTGTAGGCGTCAAGTACGGAATATCCGCCCATTGCGGCGCTAAAGTGACGGAAGGGACTGTAAATGTCTGACTTGAAGGGGAAAACAGTGATGATATCGGGCGCAAGCCGCGGTATCGGGGAGGCCGCGGCAGAGGCATTTGCAGCCGAAGGCAGCCACGTTGTGCTTCTCGCGCGCAGCCAGGGGGCAATTTCTCAAATCGCTGAACGGATCGGTGGGCAAGCGCTGGCCGTTCCATGCGATGTGTCTCGCTATAGCGATGTATCGGATGCGGTCGCTGCTACAGAGGCGCGGTTTGGCGGCGTTGATGTCCTGATTAACAATGCTGGGGTCATTGAGCCGATCGCGCGGATGGAGGCCTCTGTCCCCGAAAGTTGGAGCCAGGTCATCGATATCAATCTCAAGGGCGTCTATTTTGGTATGCGCGCGGTGATGCCCGGCATGATTGCGCGCGGCGGCGGTACGGTTATCACCATCTCCTCAGGGGCGGCGCATAACGCGTTGGAGGCGTGGAGCCATTATTGCACGTCTAAGGCCGGTGCGGCGATGCTGACGATGTGCCTGCACAAAGAGGCGGCAGATCAGGGCATCAGGGCGATGGGCCTCTCGCCCGGCACGGTTGCCACAAAGATGCAACGCGAGATAAAGGCATCGGGGCTCAACCCGGTCAGCAAGCTGGATTGGTCGGATCATATTCCCGCGGATTGGCCGGCCCGCGCGCTGGTCTGGATGTGCGGACCGGCGGCAGACGGCCATCTCGGCGAGGAATTAAGCCTGCGCGACGAAAGCCTACGGCGCCAGATTGGTCTTGTGGAATGATCACTCTCGACAAAGCGCCCGGAGGTCTTTGGCTTGTCACGATCGCGCGGGCGGAGAAGGCCAATTCGCTGACCGCGGCGATGTTGACGGAATTGTTGCACATCGCCGAGGCTGCTGCAGACGAGGCCCGGGCGCTTGTCCTCACCGGCGCGGGCAACAAGGTATTTTCTGCGGGCGCCGATTTGGATGAGGCGCGCAACGGCCTCACGGTCGACCCGATTTGGGAGCGGCTCTCGGGCGCCATCGCGTCCCTGCCTATCCCGACCATTGCGGCGCTCAATGGTACCTGTGCGGGGGGTGCGTTTGGCATGATGCTGGCCTGCGACATGCGCCTCACGGTGCCGCATGCGTCATTCTTTTACCCCGTGGCCAAGCTTGGTTATTTGCCGCAGCCCTCTGATCCTGGCCGCATGCGGGCCCTTATCGGGCTGGGCCGGTCGAAACTGATCCTGCTTGCGGCTGAAAAGATCGGCGCCGAAGAGGCCCTGGATTGGGGGCTTGTCGATCGAATCGTGCTGCCGGAGGCACTGATGGCTGCCGCAAAATCCTTGCTGGCAACCGCATTGGCGGGCGAGCGGGAAACGATGTCTCAGATCAAGGCGTTGGTTGACGGGTAATGCGGTCTCGGGGGGCCTTGAACCCCCACTCGGCCGCTGGGCGCCTGGCATCTTCTTGCAATAAACTGGTCAGAAGCAAACCTGCGTGATCTGGCGCAGCGACGCAGATGTCTTCCGCGGCAGCGCGGGCCTGAGAGGGCTCCCCGAATGGGGGCTTGAACAGGCCCGCTCCCCCTTGCGACAGGGCGAAAACCACCAGCAGGCGCAGCTCTGAAAGGCTGCCGCGCGCGCTTCTTCCAGCCGCGGCGCGCGTCGGGAGTTGGCGCAAGAAAATCCACCAGGTGCTTTTTCACCCAATCGACAAACCTGGCGATCCTGGGATGCGCCCGCAATGCGCCGGGCGATTTATGGGCACGTGCAAGCGCCGTCTCCGAAAGTGTCGCTCGGATCTCGTGGTGACAGATCCGCGGTGTTAGCTAGCAAACGCAACGCGTGACCCGCACCCTACTCACAAGTGAATGAAATCCTACTTTGTTCCCTACCGTTATCAGGTGCACCCCTACCTTGGGAATCGATGCTCTGCGAGTGCCATGCGCAACGAAAGGCTGTGGCGATGAGCGTGCAGAGCATCATCACATGGCGCTTTTTAGAGGTTGAGGCTGAGTATGCCCGCCTTGAGGCGCTGATCGGCAAGAACAATGCCGAGTTGGCGGAACTGCATTCTGCTGCGAAAGGACTTGCGCGCATGACCGGCGCAGAGTGGGCTGATGATCGCGAAGATCACGCGGAATAGGCGTCGGCGAATGCAGGCGTGAAGTCGGAGGATATCCCCACGATGTTGAAAATAATCGAGCTCATTCTGAAATAGAACGGTTTGGCTCTCGCGCCGCGCGAAATCGCTGATGCCATTTGAAAGCGATGGTGGCCCGATGCTTTTGGCCAAAAGGTCGGCAGCATCGTCTGGCGAATGCACAACCGCGACCAGCTTGTGAAGATACCAGTTCAGGGAGTGTCGAAGTACCAACTCCCTAAGAATAATGAAGCCCCTGACGAGAAACTTGGTGGTAATGCGTAAATAGACTTCTTTTCCGAAACCCAAGCGAAAGGCCGTGAAGCCGTGCCGCGGGTGTCGAACATGAGGAAGAACTAGGCCCTCGCTCATGGGGGCCGGGGGAAGCGTTTCCGTCGCCAGGTTTGCACCGAGTAGCGCGGGGTCAGACTCCCTGTTGATCTTGAACTCATCCGATCAGCGAATTTGACCCGACACTGGCATCTTCCTTTGCTTCCAAAATGACCAAGCAAAGCGTCTACAAATCTAAGGGCACCTCACTTTCTCACATCCTCGCAAGCACGGACGCTCTCGTTGGCCAAGGTCGCCAGAATGAGCGACGACGAGGCGTATGAAGCGTTTTGCAACCTTCGCTGGGTCAACACGGACGGACAGCCTGAATTTCTCCGCTGCGGTTGTGTCGGCGCCTACAACATGCGGACCTGCAAGAAGTTCAAGTGCAAGGCGCGCGAGTATCAGCATCAGTTCTCGGTCACGTCCGGTACGATCTTTGCCAGCCGCAAGCTTCCCGTTCGCGATTGTCTTCTGGCCATCGTGTTCTTTGTAAACGGTGCCAAGGGGGTACGCCGCGCTTCAACCGAGGCGCGATCTGTACGTTCAGTACAAGACGTCTTTCGTCCTGGCTCACAAAATTCCTAAGGCCATCGGTGCCGCGCAAACCGACGAAGCCCCCCTTGACGGCGCGGTCGAAGTTGATGGTGCCTATGTCGGCGGTCACATTCGCCCGAAGAATGAAGCCAAGGACCGGATCGACTATCGCCGCAAAAAAATCAGACCGGCGAGCGGCGCGTGGTTGTTGTCGCTCGTGAATGCCGTGGCCGCACCATCACCTTCGTCCACAAAGCCGAAGGTAAAGGCGTGGATAGCTTTAACAAGCACGTCGCCATGTCAGCCACGATCCACGCCGATGAGGCCAGCCACTGGGACGCACTGCAGATGCGCTACCTGACAAAACGCATCAATCACGCGCACGCCATTAGACAGATGAAAGCAATGCCAATCAGGCGGAAAATTTTCTTTCACGTCTGCGTTGTGCAGAAATTGGGACGCATCACCATTTCTCTGGTCGGTATCTCGACGCCTATGCACTGGAAATGGCTTGGCGAGAGGATAAGCGCCGGATCGGCAACGGCGCGCAGTTCTTGGCGGCGACCAGCGCCGCGCTTGAACATCCCATTAGTCGCCGCTGTAAGGGCAATTGGCAGCGGGCGGCGTTGCGTCGCTAGCGCAAAAACCGCCGTTGTAGATCGCTGTGGCGATGGTGCTTGCCAAGATCCCAAGAACAAACCCAACGAATGTCCAACGCGCGTTCTTTCGAAATGCGCCTTTCCGCCCTATTCTCTTACGTTTTTTAGCGGTCGCTGCGGCAAACAAAACATGTTGTTGAAGCGCTAAAAATTAGTCTTTCAAGGGCTTATAATCTGTCCTCGCAGAGCGGTTGCGCAAAGATCTCGAAAGTTTTCGAAGCACATGCGCGCGCTCCATTGTTGCTCTGCATGCCCACCGTCCCATTCGCCTTGAGCCGGTAAAGCGCAACTTACATCCGCTTGTAGGTCTCCTGATACGCCAGCGGACTATCTATCGCCCGGGCAACCTCTGGCCCTTTATTGGAGCCGTTTCTGAGCGCTTCAAGCACCTTCCTTTAGAGCTCGCCTTTGGCAAAGGTCTTGGGCACCTGTTTGGCGCATGCGAAAGCCTCTGGGTCGTGCCCCCGCAGGCGCAAAAGCGCGTCAACGTGTTGGAGACCAGACGCGCAATCCCGAAGGCACTCAGCCCGGATGTAGAGCAAGGCGTTGCGGATTGTAGTCTCTGTGATGCGACCTGGGCGGACGTGATCTGTCATGCCGCCATGATACTGTTAATGGCGTGATAAGATCGCGTTGCTCTTGCTACCTAATCCCGCAGATCTGGTGCAGCAACACGCGTGGCCCGCCTTTGCCGGACCTCAACATGGGAAAGAGGTGGTGCAGGTATTGGCGCGCATGGCCGGGGATCGGCCTCTCGCAAAGCACGAAAATCGGATCCGTCTCGCGCATCTCTCCCCCTTGTTTCACGCTGGCCGCTCAGAGCATAAGGCCCAAGGAACGGGGGACTAGCCTGATGAACTGGGAAGACCAGCCAGAGATTGTGACGCAGGCACTCGCACTTTGGGCCGATTTCCGCGCCGTGGCGCTCGATTGGCTTACCAGCCCGGCGGCCTGGGCGCAATTTGCGCTACTGGCGGTGGCCTTTCTCGCCGCGTGGCTGATCGCGCGCCGTCTGCGCCCACCGCTCAACCGGCTCCTGACCCCGCCGGAGGACAGCCAAACCTATCTCTCTCAGGCGCGGCGAGGCGCGGCACGGCTATTGCCGCTTCTCCTGCCGCTTTTGGCCTATGCTTTTGCCGGCGCGGGCGAGGCCGTGACCCGCACTGCCTTCGGCTCTGGCGCAGTGATTGCATTCGGGCAACGCGTCTTTTTGTTCTTGGCCGCGCGGATCATCGCCAACCGCATCGTCCAAGACCCGTTCCTCAAGCTGCTCGCGCGCTACGTGCTTGTTCCTGTCGCGGCACTCTTTGCACTTGGCGTCCTCGACCAGGTCATCGCGGCGCTCGCGGCATGGCAGGTCAATCTCGGCAATATCTCATTTTCCGTTCTGGCCCTGATCCGCGGCGCTGTTTTTGGCTCCATCCTGTTCTGGCTCGGCCGTTGGTCGAACCAGCAATCGGCCGAGTTCATCTCGCGCCAGCCCGAAATGCGGCCCGCCACGCGTGAGCTTGCCACCAAAGCAGCCGAGATTGCCATCTTCGGCGCTGCCTTCCTGCTTTTGATGTCGATCATGGGGATCGATCTGACCACGCTTGCTGTCTTGGGTGGCGCGGTCGGCGTGGGCCTTGGCTTCGGCCTGCAAAAGATTGCGTCGAACTTCATCTCCGGGGTGATCTTGCTGCTCGAAGGCCAGGCGACGGTCGGCGACTTTGTCGAGCTTGACGGGGGTGAGGCCGGGACAATCGTGAAAATGACCGCGCGCGCCGCGATCCTGGAGACCTTCGATGGCCGTTGGATCGTAGTGCCGAACGAAGATTTCATCACCACGCGGGTCGTCAACTACTCCGATAGCGGATCGGCCACCCGGTATGAGGCGCCTTTCTCGGTCAGCTACGACACCGATATCAACGCCCTGCCAGCGCTTATTGAGGCCGCCGTCGCGACCCATCCGGATATTCTCGATGAGCCCTACCCGCCTGATTGCGAATTGCGCGGCTTCGGCGATAGCGGTGTGGATTTTGCGGTCGAGTTTTGGGTCAACGGCATCGATGACGGCGACAATAAATACACTTCCGATGTGCTGTTCTTGATCTGGAACGCGCTCAAGGAGGCAAATATCGAAATCCCCTATCCGCACCGGGTTGTTGAATTGCGCAATCCGTGAGCGATGCATTGGTCATCGGCGCAGGCCCCGCCGGGTTGATGGCCGCCAGTGCCCTGGCGCAGGCTGGCCACAAGGTCATTGTGGCGGATACCAAACCCTCGCCCGCCCGCAAGTTTCTGATGGCCGGTAAGTCGGGCCTGAACCTGACCAAGGACGCGCCGCGTGACGCCTTCATCGCAGCGTATGGCTCGGCCGCGGGATGGCTGGCACCGATGATTGACGCCTTTGGCCCGGCCGAGACAATTGCTTGGGCGGAAAGCCTCGGCCAACCCGTCTTCACCGGCTCCACTGGCCGCGTCTTTCCGCGCGCCATGAAAGCGTCACCGCTGTTGCGGGCTTGGCTTGCAAGCCTTGACGCAGAGCTTCGGCTCAGTTGGCGCTGGACTGGCTTTGATGGTGCAGCGCTCAGTTTCGACACGCCACAGGGCAAAGTCACGCATAGCCCGCGCGTGACAATCCTGGCACTTGGCGGGGCAAGTTGGGCGCGCCTTGGCTCGGACGCGGCCTGGGCGCCTTGTCTCGCTGACCAGGGCGTCGCGCTGACGCCCTTTGCGGCGTCAAATGTAGGGCTGAGCGTCAACTGGTCGCCGCATATGGACCGCCATTTTGGCCAGCCGGTAAAGGCCATCGCGCTGGGCGCAGGCGAAACGATCAGCAGAGGCGAAGTGGTGATCACCGTAAACGGCCTGGAAGGCGGGGGCCTTTATCCGCTGTCAGCGGCACTGCGCGCGGGCCAAGACCTGGTCCTTGATCTGGTGCCCGACCGAAACTTTGCCGACATCACCCGTCGCCTGGCCCAACCCCGTGGCAAGACCAGCCTGACCACGCATTTGAAAAAGGCTTTGAGGCTCACCGGCACCCGCGCCGCCTTGCTATACGAATTCGCCCGGCCGCTGCCAACAGATGCGGCCGATCTCGCCAGGACCATCAAGTACCTGCCGATTACCCATAACGGCCTGCGCCCAATTGATGAGGCAATCTCAACCGCCGGTGGCATCGCCCAAGATGCCCTCACCGACGGGCTCATGCTGCGCGCTATTCCGGGCGTGTTCGCCGCCGGAGAGATGCTGGACTGGGATGCGCCGACAGGTGGCTATCTTCTGACCGCCTGCCTTGCCACAGGCCTTTGGGCCGGGCGCCACGCGGCTGCCTACGCGGCCCGAGCCCCGCTTAAGGGGCGAGATAAATGACTTGCGGCCCTAGCCGCGCAATTGGATTAGTTTTTGATAAGCCGGTCGCTCACGCATCCGTGCCGCCACTGATTGCAAGCTTGGCGCCTCGCCCTCAAACTTCGCGTTCTTGGCCCAATTCAGGCAATGGGTCAGAAGAAAATCAGGCACGCTCGGCGTATCGCCAGCCAGATAATCGCCCGACACCTCCGCATCGAGCCGCGCGACACTGTCGGCGAACTCCTTGCGCAGACTGTCCTTCACCTCCGGCACGCGGAGTTTTTCCGGCAGAATAAAGGAATGCCGTGCCGCCATCCATAAAGGCGCTTCGATCTCATCGAGGATCTGGCAGGTCATGGCATCCTGGCGCGCGCGTTCGACACTGCCCGCCGGGTGGGTGAATTTGGCTGCCCGATCGGCCAGATAGGTCGTGATCGCCACCGAGTCCCAGATGATCTGGCCATCGACCTCCAGGACCGGAACCTTGCCGGGCGCTCGGGCCGCGCGGGCTTCGTCGCTGCCCGGAGCGGCTGGGACATGGTCGTATTCCAGCCCCAACTCCTCTAACATCCAGGCGACGCGAAAGGCCCGGGTCTTCAAACTTCCGATCAGGCGAAGCATCACAAGCCTCCTTCGTCAGCGCTGTCGCGGCATCATCGCCAGCCGAATAAGAACCCGTTCCATGACCGCCATCTGCGGCGCGCGGCTGGATGAGCGCAGGCTCAAATCGGCCTCCACCAAAAGCCGGAGCGCTTGTTCCAGCCTTCCTTGACCCCAGCCGCGAAGTTGGCTCAGCATCCGGTCGCGGCGCGGGCCAAAGACCGGCGGGCGCAAGCTGGCCAGCCCCTGTGCGGGACCGTTTTCGTGGATAGCGGCAGCGTAAAGCGCGCGGAAGTGCCGCTCAGCGGCCAAGCATAGACTGACCGGGGCCACACCCTGCTGGCCCAATCGCAACAGAATCGGTCCGATCCGCGCAGGTTCCGCGCTTGCCACGGCATTCAATATGTCGTCGATCCCGGCATCACTTGTCTGCGGTGCGACAGCTTCGATATCGGCCTCGCCAATCGGTTCGTCCCGGTCCAATGTGAAAAGCGCCAGTTTCTCGACAAGCTGGCGGAAATCGCCCAGATCGAGACTGCGGGCCAGCGCCTCGAGCGCGCCAATCCCGTCTCGGGTCACCTCGCCCAATCCCGCAGATCGCATCGTCGCTTCGATTTCTGCCCGGCTTGGCGGGTCATTGTATATCCCAATTGCATAAGCCGACGGGGCACTTTCAAAAAGCTTGCGCAGCTTCGATCGGGCGGCCAGCTCTTTTGCCGTGGCGATAATCTGCGCATCGCCTGCCTGCCATTCCGCCAACGCGGTCGCAAAAAGATCGCTCAGCCCATCCGTCGCGCCCTCGACCAGAACGCCGCGGGCACCGGGGAAAAAGCCGATCGCCTTGACTGCATCCATAATTTTGGCAGGATCGCTGCGCAGTTCTTGGCCCGTCAACCGGATCAGACGCATCTCCTCCTCGGCCGTGCTGCCCAAAAGCCGGCCCAGAAGGTCCTGGCGCCGCAAAGCGACGCGCATTTGATCTGCACCATAAAGCAAGATGCCCGCCGCGCCCGCGTCTGGCCGGGCAAAAAAACCCGCCGCGTCGCGGCCCGAAAGCTTCATGAAAACCGCGCCGCGCCAGCAAGCAATTCATCGACGATGCGGTCAGCCAACAGCACCATCAGCCGGGTTTCGGCATCGCGTTCGGCCGCGTCGGTCGCCAGCGTTGATCCGGTTGTCGAATAGGCCGTGAAACTGCCAACCTGACCGGCCAAAAGCTGCAGGCCCGAGCCTGTCTCGGTCAGCGCGTAATCGATCATCCCGTTTAGCCGGATGCGGGTGATGTCGTTATTGTCGGTAATTGCGATCCCTTGGCTCGAGGTCGAGATGGTATGGTCGAGTTGATAGGCGCCAGCGCCCGTGCGGCCCAGGCGCTCCTCGAGCCGCGCGACAAGCTCAAATCCGAGCCGGTTGCTTGGCGGCTCAACCGCGACACGCCCGCGCAGCACCGTGCCCGGACCGCCCGGCGCATAGACCGGGCTGAAGCCACAAGCGCCAAGGGGTAGCAAGGCCAAGGCGGCCAGAATTTTGCGTCTGCTAGAGCACAACATTCACAATCCGCCCGGGCACAACGATCAGTTTTTTAGGGGCGCCACCTTGCAGTGCGCGTTGCACTGCCGCATCGGCGAGCGCCATGGCTTCGATCTCGTCTTTGGATGTGTCTTTGGTGACCTGCAGCTCCGACCGGCGCTTGCCATTGACCTGGATCGGAAGGGTCAGCATGTCGTCAACCAACAGCGCCTCATCAGCGACCGGCCAGGGCGCGCTGGCAACAAAACCTTCACCCCCCTGATGTGCCCAAATGTCTTCGGCCAGATGCGGTGTCATCGGTGCCATAAGCTGCGCCAATGTCATGATCGCTTTGCGCTGCGCGGCATGTCCAGCTTTGGATTTCGCAATCACATTCGTGAACGCGTAAAGTTTGGCGATCGCCGCATTAAAGCCAAAGCTTTCGATGCCAAGTGTCACGTCACGGATTGTCTTGTGCATCTCTCGCAGCAGGTCGGCGTCCCCCTCACCGGGCGCATCTGGCGCCATCTCGGCAACGCGGTCACACAACATCCAGACCCGGGCGAGGTGCTTTGAGGCCGCCTCAGCCCCCGCATCGGTCCACTCCACGTCACGCTCAGGCGGCGAATCGCTAAGCACAAACCAGCGCGCGGTATCGGCCCCAAATCGTTCGATTATGGCGACTGGGTTGACGACATTGCGCTTCGATTTCGACATCTTCGCCGAGGGTACGATCTTGATCGGTGTGCCGTCCTTTTTTAGAAATCCGCCCCCATCGCGCAGCTCGACCTCTTCGGGAAAGTGATACTCCTTGCGGCCATCCGCGCCGACACCTTGATAGATGGCATGTGTGACCATGCCTTGGGTGAAAAGCGCGTCAAACGGCTCGGCCGCTGTTTCCGGTAGATGCCCGCATTCGATCATCGCGCGAGCATAAAACCGCGAATAGAGCAGGTGCAAAATCGCATGTTCGATCCCGCCGATATACTGATCGACATTCATCCAATAGGCCGCATCAGCCATTTCGGTTGGCGCAGTGGCTCGGGGTGCTGTGAAACGGGCGAAATACCAGCTCGAATCGACGAACGTATCCATTGTGTCGGTCTCGCGCTTGGCGGGCGCGCCGCAGGCAGGGCAGGGCACATCGCGCCAGCTCGGGTGCCAGTCAAGCGCATTGCCGGGCCGGTCGAGCGTCACATCCTCGGGCAGCTCAACCGGCAAGTTTTCCTTCTTTTCGGGCACCAGGCCGCAGGTCTCACAATGCACAACCGGAATCGGGCAGCCCCAGTAGCGCTGACGGCTCAGACCCCAATCGCGCAGGCGGTAATTGACCTTGCCAACGCCCAGACCCTTGGCTTCCATAAAGTCGATCGAAGCGTCGATTGCGGCCTGGCTTGTCGTCTCTGCCTGGCCGGCGAAATGCTCAACATAAACGACCCGCTCGGATTTGGGTGGCACCAGGGCGGTATCGCCAATCTTGCTGTCATCACCCGGCAGATGGAAGGCGTTGATCACGGGCAGGCCGTATTTGCGGGCGAAATCAAGATCGCGCTGGTCATGCGCCGGGCAGCCATATACCGCGCCTGTGCCGTAATCCATCAACACAAAATTGCCGATCCAGACCGGCAGATCGCGCCCGTCATAAACCGGGTGGGCGACGCGGATGCCGGTATCGATGCCCTTCTTTTCGGCCTTTTCCATCGCCGCTTCGGTTGTGTCCATCTTGCGCGCATCGTCGATGAAGGCGGCGATCTCGGGATTTCCGTTGGCCAACGAAATGGCCAGCGGATGGTCGGGTGAGATCGCCAAAAAGCTTGCGCCGCGTAGCGTGTCGGGCCGCGTTGAATAGCAGATGATCGGCTCGGCGCCTGTCACAGGGTGAAACGGCACTTCAATCCCGCGGCTTTTGCCGATCCAATTGGCCTGCATCAGCTTGACTTTGTCGGGCCAGCTATCAAGCGCATCCAAGGCGCCCAAAAGCTCGTCCGAATAGTCAGAGATGCGAAAGAACCATTGTTCCAATTCGCGCCGTTCGACCAGCGCGCCGGAGCGCCAGCCGCGCCCGTCTTCAACCTGTTCGTTGGCCAGAACCGTCATGTCGACGGGATCCCAATTGACCACCGATTTCTTTCGGTAGACCAGGCCTTTTTCCATGAATTCCAGGAACATAGCCTGCTGTTGGCCATAATATTCAGGATCACATGTGGCCAGCTCGCGCGTCCAATCGAGCGTCAGGCCCAAAGACTGAAATTGCTCTTTCATCGCGGCAATATTCTGCTGTGTCCAAGCGCCCGGCGCCACGCCGCGCTCCATCGCCGCATTTTCTGCCGGCAGGCCGAACGCATCCCAACCCATCGGGTGCAGAACGGCAAAACCCTGCGCCAGCTTGTAGCGCGCGATGACATCGCCCATCGTGTAGTTGCGGACATGCCCGATATGCAGCGCGCCCGACGGATAGGGAAACATCTCCAACACGTAGTATTTCGGCTTCGAAGGATCGCGCTTGGCCTCAAACAAGCCGGCCTTGTCCCAAGCGGCTTGCCATTTCGGTTCGATCTCAGCGGGCGCGTAGCGCGACATAGGTGCAGTCCTTGGTTGCAAAAACGACAGGCGGCGTGCTCGGCATTTTGTTTAGGCCCGTGATCATGCCGGGTCCAGCCGAGTTTCTTGCCCAAAGGCGATCTCGGTTGCGACCCAGTGCACCGGCCGTTCGATCATCTGCCCGCGTTGTTGGCACCTTCGGGATAGCAGGCTGGACAATGTGTTGGATCCGAGGGGGCTGAGCAAAAGCGCGCCCGGCGGTGCGGTCAGGTTCGACGGCGTTCGAAGGTTTGCGGTGCGTCAGAGGTTTGCGTCGCGGATGCGCAACTGGCGTGCGCGGGTGAGAATCGCATCCTCAACCTGGCGCGCGGTTTCCCGGCTGACCGGACCGCCGCGGCTTTGAATCGCCACGCGCAGCGACCGCGCATCAAGCGCGGGGTCGGTGATGTATACGGTTGCACGGTAGGCCTGGCCGCCGCCTGGCGGTGTGCCAAAGCCGTAAGCGAGCACGCCGGAGAACGGGTCAGCCGCCTCTACGGGCATGAAATCGAGGATTTCCAGCGAGGCATTCCAGAGATAACGGTTGACCTCGATGGTGGTGTTTGGATCGTCAGTGTTGTTGAACAAATCGAAAATCGTCTCGCGATTTGGGTCTTGAATCAGTCCCGCATCGATCAACTCTTCCTGCCGCTGGTCGTCGGATACACCGTTAAATACATTGCCCACGCGACCAGTGCCGCATCCGGCCAGCGCCAGCAGTGCGGCACCCGCAACCGCGCCTTTGATGATCCCGGAAAGCCTCATCGCCGATCTACTCCGCGCATTTATTCACAGGGCCCCTTCGTACCCAAGCGCCAGCGACGCGGCAAGGGGGCGCAAGATGTGATGCGCGTTTTGGTCCGCGCGCCGACAGATGCCTGGCAAACCGCCCGAAATCTAACTGTGGCGAGTCTGCACCAGGGTGGCGGCAAGATAGCGGATAAGTATGGGGCTTCCTTGCATTCGCCCGGCCAAAGGTCGATTGAGAAGCATACTCAATTCGGATCATCCGTCTTGGGGACAACCTTCAAATGTTCACGAGGGAAAGAAACATGAAAAAGGTCCTCTTTGCCACGACCGCGCTGATTGCGTCGGCAGGCATTGCAAGTGCCCAGGGCGTCGCGGTTTCCGGTTACGCTGAAATGGGTATCGCCGGCGGCGACCGGTACGCAGTCTCAGACGCTCAGTTCTGGCAGGATATCGACGTAACTTTCACGATGTCCGGCGAAACCGACAACGGCCTCACCTTCGGCGCATCGGTCGATCTGGATGAAGCTCAGGACACCTGTGACCTGGACGGTGCGGATGACACGATCAACACGGCCGACGATGCGACGTCTTGCGGCAACGCTGCGCTGGACGACCCGTTCGATGATGGCGGCGTTGCAGTCTTCATCTCTGGCGACTTCGGCAGGCTGACACTGGGTGACACCGATGGTGCGCTTGACCGTGTCATGCAGGATGCTGTGACTGCTGGCGGCCCAGGCACAATCGCGGATGACGAATCCGAGCACGCTGGCTACCTCGGCGCGTTTAGTGACGGTGTTTTCGACGGCCAAATCCTGGCCTACGAATACAGCTTCGGTGACTTCCTGTTTGTGGTCTCGCACGAGCAGGATGTGGGCGGTGGCGACGGCACGAACGCGATTGGTGTCCGTTACTCCACCTCGTTCGGCGCTGCTGATATCACGGCGGGTCTTGGTTTCCTGAGCGCTGACGACGGCGGCGACAATCGCGACATCGTCGGTCTCTCGGTTCTGGCAGAGCTCGACAGTGGCTTCTCTGGTGTCATCGGCTACTCCGACTGGACCGGCATCGGCGCCACGGACACGGACGACAACCACACCTATATCGGTTTGGGCTATTCGATCGATGCCATCTCGGTTCACGTGAACTATGGCGAGTTCGACTCCGGCGCCTCCGGCTATGGTTTCGCCGCAGCTTACGACCTCGGCGGTGGTGCATCTATCCACTTCGGTTACGGTGCGGGCGAGGCGTCTTCGACCGCGGCGACCATCGACAGCTACTCCTTCGGGCTTGCAATGTCGTTCTGATCAATCGTGATCAACCAATTTTGGAAAGAGCGGGCCTTGCGCCTGCTCTTTTCTTTTGGGACGAAGCACCATGTCCCTTGCAGATGTCCAAAGCCGACTTGTCAAAGCCTGCAAAGCTGCCGGTCGCCAAGTAGATGACGTCACACTCATCGCTGTCTCAAAGGTCCAGCCGGAGGACCGCGTGCGTGCCGTGCTGGCCCAAAGACACCGCGCCTTTGGCGAAAACCGCGTGCAAGAGGCTGAAGGCCGCTGGACGCCTTTGAAGGCTGAATACCCCGATGTGCGTTTAAGCCTCATAGGCCCGCTGCAAACTAACAAAGCCCGTGGCGCCATGAAATTTTTCGACGAAATCCAATCGCTTGATCGGCCGAAACTGGTGCGCAAACTCGCCGATCTTGCACAAGAACTGGGGCATGCGCCGAAATTGATGGTCCAGGTCAATACCGGAGAGGAGCCGCAAAAGGCCGGCATCCTTCCAACCGACGCGGATGCGTTTATCGAGCAGGCGCGATCGATGGATTTGCCGGTCACCGGACTGATGTGCATCCCACCTGTCGACGAAACGCCAAGCTTGCATTTCGCGCTTTTGGCCAAGATCGCCGAGCGCAACGGATTGGCAGGTCTGTCGATGGGGATGAGCGCTGATTTCGAGCAGGCCATCGCCTTTGGCGCGACGCATGTTCGCGTGGGCTCGGCCGTGTTTGGCGCTCGGGTCCCAGGCTAGCCCCGCGCGGCGCCCACGCCCACGATCAAGCGGCACCCGTGGCGCAAACGGGCTACGATCCAGCGCAATTGCAAAGCGTCCAGCGCAACGCACCCGGCGGTTGGCCTACCCGGTGCGCGCCAGGCATGGATAAAGATCGCCGAACCCGCGCCACGTTCAGCACGCGGCCAATTCCAATCTGTGATCAAAATCAGATCATACATTGGATCGGCCCGCGCTAACCGCTCATGACTATGAGCATATGGCGCCCGCACCATCAGATTATAGTCTTCATGACCCGGATCGTCGGACCACAGATCGCCTGGCCCAATCGGCAGCGCCCAGTCGCAAGGCCGGGCCATCCGGTCGGCGCGGTAGAGGCAGCCGACGATCCGATGAATGCCCGCGGGCGTCGCCCCATCACCTTCGCGTTTATCGGCCCGTATGCCGCCGCGCCCGATCCTGCAGGGAAAGACCTGGCCAGCAAAGCGCAAGCCCATTGGTGTTACGACCATGTCACGCGCAGACATGATCGCCCGGCTTTCGATGGATGAAGATGCCGGGGTTCGCCGGTACGAAACCGGGCTTTACCATCAAGCCCGGCGCGGCTGATTGGCTGGTGTCGCCGCGTGTACTGACACCGGCACGTTTCCAGCCCAATGAATTCAATGCTGAAAGCGCATAGGCACTTAACGCGGATCTCATTACAAGGGTCCAAGCGATCACTGCGGTGCTGCTAATCCGCTTGTACCGCCCGTCGTTGCAAAGTCGCGCGGCCCCTAAACCTCCGGAGGTCGGCGGCAAAAGTGCGGTCTGCTTCGGACTTTCCAGCGCGCAGGTTTGGGGCGCGAAATCGCGACCCACAATCGGGCCGAGAGCAGCAAAAACCGGGGCAAAGACGGCGCAACGGGTCAAGTCGAGCCCGCGTGAATCCCCCGGGGGAATCGCAGAACCCTGCCTCACAGAAAATGGCCTGACTTCGCGCGCTTTGTCGCCAGGTATCCGCTGTTTTCCTGGGTCTGCCCGACAATCAGTGGCACGCGGTCGATCACTTCAATTCCGCAAGCCCCCATCATGGCAACTTTCTTGGGGTTATTTGTCATCAGACGGATCCGTGAAATGCCCATTTGACCCAATAGAACTGCGCCCAGGCGGAAATCGCGCTCATCATCCTCAAAACCCAAGCGGTGGTTGGCCTCGACCGTGTCAAAGCCCTGATCCTGCAGAGTATAAGCACGCATCTTATTGGCCAGCCCGATGCCGCGCCCCTCCTGGTTGAGGTATAGTAAGACACCAGATCCGCCGGTTGCCATTGTTGCCAGCGCGGCATGCAACTGCGCCCCGCAATCGCATTTGAGGGAGCCCAGCACATCACCCGTGAAACACGCCGAATGCAGCCGGGCCAGAACCGGCTCTGCCGGGTCGGGGCGCCCGATCTCGATCGCATAATGCTCCACGCCGCCATTGTCGGGTCGAAAGACACGCAGCCGTCCCGCCCGTGACGCGGCCATTGGCAGTCGCGCGGCTGAAACCTGTGACAGGCGGTGAAATGCCGCCAGGTCCTCGCTGGTGGCTGCCGCGTCGATCGCTGTGAGGTCATGGATGCGGGCCAGGGCATGCGGCTCGGCGATCTCCAGACAGACGGCGGCGGGCAGCAATTCGGCCGATTTGATCAACCGCAGCGCTGTTGCGTGTAATGCGGCCGAGCCCGAGCGTCTTGCGCGCAAAGGCCCTTTCATCGGTGCGCCCAGATCAAGTGCCGGGTCGGCCAGGGCCTGGACCCATGCCGCGTCAACCTCATCGGGCAGTTCAACACGTGTCAGGTCGCCGTCATAAACCCGCGCTTTCAGTGTCTCCGCCCGCCAGGCCGTCAGCGCGACAACCGGCTGGCCGAGATCGCGCAGGGCCGCCAGACGCGCGTTCTCCAAGGTCTCCGCGGCCAGAATCATCAGCCCACCTTCTGGCGCCAGCAAAACAACCGGCAAACCAAGCCGCAAATCACCGCGGGCACGCGCGACCAGATCGGCAGGGCGGGGCGTGAGGTTCAACTCCATGCCTGACCCTTACAAGCTCACGCGCGCGTTTGAAATATTTCACAACGTCTGACACGAGCCTGTGAGGTTGGTTTCGACCCGCTTGCCAGACAGCGCCCATTGCCGCATTCCCAGATCGACAACAGCCTGCAACCCGGAGGACATCGATGGCTACGCTGAAAAAAATCCTGCTCGTCGACGATGATGACGATCTGCGCGAGGCGCTCAGCGAACAGCTGGTGATGACCGAAGAATTTGATGTGTTTGAGGCGGGCAATGGCGCCCAAGCCGTCGACCGCGCCCGCGAAGCGATCTACGACCTTGTGATTCTGGATGTCGGCCTACCCGATACCGATGGCCGGGAACTGTGCCGCCTGATGCGCAAACAGGGCGTGAAATGCCCGATCCTGATGCTGACCGGCCATGACAGCGACGCCGACACAATTCTAGGCCTCGATGCCGGTGCCAATGATTATGTCACAAAACCGTTTAAGTTCCCGGTCCTGCTGGCCCGCATCCGCGCGCAACTGCGCCAGCACGAGCAATCCGAGGATGCCGTATTCCAGATCGGGCCCTACACGTTCAAGCCGGCGATGAAGCTTTTGGAGACGGAAGAGAATCGAAAGGTTCGCCTGACCGAGAAAGAGACCAACATCCTGAAATTCCTCTTGCGCGCCAAAGACGGTGTTGTCGCCCGCGACGTGCTGCTGCACGAGGTATGGGGCTACAATGCCGGTGTCACCACCCACACGCTGGAGACCCATATCTACCGGCTGCGGCAAAAAATTGAACCCGATCCGTCCCACGCGCGACTACTGGTTACCGAATCAGGCGGCTACCGTTTGGTCGCTTGAACGGTTCCCGCCGCCGCGCCCGGGTCATGGCACGGCACCTCCCTCCCTGTTGGACTGGCCCGGGCATTGCGCCCGGGTCTTTTTTTCGGCCTAAACTGGCTGCACCTTGTAAGGAGTGTGGCCATGGCCGGCTTCGAACCTCAAAGCGTGCTCGACCTGTGGTTTCCCGATAACGGGCACTGGAACAGCCCCGAGACTCATCGCGAGTTTTGGGACACTCGGATGCAGGGCGGCATGGATGCCACGATCATCGCCAATTTTGCCGCGCTGACCAAGGCCGCCGCGCGGTGCGAGCTTGACCATTGGGCGGAAAACGCACCGGGCCGATTGGCGCTGCTGATCGCGCTGGATCAATTCCCGCGCTCTTTGTGGCGCGATACACCGGCGGCTTACGCGCAAGATATCAAGGCAAACCGTTTGGTCCTGGAAGGCATCTCTAACGGCCATTTCAACCAGCACCTTCCATGGGAGCGGATGTTTTACGTCATTGCTCTGGGCCATTGCGAGGGCCCCGATCACCTGGCGCGCTTCGACCTGGTAGACGAAATTAGCGAAGGCATCATCGCTGATCTGCCGCCGGCCTTGGCTGGCTTAGGTGATCGATTGCGCAGCCAGAATGCGACCGTCCGAAGTGTGATCGAGCGCTTTGGGCGTCACCCGCACCGCAATGCAATCTTCGGGCGCCTCTCCAGCCCGGCCGAAGAGGCTTATATCGAGACCGGCGAATTTCCCCATCTGCGCCGTGTTGATGACTAGCGCTTGAGGCCCGGCGGTGCCGCGCATAGGCTCGCGCGGCTTGCCATTCAAGGACCGCGCCGATGCCGCTGACGATTGCCACTTGGAACATCAATTCTGTGCGGCTGCGCGCTGAACTTGTCGCCAAGCTGCTGCGTGAGGAAGCGCCCGACGTGCTGTGCCTGCAGGAATGCAAAAGCCCGGTCGATAAAATCCCGCTCGAGACCTTCGCAGAACTTGGCTACGACCACATGGTCGCGCGGGGTCAGAAGGGCTATAACGGCGTGGCCATCCTATCGAAACATCCTCTGGAGGATGCCGGGCATCGCGATTTCTGCGCCAAAGGGGATGCCCGCCACGTTGCTGCGTCTATTTCCGGCCTGACCATTCACAATTTCTACGTGCCGGCCGGTGGCGATGTGCCGGATCGGTCCAAGAATGAGAAGTTTGGCCACAAGCTCGATTTTCTTGCTGAAATGCAGGATTGGTTCCGGTCCGAGCATCCGGCGCGCAGTGTACTGGTGGGGGATCTCAACATTGCACCACGCGAAGACGACGTCTGGAGCCACAAGCAGCTTTTGAAGGTTGTGAGCCACACCCCGATCGAGGTCGAAACACTGGGCGCTGTTCAGGCCTCCGCCGGCTGGGTCGACATCACCCGCGCCCATATCCCGGACGGGCAGCTTTATTCTTGGTGGTCGTACCGGTCGCCGAATTGGGATGCGGCTGACAAGGGCCGCAGGCTTGATCATATCTGGGCCACGCCCGATATCGCCGATGCAGCGCAGGGCAGCCGCGTCTTGCGCGCGGTGCGCGGCTGGGATCAGCCCTCAGACCATGCGCCCGTATTTGCCACCTTCGAGGTATAAGCGGCGGCAGCGCCGTTCCGCGCCGACCCGAGCCGTGTGACAACGCTGAGCGGGCCCAAACGGCTGGTTTCCATCGCATCGCCGCGTGCGGTGCGATGGAACAAAACATCCGCGTCAAGACCGGCAAGCTAATTGGTCCTACTCATCTGGCGATTTCTAGCAGCGTCCCGCCATCTGCGCGAGCTTTGCGCCGACGGCCTGACCAAGCGCCCGGTGCGAGTCTTCAGTGAAGTGAATGCCCTCGCCGGGTGCAACACTGATGATCTGACCGGCATCTAGGAACTCAACGTTATAGGCCCCGGCGATCTGTTCGAATAGCGGCGCAAGGGCGCGCGATTTTTCCGCCGAACCCAGCCATTCGGCAGCGCGGATACCCGTGACTTGAACCGGCGGCGGGGCAATCAGCAGGAGCTGCGGCTCGCCCGCTCGGGCAACCAATTCAGGGTCGCGTAAGATATCGATCAGGCTGCAGATTCCTGCTGCAATATCATCTGGTTGCGCGCCAAGTCGGGCCTTCACGTCATTGGTGCCGAGCATAATTGAAATGAGCGCAACCGGTGCATGTGTCATCAGCGCGATCTTCAAGCCCGTTTGACCATCCATATGCGCGCCCATGATCGGATCGCTAAAGCGCGTGGTTCGGCCTGGTAGACCTTCTTCGGCCAGCATCCAGTCATCGGCAAGCGCGTTATGTGCGATGCTGCTCCAACGTGTGCCATAGGGCCAACGCGCGAAGCTCGGCGACAGCTCTTCCTCCTCCGGCACGGGTTTGGTGCCATGCGTGTTACTGTCGCCAAAGGCGAGATAGGTGGGCATGGTCGTGCGGGACCCCTTGGCGTTTGCGTTCCGTGCGATCATATAGGCCCAGTCAGGCGGAAAAAGGAAAGATCACGATGCTAGAGATTGGTGACCCAGGCCAGGCCAGCCCGGCCGCTGACCTGATCAAGGACGGATCAGAGGCAACCTTCATGTCTGATGTCATCGAAGCCAGCGCCGAGGTGCCGGTGATCGTTGATTTCTGGGCGGAATGGTGCGGTCCTTGCAAAACACTTGGCCCCCAGCTCGAGGCCGCCGTGACCGCCGCGCGCGGCAAGGTTCGGATGATCAAGATCGATGTCGACCGCGAACAGCGCCTAGCCGCGGCCCTGGCGCAGCAGGGTCTGCCTTTGCAGTCGATCCCGACGGTTGTCGCCTTCCATGAAGGCCGCCCGGTCGACATGTTCCAGGGTGCTGTTCCACAGAGCCAGGTAAACGAGTTTGTCACCAAACTTGCGGCTTTGGCCGGTGATGGCGGTCTTGGGGAGGCGATCGAATCCGCCGAAGAGATGCTCGCACAAGGCGCGGCCGTTGATGCCGCCCAAACATTTGCCGCGATCTTGGGCGAGGAGCCGGAAAACGCGGCGGCCTTTGGTGGCTTGGCCCGCGCCCATATCGCCATGGGTGAGCTTGATCAGGCCGAGGCGCTGCTTGACAACGCGCCGGAAAAGATCGCCGAAAGCGCCGAGGTGGAAGCGGCCCGAGCCCAGCTAGCCCTGGCCCGGCAAGCCGCCGATGCGGGCCCGCTGGCCGAGCTTCAAGCCGCCGTGGACGCCAATCCCGACGACCACCAGGCGCGCTACGAGCTCGCCCAGGCGCTCCATGCCTCTGGCGATGTCGATACGGCGGTTGACGAGCTGTTGGAGCTTTTCCGGCGGGATCGGGAATGGAATGACGGCGCGGCCAAGAGCCAGCTGTTTACAATATTCGATGCGCTTAAGCCGCAGGATCCGGTCGTGCTAAAGGGCCGCCGGCGCCTCAGCTCTATGATATTTGCCTGATGCGCGTGCTGGCCTAGGTCGCCTGATATGTTATCGCGCGCCGATCTGCCCGAAACCGTTCCGGTCTTCCCCTTGCCCGGGGCGCTGCTTTTGCCCCGCGCGCGGCTGCCGCTGCATATTTTCGAGCCGCGATATCTGCAGATGCTTGATGACACGCTGAAAACCACGCACCGCTTGATCGGCATGGTACAACCGCTTGAATCTCCCGGCGGCGAAAAGCGGCTGCACAAGATCGGATGCGCAGGTCGCCTGACGCAGTTTTCCGAGACCGAAGACGGGCGTTACATGATTACGCTCAGCGGCATTTCCCGCTATCGAATTCGCGCTGAATCCGAAGGTTTCACGCCTTATATCCGGGCGGATGTGTCTTGGGAGGGGTTCGAAAGTGACTTTGGCGCCACCGAAAAAGACGGTGAATTCGACAGGCCCGCCTTTCTCGACCTGCTGGGCCGCTATTTCGAGGCGATGTCCCTGTCGACCGATTGGGACAGCTTGAAAGAGGCCGAGGATGAGCTGCTGATCAACTCGCTTTCGATGCTGTGCCCGTTCGAGCCTGAGGAAAAACAAGCGCTCCTGGAGGCGCCATCGCTGACAACACGCCGCGAGACTCTGGTTACATTGATCGAATTTGCGCTGCGCGGCGGCTCCTCGCCTGAGGAGATCTTGCAATGAGCCAGCCGGTGACTGTCGATCGGAGGATGTTGGAGGCGCTTGTCTGTCCACTGACGCAAGCCACGCTTAGCTATAACCCGGAGGCCGGAGAGCTGATCTCAAAACCCGCGGGCCTGGCCTTCCCGATCCGCGACGGCATCCCGATCATGCTGGAAAGCGAAGCGCGCAGCCTGGACTGAAGCGCGTGCCCTTAAACTTGGCGCCCTTGCAAGAGTTTTGGCAGATCACCCGTCAGCCCCGCCGCTTCGCGGATAAATTGGCGTTTCAGGCCGGGCGTTGCATTGATCGCGCCCATGCCCAGATCGCGCACTGCGCGCAGGAGCGGGTTGTCGTTTGAAAATAATCGGTTGAACCCGTCTGTGGCGACGGCAAGGGCGGCTGTGTCGAACCGGCGCCAGCTTTGGTAGCGCACCAGCACATCGGCAGCACCGATGTCTTCGCCGCGACGCCCGGCCTCGGCCACGACTTGAGCCAACGCGGCGACATCGCGAAACCCGAGGTTCAGGCCCTGGCCCGCAATCGGGTGCACGCCGTGTGCCGCATCGCCAATCAGCGCCAGCCGCGGTGCAACGAAGCTTTGCGCCAGGGAAAGGCCAAGCGGATAGCTGTAGCGCTGGCCGGCCAGCGCAATTTCTCCGCGGAAATCGCCGAAACGCGGACGTAGATGATCGAGAAACTCAGCATCCGGCAGGGCGGCGATCTGTGCGGCGTCACTATCGCGTTCTGACCAGACGATGGAAGACCGGTTGCCGGGCAAGGGCAGGATCGCCAACGGCCCGGCTGGCATGAAAAACTGATGCGCGATGCCGTTATGGGGCCGTTCATGTGCAATCGCAGTGACCAAGGCGGTTTGGCCGTAGCCCCACCCCATCCGACTGATCCCGGCGCGCATTGTCGTCTCGCCCCCGCGTCCGTCCGCGCCGATCAGCAGTTTGCCCGCCAGCATGGACCCATCGGCAAGTTTGACTTGGCCCTGTTCGTTTTGCGCCACGACGCGCGCCCCCGACAGATACGTCACCGCCTCTGCCGCAGCCGCGGCCAGCAGTAGCGCGGGGCGCAGCACGCGGTCTTCGACGATATGGCCCATCGGGCTTTCTTCGATCTCGCCCGCGTCGAAATCGAGGAATTGGCGCGCCGCACCTTCGCCCGGCCGCCCGTCAGAGGCGCGGATGCCCAGGATCGGCTCGGCCTGATCCTCCACTGCGTCCCAAAGGTCCAAGGCGCGCAGCATCCGCACAGAGCTGTGGGCCAGGGCATAAGCGCGGCCGTCAAAGCCCGGTTGTGCCTGCAACTTGGCAGAGCCTGCATCGATGACAGTGGATGTCAGGCCGGATTGCGCCAGAGCCAGGGCCATCAACGGGCCGTTCAACCCGCCGCCGATGATGAGGATATCTGCGTCCATCTCCTCTGATATGCGCGCGGGCGCGGCATTGTCCAAGTCAAAGCCACCCGTTAGCCTTGTCCGCGACAAAGAGCGGCGGAGGCGGGTATGGCTGATTGGGCGGCGTTGAGCGCCTCGGATCTGGGCCGAGGGATTGAAGCGGGTAAGATCGATCCAGTTGAATTGACCGATTTCTTCCTCGACCGCGCCGGGGCCTCAGACGCTATCTATGCGCGGCTGACACCCGATCATGCCAGAGCCGCTGCCAAAGCCGCGCGGGCGCGCGCGCAAGGCGGTCAGCGGCATGGCCTCCTCGATGGGGTGCCAATTTCGTGGAAGGACCTTTTTGACCTCGCAGGCGTGGTGACGGAGGCCGGATCGGCGCTGCTGGCCGGGCGGGTGCCGAATACGACCGCAGAAGTGTACCTGCGCGCAGATGCGGTGGGCCTGGTCTGTCTTGGCAAAACGCACATGACGGAGCTGGCCTTTTCAGGCCTGGGTGTGAACCCGGTGACCGCAACGCCGCCGAACAGACATGGCGCGGAGCTTGCGCCCGGTGGGTCGTCTTCCGGCGCTGCGGTGTCGGTGGCACTGGGCCTGGCGCCGGCCGCAATCGGCTCCGATACCGGCGGCTCGGTTCGGCTGCCGGCGGCATGGAACGATCTGGTGGGTCTCAAGACAACAGCCGGTCGCTTGCCACTGGACGGCGTCGTGCCGCTCGCGCCCAGCTTTGACACGGTCGGGCCGCTGACCAAGACGGTCGAAGACGCCGCCAGAATTTTTGCCGTTCTGGACAAGGCTCAGCCCAGTCAGGCCACGCCGGACGCAATGGCGCCCAAGATGCGCTTCCTGGTGCTTGACCCTTATGCTTCTGACGTGCGCGAGGCACCAGGCCAGGCCTTCGAATGGGCCCTATCACGCCTCAGCGATGCGGGTGCTACAATCGAGACCGGCCGCGTCAAGGCCGCCGAATACGCGATGGAACTGACCGGCCAGCTTTATCCGACAGAAGCGTACGGGACGTGGAAGAATGTGATCGAGGCAGCGCCGGAAAAGATGTTTGCCCAAATTCTGGAGCGGTTTCGCGGCGGGGCCAATGTCAGCGCACCAGATTATGTCGCTGCGCGCCAGGCATTAGCGCGCTATCAGGCAGAATTCGCCGAGGCGACGGCCGACTACGATGCCGTTTTGCTGCCAACTTCGCCCAACCAGCCGCCTGAGGTTGCCCGGCTTTTGCAGGATGACGACTACTACGTCACCGAAAACCTGCTGACGCTGCGCAATACGCGTGTCGGCAATTTGATGGGCGGTTGCGGCCTTACCATCCCCACCGGCGTGCCGTCTTGCGGTTTGCTGATGATGGGCAGGCCTTGGGGCGAAGAGGATCTGCTGCGGATCGGCACCGCTGTTGAGGCCGCCCTGTCGTAGCCCACGTTTTGCTGGACCGCCTCGGCGCTTGCGGTTAACATGCCGATAAACGGGGCGAAATGACCCCGGTTTGAGGCAAATATGGTTTTTCCTGAGCGGTTTTCGAACCTGCCAGATTACGCGTTTCCGCGTTTGCGGAAGTTGCTCGACGTCCATCAACCGGGCGGCGAGGTCATCAACATGACCATCGGAGAGCCGCGCCACCCGTTCCCGGGCTGGGTGGCGGATGTCCTGGCCCGTCATATCGGCGATTTTGCGAAATACCCGCCAAATCAAGGCGCCCCGGCCCTTTTGGATACAATCGATGCCTGGCTCATGCGCCGATTTGGAACAAGCCCAGGCTCGGATGGGATTATGCCGCTTAACGGCACGCGAGAGGGGTTGTTCAACGCCACGATCGCGCTCTGTCCCGAGGAGAAGCGCGGCGGCCAGCCTAACGTGCTGATCCCCAACCCTTTCTACCAGGCCTATATGGTTGCGGCCCGCGCCATTGGCGCCAAGCCGGTCTTTGTCAACGCCACCGAAGAGACCGGTTTTCTGCCCGATTTCAACAGCCTGGGCCCCGACACGTTGGATCGCACGGCAATTGCTTTCCTGTGTTCGCCATCAAACCCACAAGGCGCCGTGGCCAGCGAAGACTATTGGCGCAATCTGCTGGCATTGGCCGAGCGGCATGATTTTAGGGTCTTTGCCGATGAGTGTTATTCTGAGATTTGGCGCAATCGGCAACCTACGGGCGGGCTGACAGTTGCCAAGGCCGTCGCGGCCGATCCCGAACGGCTGTTGGTTTTCCATTCTTTGTCGAAGCGCTCAAACCTGCCGGGACTTAGATCGGGATTTGTCGCGGGTGGCCCCGAAACAATCGCCGCGCTCAATCAATTGCGCGCCTATGCTGGCGCACCCCTGCCGCTGCCGCTCCAGCATGTGGCTGAGCGGATCTGGGCGGACGAGGCACATGTTGAAGCCAATCGTAAGCTCTATCACGAAAAATACGCGCTGGCTGATGCCGTCTTTATGGGTTTGCCGGGCTATCAACCGCCAAAGGGCGGCTTCTTCTTATGGCTGCCTGTGCCAAAAGATGTCGGCGACGGCACCGCCGCCGCAATCAAACTCTGGACGGAGAACGGCACCCGCGTCCTACCGGGCGGTTTTCTTGGCCAGGACACGCCGAGCGGCAATCCTGGCGATCCCTATATTCGCGTCGCTATGGTCGCCCCGCTCGACGAAACCGAGCGCGGCCTAAAGCGCATTCGCGACTGTCTTTATCGGTGAGGAAGAACAAGAACATGGCGTATCAGACCCGGCAGCGTGACCCGTTCCTAGACAGCCAGATGCAAGCAATCTTCGAACGTCGCAGCAAAGAGCTTTTAGGCCTTGTCTTGCTAACCGCAGGTCTGGCTTTGGCGCTTGTCTTGGCCAGCTACAGCGCCGATGATCCCAATTGGTTTGTCCGCACCGATACCGCCGCACAAAATCTGTTGGGCCGCCCCGGCGCGCTTGTTGCTTGGGTGTTGATGATGAGCGTCGGGTACGGCGCCTGGGTGATCGTTCTGGGCCTGGTCACGTGGGGCGCGCGATACCTGCTGCACCGCGCCACCGATTTCGCGGCCCTACGGACGCTCTTCCTGATCTTGGCGATGACGATGGCCTCGATCTATGCGGCCAGCCATCCGCCCGGCCCCGATTGGACGCTGAGCGTGGGATTGGGCGGCATTTTCGGTGACACATTCCTGGGCGGGATGGTGAATTTCCTGCCCGTCTCGGTCGGTCTCGGCCTCAGGCTCTCTGCCGCTGCCGCGTTTTTGGGCGGCATCGCTTTGACGCTTTACGGCCTCGGTGTGACCAGGGCGGAGCTCAGATCGGCGTTGCGCTGGCTGCTTGTCGGATTGGTGTTGGTCTTTCATGCCATCTTGGCGCTTTTCGGCCGCGCGGGCCGGGGCACATGGCGTGCCGCTGCGGGCTTTAACGCCGCGCGTTTGGCCCGCGCCGAGGTCGCCGCTGAGATGGAAGAGTTTGACGCCGATGACAGCGTTGACGAGCCAATGCTCAACACGCCCCAGCCGCGCCAGGCGGGGTTGCTCTCGCGCGTCCCGATGTTGCGCGCCCGGCGGCGGGAAGACGAATTCGCTCGCGTTGACCCCGAACTGCCAGATCGCGACCGGCCTGCATTGGACGGGGTGGAGCGACCAAGCGACGCCCGCATCCGCCAAAAGATCTCCGATGTGATCGAAACGCGTGTCCGGCGGCCCCTTTCGGCCATTGCCGAGCCCCGGATCGAGCCGCCGCTTACGGCGCATATGGATGGACCAGCCGCATTGCCCGCCGCACCTGGCCCGGCAATTCAGATCGACGATGACTGGGTCGACCGCGACGAGCTCGGGTGGCAGCGGCTTCCTGAAGCGCCGGTTCTGCCGCAGGCAGAGCCACGCCAAAGCGTTGTGCAGCACAATCCGCGCAAACCGGCCACCTCGCGCCATGCCATTGCCGATCAGCAGCCGCTTTTGCCGCTGGAGGAGAGCGCCGCATTTGAATTCCCGCCGCTCGCTTTGCTGGCCGACGCGCAATCGATTGAGCGCCATCATCTGTCGGATGAGGCGTTGGAGGCCAATGCCCGCATGCTCGAGTCCGTTCTCGACGATTACGGCGTGAAAGGAGAGATCGTCAGCGTCCGCCCGGGCCCCGTGGTCACGATGTACGAGCTGGAACCGGCGCCGGGGCTGAAAGCCAGCCGGGTCATTGGGCTGGCGGACGATATTGCGCGCTCCATGTCGGCGCTGTCGGCGCGGGTTTCGACCGTGCCGGGGCGCTCGGTCATCGGCATTGAGCTGCCGAACCAGCACCGTGAGAAGGTTGTCCTGCGCGAGATACTGAGCTCGCGCGATTACGGCGATGGCAATCATCGCCTTCCCCTGGCGCTTGGCAAGGACATCGGTGGCGATCCAGTGATCGCCAACCTGGCCAAAATGCCCCATCTGCTGATTGCCGGCACGACCGGATCGGGTAAGTCGGTGGCCATCAATACGATGATCTTGAGCCTTCTCTACAAGCTCTCACCGGCGGAATGCAGGTTGATCATGATCGATCCCAAGATGCTGGAGTTGAGCGTCTATGACGGCATCCCGCATCTCTTAAGCCCTGTTGTGACGGACCCGAAAAAGGCCGTCGTGGCTTTGAAATGGGTCGTCGGAGAGATGGAAGAGCGCTACCGCAAAATGTCCAAAATGGGCGTACGCAATATCGAAGGCTATAACGGCCGGGTGCGTGACGCGCTGGACAAGGGTGAGATGTTCAAGCGCACCTATCAGACCGGGTTCGACGACCAGACGGGTGAGCCGGTTTTCGAGACCGAGGAATACCAGCCCGAATCGATGCCGTTTATCGTCGTAGTGGTCGATGAGATGGCCGATCTTATGATGGTTGCGGGCAAAGAGATCGAGGCTTGCATCCAGCGCCTGGCGCAGATGGCACGGGCCAGCGGCATCCACCTGATCATGGCCACACAGCGTCCCTCGGTTGATGTGATCACCGGCACGATCAAAGCCAACTTCCCAACCCGAATAAGCTTTCATGTGACGTCCAAGGTCGATAGCCGCACGATCTTGGGTGAAATGGGGGCCGAACAGCTCCTGGGCATGGGCGATATGCTGTATATGGCAGGTGGCTCCAAGATCACCCGCGTGCACGGGCCCTTTGTCTCCGATGAAGAAGTTGAAGAGATCGTCAGCCATCTTAAAAGCTTTGGCCCGCCGGATTACGCCGCCTCGGTGCTGAGCGGCCCGGATGAAGAACGTGAAAGCGACATCGATGCGGTGCTGGGCTTGGGCGGCAATACCGACAGCGAGGACGGGCTTTACGATCAAGCGGTGGCAATTGTGATCAAAGACCGCAAATGCTCGACATCTTATATCCAACGTAAACTTGCGATCGGCTATAACAAAGCGGCTCGTCTGGTGGAGCAGATGGAAGATGCGGGCCTGGTCAGCCCGGCCAACCATGTCGGCAAACGTGAGATTCTCGTGCCAGAACCGGCGTAACGGGATTTGGGGGCGCGGGGGCCCGCCCCCGCAAAGCCCGTCTGGCA
>JBCCXT010000008.1:0-89219 GCA_039191215.1 Pseudomonadota bacterium
GATCCGCCCGGCCTGCCCGAACGCGGCTGTGCCGGTCAGGCGGAAGATCGCGGTTTGCGTCCGCGTTGCGGGATCAAGATCGGGCTGCAACTGGTCCAGCACCGCCATCTGGGTCTGGCCCGCAACCGTCGACTCGACCTCAAGGCCTGGCTCCAACGTGGCCGCCAGCGCTGGCGGCAGGCCGATATGCAATTCTGCCGCGCCGTCTTGCAACAAGGTAAGAACCGCAGCACCCGCAGCCAGCGTCTGGCCGGGATCGGCCGCGCGCGCACCGATCTCTCCGGAAAAGGGCGCCCGTAATACGGCTTTGTCGAGCGCCACATCGATCACCTCCAGCCGGGCGGTGGTTTCGGCAACGCGTGCGGTCAATTCGGCCACCGCTAACCGTGCCTCATCGAGCCGCTGTTGAGATGCAAAGCCGCTTTCGCCCAAGCCCTCGGCGCGTTCGGCGGTGCGTTCGGCCAATTCTAGCTGAGCCATAAGCGCTGCCTGGGCGGCCAGAACGCTGCGCCTGTCGGCCTCAAGCGCGCGGGTGTCCAACCGGGCGAGCAATGCGCCTTCTGCGACCCGGTCGCCCTCGGCAACCACAATCTCAGCAACTGTGCCACCGGCCTCAAAGGCCACATCGATGCGCTGCTGCGGCTCCACTTGACCAACAAAATGGCGCGTCACGCTATAGCCCGGCTGAACGGTCAGCGGTGCGGCTGAAACGGTTGCGGGCGGGGCCGCTTCCGGCGCGGGCGCCTGGGATGCACGGGTCTCGATCGTGCCTGTCGCCAAGGCTACCGCACCTACGGCAAGCAAAGCGGTCAGAACTGTACTCAACACCCGGCCGCCAATTCGGGCAGCGCGGCGGAGTTTGCTTGCGGGAACGGCGTCGGTCATGGTAACCCTCGCTTGAATGTTAGATACTCTCACATATGTTAGGAGTTCTAACAAAGGCAAGAGAAAAAGCGCGAGCGTGAGTTAAGTGTCTGACGAAAAATCATTAAAAGTGAGCAAGCGTAAGGCCTAGCATCATGGCAATCTGCGCGAGAGCTTGGTCGAGGCGACCCGGCAACTTGTCGAGGAGAAGGGGCCTGACAGGTTTTCGGTGTCCGATGCCTGCCGGGTAGCCGGCGTGTCGACAGCTGCGCCCTACCGCCATTTTGCAGATCGCGAGGAAATGCTGTTGGAGGTGGTGCTGGCCGGTATGGACCGCTTTTATGAGGCGCTTGAGAGCGCGCATCAGCCCCATCCGCGAGGCAGCCTCGCGGCCATCACCGCCCTTGGCCATGCTTATGTCGATTTCGCCGCGCGCGAGCCCGGCGTTTTTCGGCTGATGTTCGGCCTGACGCAGCGCCAGGGGCAAAACGAGGTGGTCCGCGACCGGGGCATGCGGGTTTACGGCGTTCTGTTACATCAAATCGCGGCGCATTTTGGACATGCCTCGATAGACGATCATGTGCAAGAACGGGCCTTTCCGCTTTGGACCTTCGTGCACGGCCTTTCATTCCTACTTATCGACGAAAAGACCGACCAGTTGAACCTAGAGGTTGCCCGCACGCAGGTCGTTGCCGATGCGACCAGGCGCCTGCTCGGCACAGCGCTGGCGCCATAGACGGCGCGCGCGACCTGGCTTAAGCTTCTCGAAATGAAAAAGACTTTTCGATGAAGTGCCCATGATCGACGATGATGAAACCGCTCTGCTGAAAGGCCGCGCCCTGGGGCTGCTCGAAGATGTGCTGATCACATTTGCCGCCACCGAGCGGACCTCTTACCTGGCAGACACTCCGATACGCACAAGCGTGTGGCGCGCATTTGCTGAAGACCCCGGGGCCAGGGTTCAATTATTGATCGAGCCCAACCACTTCATTCGCGGTGGAGATGCGCTGCGCTCGCTGACCAAGGCATTGCAAAAGCCGCAGACCGGGGAAGACAAGCTCGATTTGGCTGAATCGAGCCAGTTGCGCGATGTCCGCGATGCGCCGCGTGCGCCGAAAGACCCGTTCAAAGAGACCAAGGACCGCCATGTCTTCGCCGCGGTCGGCAACACGATCATCGCGCGATTGGATATGGATGTGATGATCCGCGTTGTCTTGCTGCGCACGGTATGGTTTCAGCGCCTGAGCGATGCGGAGGTCAAAAACTTTCTCGGCGCGGTCGAACAGGTGGCAAAATCTGGCGAGCCTGACGCGTTGACCGATACATTCGCCAACACCATGAAACCGGCCCTTTGGCGGTTTCTGACCGCCTGGGTTGTGATCCGCAACGCTGCTGCTGCGGCAATGATCGCAGGCGAGGATGGCGCGGACCCAGAGGTCGCGCGCTGGCGCTACATTGATGAAACTTGCCGGATGCTGTTGCGCGTGTCGTCTTCTGAGTATCGCCGTGCGCCCAATTCCGCGGCAAAGAAAAAGCTCAACGGTCGGGTGCGCGCGTTTTTCCGAATGCTGCTAAGCGCTTTCCGCGACGAGCTGTTTTGGCTGGCCGAAAGGGCGTCCGACACCCGCGGGGACGATTACCGCCGGGCCGATGTCTGGTCGATTGATCTGAACCGAAGCGCCGATCTGGCGACCGTGCGGTCGCGCCAGACGGTCAAGGTGGATGCGGCCGAACGGGTCTTTCATGTCTCCACCAGGGCGATCACCTGGGCGATCCTCGACAGCGGTATCGATGCCACCCATCCGGCCTTCTGCGCCACCCCCGGCGCCGGTGAAAAGGTCGTCAAGAAGGACAAGGTCGACCCCAAAGCCGACAAAGAGGCCGACCGCGCGGCGCTGGAAAAGGCGATGGTGACGAGCCGCGTACGTGTGACATACGATTTCACCCGGCTCAAAAAGCTCGTCTCGGAAGAATATCACGACATGCTGACCGGCCAGGTCGAGCGGGCGATCGCGCGTAAATTCGACGATGGCAAGCTCAGCGCCAAAGCGATCATCCGGTACCTGTTTGCCGCCTTCAAGCTGCATCACGAACGGGTCGATAAAGAGGATGAGGCCTCAAAGCGGATCAGCGATATTGAAGATCTGGCCGGAGACAAAAAGTTTCTCGACGGGGTCAATGACAGCTTTCGCCAGATCAAGGATAATATCCTGGAGGGTCGCCAGCTGGATTGGCCGCTGATTGAGCCGATCCTGCATGTCACGCATGTGCATGAAGCCTATCCGGTGCCGAAAAACGGGCATGGAACCCATGTTGCGGGCATTCTGGGCGCCCAGATGCCCAAACATGCTTTGCCGCAGCTCACCGGCCCGCTGCAGGGCATGTGCCCCGATATCAAGCTGGTCGATCTGCGTGTCTGTGACGAACACGGGCAAAGTGACGAGTATATCTTGATGTCGGCGATGCAGTTTGTCGCTTATCTCAACCGAACGCGCGACATCCCGGTGATCCAAGGGGCTAATATCTCCATGCAGATACCCCATGCGGTGCGCAATTACGGCTGCGGTCAAACGCCGATTTGCAAGGCTGCAAACCGTCTGGTCGATGCCGGCGTCTGCGTCGTTGTTGCGGCAGGCAATCAGGGCTTCCAGATCCTGCAGTCGAACCGGGGCGAAGTGGCGTCTTATGCGACGTCCTCGATCATGGATCCGGGAAATGCCGAAAAGGTCATCACCGTTGGGGCAACCCATCGCGAAAGCCCGCATTCCAATGGTGTGTCGTATTTTTCGAGCCGCGGTCCAACAGCCGATGGACGGGCCAAGCCCGATATCATCGCGCCGGGCGAGCGGATTGTGGGCCCCGCACCACGCCGGGAGCTGCGCACGGATTCAGGCACATCGATGGCCTGCCCTCATGTATCTGCGGCCGCGGCGATGATCATGGCGCGACATGCCGAGTTTATTGGCCGCCCGCAGGAGATCAAAAGCATTCTGATGGCAAACGCGACCGATCTGGGCCGCCGGCGTGAGTTTCAGGGCGCAGGTCTTTTGGATGTTTTGCGTGCCTTGGAGAGTATCTGATCGGTATTGTCCATGGCGGAGCGGCCTCGGGGGGCCTTGAACCCCCGCTCGCCCGCTGGGCGCCGGGAAACCTATCGCAGTTCGCAATCTTCCTGGTGTTTCGGGTGCAGCCCGCTTGGTCTCGGCCCCCAGGCCCGCTAGGTCGCGCGGCGTGAGCGACGTCTATTCCACTCCCCTTCTTGTTGGCCTTGTCTTGGGCTTGCTGGCCACCGGTGCTGTTGCCGGAACGCTGGCGGGCCTTTTGGGCGTAGGCGGCGGCATTGTCATCGTCCCTGTTCTTTTCTTGCTTTTTGATTTTCTCGGCATTCCCGAAACGGTGGCGATGCATCTGGCGGTTGGCACATCGCTGGCCACAATCATTCCGACCTCAATCTCATCTGCGCGGGCCCACCATTCCAAAGGTGCCATTGACCTGGCGCTTCTGCGCGGCTGGGCGCCGTTCATATTTGCCGGGGCGCTTGCCGGTGGGATCGCGGCAAAATACCTTTCCTCGGCGTTTTTAACCGCGTTTTTTGGCGTGGTCGCTCTTTTGGTGGCGATCAACATGGCGCTGCCACGGCAAATGAACCTGGGCGCTGGCCTGCCACAAGGCTCTGTCGCGCGCCGCATTTTGCCGGCCAGCATCGGCGGTTTTTCGGCGCTTATGGGCATTGGAGGCGGAACGCTCAGCGTGCCGGTCCTCACGGCATTTTCGTATCCGGTGCACCGCGCGGTCGGCACGGCCGCGGCCTTTGGATTGGTGATTGCGGTACCTGCCGTTTTTGGCTTCGCTTGGGCCGGGTTGGATCAGCCGGACCGTCCGCCTGCCAGCTTGGGTTATGTCAACCTGGTCGCCGCGGTGCTCATCTTTTCCACTTCAGTGCTGACAGCGCCTTGGGGGTCAAGCCTTGCACACCGCCTCAACGCCCGCGCACTCAAGCGTGTCTTTGCGCTGTTTCTGTTTCTGACTTCGATCCGGATGTTATGGTCGGTGCTGCTCTAGGCGTCGAAAAAGCCCCGCCTGGGAGGGGTCCCAGGCGGGGCGCGCGTGCTTGAAATGGAAAAATTGCACTTGTAACTCAGCACAGGCTTCTTCGCGGCACTGATCGGGCCGGACGTGTAAAACGGCCCCTTTTTGTGCCCGATGCAAAGGCCCCAGACCGCTGCATCGATTATGGGTCGTGCGACCCGCGCATCGGGTTCAAAGTTTTTTCTCAGGTCCGCAAAGAAGACCGGCCAAGCGCTGAGCCAGAGGCGCTGACAGGATTGCGGCGGGAAAGGCCACCGCCCAGGCTAAAAGCCAGGATGTGAGCCAGATGCCGATGAAGCCGTCGACTGCGCCGAGCGCCTTGAACGTCGCCACGCCAGAGACGAGAAACGACATCATCCCAGACAAAAAGAGTGAAAAAACAAAACGGAAGTACTGGACTGGGATCATGTGGACAGAGCTTCTAGGAAAGACATGCCGGCACCGTGCCGGGAACCGGCCGGCGGTGCAACATCGCAACTGTGGCGCCATCACCACCTGGCGCTTAACTGAATGTGGACGATGATTAACGGAGCATTAACGACCGTTAGTAAATTCCTATCAAATTGGCCAATAGAGCGCGGTTGGAAGTTTTCATCAAATAAGATATGATTTCATATGAAATGGACGCTGGTTCATGCTTAGCTGATGAGGCGAAGACGATGACGGGCGACCAACGTGCGGCCGATTTCTCGATCACCGACCGGATATTGCGACGCTTACCGCCGCAAAGCATACATATGCTCGCCCGCGAAGTGCTGATCTCACTCAGCGGCAAGCCCCTGCCAGAGCTGACATTAGAACCGCTGAAAGCGGATGTGGACCCTGGCGAGATCGATGCTTTGGCGGAGGCGCTGATTGCGGATGCGCCAGAGATTGCGTCCGAGCACGTGGCGGACTTGTTTGATCGCGGTCTCTCGCTTGAGACCGTCTATCTTAGTCATCTTGCACCGGCAGCGCGGCTTTTGGGCGAATGGTGGGATGTCAACCGGGTGCCGTTCACCGATGTCGCCATTGCGGCTGGGCGGATCTTTTCGATCCTGCGGTCCTATCGCAATTATGCCCAAGACCCGACAATCAAGCTGCGCCGCGCTGTGTTTGCGGCCGTGCCGGGTGAACAGCACCGCATCGGCGTGCAAATGGCGGCCGATCTCTTTGCCGAGCGCGGCTGGACGGTCCGTGTCGTGCACGAGATGCAGCATAATTCTCTGCTGAAGGAATTGCGCGCCGATCCCAGTCCGGTCATTGGCCTTTCGGCTTCTGGCATCGGCTCGCTGGAGCCGCTAATCCGGCTGGTCATAGCGCTTAAAGTTGCCCGACCGACGGCGCGCCTGGTCGTCGGCGGCATGGTTGTAACCGGTCAGCCTCGCGCCATCAAACGGCTTGAACCCGATGCTACCGTCGCCGATATGGCCGGTGCCGAGGCTGTACTGACACGGCTTGAAACGCTTGTTAGACCAAGCACTTAAAAGGTTTCCTGCCAAGGTCTGAGCGTCAGTTCCGATGACCAGGTACTGCGATGCTGGTCGATCAGGCGCAAGTATTCCGCGGCAATGGCGTCAGGATTTAGCATGCGATCATTGCCGTCATCGGCCCGCTCCGCCCGGGACGGATTTGAGATGCCGCCATCGATATTGATCCACGCCACATGGATGCCTTTCGGATGCAGCTCGCGCGCCATGGATTGGGCCAACCCGCGCTGTGCAAACTTGCCCATCGCAAAAGACGCAGAGAGCGGGAAGCCCTTCACCCCTGCCGAGGCGCCGGTGAACAGGATCGTACCACGGTGCCCATCGACAGGGTCTGCTTGCAACATCGCACGCGCCGCAGCCCGCCCCATTAGGAACGCACCAAAGGCGGTGATTTCCAGCGCACGGGCAACCTCAGCCGGGTCAAGTTCTGCGATCGGGCCGCGTTGCCGGGCGGATGGATTATAGACCGCAACACGCGGCGCCGGCCCGTCAAAAAGCGCGTCCATCGCGGCAATATCGGTGCCATCCATCGCCACCGTTCGCGCGCCGGTTTCGGCCGCGAGCGCGGCCAGTTTGTCGGTATTGCGCGCAGCCATTGTAACGGCATAGCCGTCTGCGGCCAGGGCTCGGGCGAGCGATGCCGACAGGCCAGACCCTGCGCCGATGATCACCGCGCCGCCGCTCATGTCAGCTCCGTCGCGCGAATGGCGGGAAAGAAGATGCCGAGCGACCAGATGCCGAACCATTCCGTCCCGTCAATCGTCTGGGTCGTGCCGAGGTCGATCAGCCGGTAGAAGCTTTTTCGATCGATCAGCGCCTCCATGCCGCGGCGCACCATCACGTAAGGCGCGGGCTCTCCCGACGCGCCTAGGGCAACCCGGATGGGATTGTCGGGCCCGGCGGTGACAGTGTCGCCGACATGCGTTGTGAAGGTGATCTTCTGCTCACTGCCCGCCCCGTTTGCATCGAAATCGACGGCCAGGAAGGGTGCGTCTTCGACACGGATGCCAACCTTTTCAACCGGCGTGACAAGGAAATATTTACCATCTTCAAGCTTCAATATGCTTGAAAATAACCGTACCAATGGCGCCCTGCCGATCGGGGTGCCGTTATAAAACCACGTCCCGTCGCGCCGGATTTCCATGTCCAGGTCACCGCAGAAAGGTGGATCCCAGAGGTGAACTGGCGGAAGTTTGCCCTCTTTTCGGGCAGATTGCGCAGCTTGCATCAGGCTTTCAGGGCTTGGTGTCACGATCATGTGTCTCTTCAACTTTTGGCATTTGTGGTCGCTGCGTTTGTCCGGTTTATTTGCCTCATTATATACCGTTCAGGAGCCATGCCCATGTCCGATCCAGAAACGCTCGTCGCCGATATTGAAGCGCTTGGCGCCGACCTGGCCCGCGCGAAGGAGGCTATTGCGACGCGCATCATCGGACAAGAGAGCGTCGTCAATCTGTCGCTGGCAGCAATGCTGTCGGGCGGGCACGCGCTGTTGATGGGCTTGCCGGGTCTTGGCAAGACGCTGCTGGTCGATACGCTTTCCACGGTCATGGGTCTTTCCACCAACCGCATCCAGTTCACGCCTGACTTAATGCCCGCAGATATCTTGGGCTCGGAGGTTTTGGAGACCGGACAGGACGGGACGCGGTCGTTTCGGTTCATCGAAGGCCCGGTCTTTTGCCAGCTTCTGATGGCGGATGAGATCAACCGCGCGAGCCCGCGGACGCAATCGGCATTGCTGCAAGCCATGCAGGAGCAAGAGGTAACCGTTGCGGGCGATCACAAGGCGCTGCCGCGTCCGTTCCACGTGTTGGCCACGCAAAACCCAATCGAGCAAGAGGGGACGTATCCGCTGCCCGAGGCCCAGCTCGATCGCTTCTTGGTCAAGATCGATGTCGAATATCCCGACCGCGCGACGGAACGCGGGATCTTGCTGGCCACAACCGGCACGGCCGAGGCGGAGACAAGCACCGTCTTCTCGCCCGAGCAATTGGTCGCCGCCCAGTCGATCGTGCGCAAAATGCCGGTTGGCGATCAGGTGGTGGAGCTGATTTTGGATCTGGTCCGTGCCTGCCGCCCCGGAGAGGCGGAGGCCGCTGATGTGATCAAAAATACGGTCTCCTGGGGCCCCGGCCCGCGCGCCGCGCAAGCATTGATGCTGACGGTGCGCGCCAAGGCATTGCTTGACGGACGGCTTGCGCCGTCGCCGGAAGATGTCGCCGCTATGGCGCGTCCGGTGCTGAGCCACCGCATGGCGCTCAGCTTTGCGGCGCGTGCGGAGGGCGCGGTGCTTGAAGATGTGATCGACGAGGTCACCGCCCGCACAACGCGGATTGAGGCGGCCGCTTGAGCGACACATCCCTCCATACTCCGGAAACCCTACGCTCCCGCTCCGAGGCGGCGGCCTCCGCCCTGCCGGCCCTGCTGGCTGATGCCGAACACCTCGCCAATGTTGTGTTGCTTGGCGATCACGGCCGCAAACGCTACGGCACGGGCGATGAGTTTTGGCAATACCGCCCCGCAGAGGCGGGCGACAGTTACCGCGCCATAGATTGGCGCCGCTCGGCCCGTGCGGACGGGCATTTCGTGCGCCAGACCGAATGGCAAGCCGCACAAGCCGTTATGCTTGGCGTCGATGACGCCGCCTCAATGACATTCACCGGCAGCGCCAAGGGCCGCGACGCACGGCCCTCGAAACTGCGCCGTGCCCAAACGCTTGCCATGGCGACGGCCATTCTTGCCATTCGCGGTGGCGAACGCGTCGGGCTAAGCCATCTGGCGGAGCCGCCGCGCGCGGGACAGGCCCAACTTCTGAGCCTTGCCTCAGCGCTGATGGACCACGAAGACCGGCCTGATTATGGCGCGCCCAAGCCACAGATCATGCCCGAGGGCTGCCAGGCGGTGTTCTTTTCAGACTTTCTTGGCGATCCAACGGCAATCGAGACGGTCATGAGCCAGGCCGCCGATCGAGGCGTGAAAGGCGCTTTGATCCAGATCCTGGACCCCGATGAGGAGGCTTTCCCGTATGACGGCCGCACCGTCTTTGAAAGCATGTCGGGCGCGGTTCGGTTTGAGACGTTGAAAGCCCGAAGCCTGCGAGAGGCCTATCTTGACCGGCTTGCAGAACGCAAAGACAGGCTGAAATCAAAGGCCCGCCGGACCGGCTGGCGCTACTATCTGCACCATACCAACAAGCCCGCTGACCCGGCACTCCTGTGGCTTTACCAGTCGCTTGAAAGGCGGCGGCGATGATCGCGGGCTTGGCCTTCAGCACACCCGCGCTGCTTTTGGCGCTGATTGCACTGCCGATCCTTTGGTGGCTTCTGCGCGCAGTGCCGCCGGCGCCGATCCGGCGTCGGTTTCCCGGTGTTGCGCTGCTGTTGGGCCTGGGCGACGACGACAGCGAGACCGACAAAACGCCCTGGTGGCTGCTGGCGCTGCGCATCGCGGCAATTGCGGCAGCCATCATCGGCTTTGCGGGCCCCGTGCTCAACCCAGAGGAAAGGCGCGCAGGCTCCGGGCCGATCCTGATCGCGCTTGACGGCTCCTGGGCTTCGGCGCGTGACTGGCAGCAACGCCTTGACCGGGCGGAGCTTTTGCTTGCCGATGCGGGCCGCGCCGGACGCCCCGCGGCACTTGTCTTGCTGACCGATCTGCCGGCCGGTGATCTTGCCTTTCAAGCCGCCAACGCCCAGATGGCGCGGCTCGCCAATCTTGAGCCGCGGCCCTATGGCCCAGATTTGGCGGCCGTTGCGGAATGGGCTGGCGCGCTTGAAGGGCCGGTTGAGACCGTGTGGTTCTCCGATGGCCTTCGTCGCGACGGCCAAAGCCTCGCCATCGGCGCGTTTGAGGATCTGGGCCCACTCACGGTGTTTCAGGGCGTCCGCAATGTTACCGGTCTGGGGCCTGCGCGTTTCGAAGATGGCACAATCCAACTGACCGCAGGTCGGCTTTTCGGGGAAGCCCCGGCAAGTTTTGAGATTGCCGCCCACGGCCTTGACCCGGCTGGAACGCCGCGGGAATTGGGGCGCATAGAGGCAGGTTTTGACGCCGGTGAAACCCGCGCCGATGCCGAGTTCGACTTGCCGTCAGAGATCCGCAACCGCATCACGCGGTTCGAGATTGTCGGGCTGCGCAGCGCGGGGGCTGTAGCGCTCAGCGACGATGCGCTCCAGCGCCGCCAGGTTGCCCTGATCTCTGCGGGTGCTGCGGCCGAAGGCCAGCAATTACTCTCGCCTCTGCATTATCTGCGCCAGGCCCTCGAGCCGACGGCCGATCTGATCGAAGGCGCGCTTGGCGACATTCTTCTTGCTTCCCCGGATGTGATCATCCTGGCCGATATCGCCCAGCTCGCCCCCGATGAAGAAGCGGAGATGATCGCCTGGGTCGAAGCCGGCGGGCTTTTGGTTCGGTTCGCTGGACCGCGTCTTGCGGGCTCCGATCTGGCAAGGCTGGAGGAAGAGCCGCTGATGCCCGTGCGCTTGCGCGAAGGCGGCCGCACAGTGGGTGGGGCAATGTCCTGGGGCGATCCGAAGGCGCTTGAACCCTTTGCAGATACCTCACCCTTTTATGGCCTGGAAATCCCCGATGACGTGGTTGTCGAAAGCCAAGTCCTGGCCCAGCCCGATCCGATGCTGGCTGAACGCACGATTGCCAGCCTGGCCGATGGCACATCACTTGTGACGCGGTCCAATCTCGGCCAAGGTGCGGTTGTGCTGTTCCATGTTACGGCAAATGCCGAATGGTCGACCCTGCCGCTCTCCGGGCTTTTTGTGCAGATGCTGGAACGGCTTGCCGTCTCGTCGCGACCCGTGGCGCCTGAGGCCGCCGATCTTGTTGGCACCACTTGGGTGCCGGAGACTGTGTTGGACGGCTTCGGCACGCTGCGCGATGCGGGCGTGATGGCCGGCGTTGCCGGTGAAGACTTGGCCGAAGCGCCATTATCTGCCGAATTGCCACCTGGCCTCTATGCCGGGGCCGATCGCCGCATTGCGCGCAATGTGATCAGTCAGGATACCGTTTTGGAACCTGCCAACTGGCCCGGCGATGTCCCCGTTGAGGGCTTGCAAGTGACCCCACCGACCGAACTGATGGCCGCCTTTCTGACCGCAGCGATTGGCCTGTTGATGATCGATCTGCTCGCATCGCTCTGGCTATCGGGCAGGCTCTCCAACCTGTCGCGCGGCGCGGCGGTGATGCTGATTGCGTTTCTGACCGCGCCGCAAGTTGCTGAGGCGCAAACCGGTGGTCTGCCCGACGATGCCATCGCCCTTTTGGCCACCTCAGAGGTCACTTTGGCCTATGTCGTGACCGGTGACCCGCGCATTGATGAGATCAGTGCAGCCGGCCTCACAGGTCTTACCAACACCCTTTGGCTGCGCACATCGGTGGAGCCTGCGCCGCCCGTAGGCGTCGATCTCGAACGCGATGAGCTGGCGTTCTTTCCGATGCTTTACTGGCCGATTACGCCGGATCAGGCCATCCCCTCGGCCGCCGCCTATGGTCGGCTCACCGCCTATCTGCGCGCTGGCGGAATGATCGTCTTTGACACAAGGGATGCAGATTTGGGCGGTTTCGGCTCAGCGTCCCCGGCGGGACGGCGGCTGCAACAGCTTGCCCGACCGCTTGATATCCCGCCTCTTGAGCCAGTGCCCTCTGACCACGTTCTGACGCGCACCTTCTATCTGCTGCAAGACTTTCCGGGCCGTCACGCCAGCCGGGAGATCTGGGTCGAAGCGGCCTCAGGAGAGGCCGAAGTTGTGGAAGGCATGCCGTTTCGTAACCTCAATGACGGGGTGACCCCGGTTGTGATCGGTGGCAACGATTGGGCGGCGGCCTGGGCTGTCGACGCATCCGGCCGACCGCTTCTGCCTGTCGGCACCGGTTTCACCGGCGAGCGCCAGCGCGAAATAGCCCTGCGCTTTGGCGTGAACCTGGTCATGCATGTCCTGTCGGGCAACTACAAATCCGACCAGGTCCATGTGCCGGCGCTGCTCGAACGGTTGGGCCAATAGATGGATAGCGGCTTTAACCTCCTCTTCGACCCGCTGCTGCCCTGGCCGGTGATCTGGTCTTTTGGGGTGCTTGCCGTCTTGGTCACGTTTTTGGGTGCGTGGCGCGGTTTGCGCGGATGGCCGTTGCGGCTTGCCGGCTTTGCCGCCCTTCTGCTCGCGCTTGCCAACCCCGCTTTGCAGGACGAAGACCGCGAACCCTTGTCCGATATCGTGCTGCTTGTTGTTGATGAAAGCGCAAGCCAGCGCATCGCCGACCGTCCCGTCCAGACCGAGGCCGCTGTCGCAGCGGTTGAAGCGGAGGTCGCCGATCTCGGAATGGAGCTGCGCGTGGCCCGCGTCGGTGACGGCGCAGAAAATGCCGGCACGCTTTTGATGCGCACGCTCACCGAAATGCTGGCCGAGGCGCCGCGCGCGCGTATCGCTGGTGCGATCTTGATCACCGATGGCCAGCTCCACGATGCTGGTCTCGCACCGGAACTGCCCGCCCCCCTGCACGCGCTTCTCACGGGCCGGGAGGGGGATTGGGACCGCAGGCTCGTCGTGCAAAACGCCCCAGCCTTCGCCATTATCGACGAAGAGTTTGAGCTGACCCTGCGCATCGAAGATCAAGGCGCTGTGCCTGTTGGCGTCGCTGGCGTGGCCGAGCTTTTGATCGCCGTCGATGGCGGCACGCCGTTTCGCTTCAATCTGCCGATCGGCGAAGATATCACGGTGCCGCTCAACCTCAGCCATGCCGGCCGCAACGTGGTGCAATTCACCGTCCCGACTGCAGACGGCGAGTTGACCGACCGCAATAATGCAGCCGTTGTCACCATAAACGGCGTGCGCGACCGGCTCTCGGTCCTCCTTGTTTCTGGCGAGCCGCATCCAGGTCAGCGGACCTGGCGCAACCTGTTGAAATCCGACCCTGCCGTCGATCTGGTGCATTTCACCATCCTGCGTCCGCCCGACAAAGAGGATGGCGTGCCGGTGGCCGAGCTTAGCCTCATCGCATTCCCCACGCGTGAGCTCTTTATGGAGGCAATTGATGATTTCGACCTGATCATCTTCGATCGCTACCAGCGGCGCGGTATCCTGCCGATGGTCTATCTCGACAATGTCCGACGCTATGTCGAGGACGGCGGCGCGCTTTTGGTCGCGGCAGGCCCTGATTTCGCTTCCGCCGACAGCCTCTACCGCACCCCACTCAGCCAAATCTTGCCCGGAGAGCCAACCGCGCGCGTGGTAGAAACCCCGTTCCTGCCAACGATCACTGAGATCGGTGCGCGCCATCCTGTGACAACGGGGTTGGAGGCAGCACATGCGCCACAAGGCGGCAGCGACCAGCCCTGGGGCCGCTGGTTTCGACAGATCGAACTGGTCGATCACGGCGGTCAAACGGTCATGACCGGTGCCGATGAAGCGCCCCTATTGATGCTCGACCGGGTTGGCGAGGGGCGCGTGGCGCTGCTGGCCTCGGATCACGCCTGGTTGTGGGATCGCGGTTATGAAGGCGGCGGCCCGCAGCTTGAGATGCTGCGGCGCCTGGCCCATTGGATGATGGGCGAGCCAGACCTGGAAGAGGAGGCCCTGCGCGCTGACACCGATGGTGAGACCATAACCGTGACGCGCCGGACGCTGGCGCCGGTGGCCGGTGCCGTCACGCTGACAGCGCCCGATGGCACAACAACTGATCTTACCCTGAGTGAGACCGAACCGGGTCAGTTCATCGCCAGCTACGAGGCGGCCGAGCAGGGGCTTTACCGGCTGCGCGATGGCGACCAGGAAACCGTCATTGCTTTAGGTCCCGCGGCACCGCGCGAATTTGAGGAAACGATCGCCTCGGGCGACCGGATTGCACCGCTCGCAGAACTTCGCCGCGGCGGCGTGCTCCGGCTCGAAGACGGCGTACCGGATCTGCGCCGGGTGGCCGAAGGCCGCAATGCCGCGGGAACCGGCTGGATCGGCCTGACCCCGCGCGAAGCTTATCTGACAAGTGATGTGACCGTGCGCGCGCTCATAGAGCCTTGGCTGTTCCTGCTCCTTGCAGCAGGCCTGATCGTGGCTGCCTGGCTGCGTGAAGGCCGCCGCAGCTAGGCCCCGCTCTGATTCCTTGGCGGCGACGACGCGTCCTGATCCGTGGCAACGCGGGCGGGCGAATGCTCCCGCATGGGGGCGTGAGGCTGTCCGCCCCCTTCGCTGTCGGCTACAGCCGGAATCCATCCAAAGTGATCCACAGGATATACCAGATCTATCCCAAGAGTATCCCCAAGCACTTTCCCAAACAGAACGCCAAGTTCGCGCGCTACCCGTTTGCTGCCAGCGCACAGGCGCAGGCGGCGCGGACCGGGCTATCTGCCCGCGCCTCGGCCAAATTCAAAGCCTGCCGTACCCCGACAATCTCTGCCGCCTCGCCACGCGCCTGCAGGCAGTCATGGAGCCCGCGCAGCGCCCAAACATTGCCCGGATGCACCATCGCCCGTCCGATCTGTCCGCCCAGGCCCAAATCAGCGCGAAAGCAGGCCTCAGCTTGGGCAATCCGACCCTGTTCCAACAGCAATGCCCCCAAAGCGTGGCGGACGGGCTGCATCCATCCCCAGGGCTCGTCGTAATTGAGCCCATCCTCCAGCGTCACAGCCCTGCGCAATTCGGCAAATGCCGCATCATAGTAGCCCTCGCGATACAGGATCTCTCCTTCGACCATCGCCTTGGCCACGGCTTGGATATCGACCACGCGATTGGTGTGTAGCCAGCGGCTCTCTGGCACGGCATCACACGCCGCCAGAAACCGGGCCTGCATGTCGCGCGCCTCAGACACACGGCCCAAAGCCGCCAGCGCCACCGCCTTGGCGTAGAGCACATTGACCAAACTGCTGGCGTAAAGCACCGGGTCTTGCGGCAAATCCATATCAAGGCAGGCCTGCCATTGGCCAAAGCGTACAAGAACATGCGGTATGAGCCCGACATAGCTTTCGAAATAATCTGCCATTGGCGGTGAGGTCAGGCGCAGCATCTCATCGGGTGTGGTGTCGGCCAAGCCGCGCAGCGCGGCCAGAGCAGGCGCCATCTGACCCAGCATCATCGCGCCGTAGGCGACAAAATGGTAATTGTGCTGGCGATAGCCTGTATAGATGTTGAACGCGCCCTCGCGCCCATAATAGATCAGATCGGCATCCACCGCGCGCTGGTTCCAATACACAACGTCATGATAGGCGCCGCAGAGCACGTCGATATGTGTGGCCATATGAACCAAATGCCCGGCATCGGGCACCAGGGCGCGCAACAAATCGGCATGGCGCAATGCGGCTTCGGGTTCCGCCGACATCTCCATCAGATGCACATAGAGGTGCAACAGCCCGGGATGGCACAAGGCCTCTGGATCATCGGCAAAGGCCTCCTCCAGCAGCGCGCGGCACGCCAGCGTGTCGGCCCCATCACCCGGCGCGCCGGTGGCCGGATCCCACATCGCCCAGGGCGTTCGCTGCATCATCGCTTCAACCGCAACGGCGCGGATCTCTCGACTGTCGGGGAACCGGCTTTGTTGCTTTCCCATCTCGGCGGCGAAAGCGGCGTCCCAATTGTCCATCACAGGCACCGGCGCCACATGCGCTTGCGGAAACCTTGAAGGCAGGGCGGCGATCAGGGCGGCCTCCTCGGCGCGGATGCTGGCCTGGCACGCAAGCGCAGCCCGACTTGCCTCATGGGCGCGGGCCAGCGCTTCGGCGCGCCCGCCTACATCCATCAGCGCCCAAGTCATGTTGTAGTTTGGCCCTGTCGCGTAAGCGATGCCCCAATAGCCCATCGCACAATCCTGATCGGCCGCAACGGCGCGTTCGAAACAGCGCACGGCCTCATCGTGATTAAAGCCATAGGTCCACAAGAGACCACGGTCGAACCAAAGCTGCGCCTCGGCATTGGCGGTTATCGGAAAGTGATGCGGGCCAAGATCGTAGGGATAGCTGTCGGGCATGGCCAAAAGCTTAAAGCCGCGTACGTGATCAGTCGAGCGTGACTTCGATGGGCTCCGACCAGCCATGCACGCTGTCGCGCGCCCGGATCAGGACCGTCCATGGCGCCTCCCCCGGCAGCGTGACCGACAGCGACCGGGTAAAGGGCTGTTCTTCGACATGCGGGTGGGCCAGTTCGCGGGTACCGAGGCTTGTGCCATCCGGGCTCAACACCTCCCACGCATCGGCGTAATGGTCCCAGCCGGTATCGGGATGGGCGATGGTCACTGATAGCCGCCCCGGCGCGTAGTCTACCTCGATCACCTCCGCCAAATCGGCCTGCGCAGACGCGGGGATGATCAAGATCAAAGTGGCAAGCAGATGTCGCATGGTAGCGCTACGGTGCGGCGCAGCGCCACGGATGGCAACCAACGCTTGCGTGATTGCCCAATTGGTTATATTTTCTTACCAAAGCTGCCGGGGGAGGAGGATACCGCCATGGAAATGCCGACGCCGGAACCTCGCGTCCTGTCTCGCAAGCCCAGCATCGTGGCGCGGCTTCGCTCGGTTCTGCCGAGCGATGCGGTGATTGATGATCCGACAGCGACCCGGGCCTATGAATGTGACGCGTTGACCGCCTACCGCTGCCCGCCGCTGGCGGCGGTTCTGCCCGCGTCCACCGACGAAGTGGCGGCAGTTTTGCGCATCTGCCACGAAGAAGGCGTCCCCGTTGTGCCGCGTGGCGCAGGCACATCGCTGGCGGGCGGCGCGCTGCCGACGGCAGATTGTGTGATTTTGGGCCTGATGCGCATGACCGAGGTGCTAGAGGTCGATTTGAGCGACCGGTTGATCCGCGTTCAGGCCGGGCGCACGAACCTCAGCGTCTCAGGCGCCGTTGAGGCAGATGAGTTCTTCTACGCGCCCGACCCATCGAGCCAGCTGGCCTGCGCGATCGGCGGCAATATCGCGATGAATTCCGGCGGGGCCCATTGCCTGAAATACGGTGTCACAACCAACAATCTTCTGGGTGTGAAAATGGTCACGATGACCGGAGAGATCCTGGAGATCGGCGGCGGGCATTTGGATGCGGCCGGGCTCGATCTTTTGGGTGTCATTTGCGGGTCCGAGGGGCAGCTTGGCCTGGTTACCGAGGCGACCTTGCGGATCTTGCGCAAACCTGAAGGCGCGCGGCCGGTGCTGATCGGATATGACAGCAATGAGGTCGCCGGCGCCTGCGTGTCCGACATCATCAAGGCGGGTATTCTACCGGTTGCGATTGAGTTCATGGACCGGCCCTGCATTCGTGCCTGTGAGGCCTTTGCTGGCGCGGGATACCCTGATTGTGAGGCGCTCTTGATCATCGAGGTCGAGGGCAGCGAGGCAGAAATCGACGAGCAACTTGGTCTGATCCTGCAAATCGCGCGGCGCCACAACCCGGTTGAGCTGCGCGAAGCCGGTTCAGAAGACGAAGCCAAGCGGATTTGGCTGGGACGAAAGTCTGCGTTCGGCGCCATGGGTCAGATCAACGACTATATGTGTCTCGACGGCACGATCCCGGTTTCATCTCTGCCCACGGTCCTGCGCCGGATCGGCGAGTTGAGCGATGAATACGGGCTGGATGTCGCCAATGTCTTCCATGCGGGCGACGGCAATATGCATCCGCTGATCCTCTTTGATGCCAATACGCCGGGCCAGCTTGAGACTTGCGAAGCGCTTGGTGCCGAAATCCTGAAGCTCTGTGTAGAAGTCGGCGGCTGCCTCACCGGCGAGCATGGCGTGGGCATCGAAAAGCGCGATCTTATGGAGGTGCAGTTCTCAGCAGAAGAACTTGAGACGCAAATGCGCGTGAAGGATGTCTTTGATCCGCAATGGCTTTTGAACCCGGCGAAGGTTTTTCCTTTGGCGACAAGTGCGGCGCGCCGAGCGGCTGGCCGGGATGCAGCGGCCTGATGCTGGCGCCTTGGAGCGAGGCGGAACTGGCAGACCTGATCCGGGGGGCCGAGGCGCCCTTGGTCGTGCAGGGCGGCGGCACGCGGCCGGTCGGGCGGCCTGTCGATGGCACGCGGCTTTCAACCGAAAACATCACCGGTATCTCCCTTTATGAGCCCGGCGCGCTGACGCTTGTCGCGCGCGCAGGCACGCCATTGGCAGAGATTGAAGAGACATTGGCGGCCGAAAACCAGGTCCTGGCTTTTGAGCCGCCCGATCTGCGCGCCGTTTTGGGCACCGAAGGTACGCCGACAATTGGCGGGGTCGTGGCGACAAATGCATCCGGCCCGCGGCGAATTGCCGCCTCAGGCGCCTGCCGCGACGCACTATTAGGCGTGCGGTTTGTCGATGGAACCGGGACGGTGGCAAAGAATGGTGGCCGGGTGATGAAAAATGTCACGGGCTATGATCTGGTGAAGCTCTTTTGTGGCTCCTGGGGGACATTGGGTGTGCTGACTGAGGTCAGCCTCAAAGTCGCACCCAAATTGTCGAGCGCGACAATCGCGATCAGGGGCGCGGAAGGCGCCGACGCGCTTTCGGCCATGACCGATGCCGTTACATCGCCCTTTGATATCAGCGGCGCGGCATATGTCCCGGGCGAGGCGGTCTATCTCCGGATCGAGGGGTTGGAGGCATCGATCACCTATCGCGCCGGGCGCCTGCAATCCCAGCTTGCAGGTTTTGGCAGCGTCGAGATCACCGACGACCGCGAAGCATCTGCCGCCATTTGGCAGCGTCTGCGCGATGTCCGAGACTTTGCCGATGACAGCTACGCGCTGTGGCGGGTCTCGATGCGGCCATCGGCGATGTTTGATGCGTTGATTGCGGGTGCTACCGAATTGGCGCCGCTGGACTATCGGTTGGATTGGTCGGCGGGGCTGGCATGGCTGCGGCTGACCGAAGCGGAGGCCCGAACCATCGCCAATGCGCGTGTCCCGGGCGACAGTACTGCGGCGACAGGCGCTGCCATCCTGCACCAAAAGCTGCAAGACATCACTGCGGCAGCAGGGGGGCACGCGACACTTTTCAAAGCGCCCGAGGCGCTGCGCCGATCTGTGCCCAGCTTTCAACCCGAAGCGCCTGGCATCGCCGCCCTAAGCCAGGGACTGCGCGCCAAATTCGACCCGCGCAACCTGCTAAACCCCGGTTTGATGCTGTGATCTTATTCCTCCTCATTCTCGGCGCGCTGCCTGGAATGGTGGCATTTGCGATCTACCCGCAGCTGACATCGCGGAGGCTGGCTTGGCTCATCGCGTTCGGGGCGGCCGCGGTGATGGCGGCACTGTTGGCGGTTACCGTACAATTCTGGTGGCTAGGAGAGCGGACGGAGATGGCCGTTGCCGCGTCAAGTCTGGTCGTCTCGATCCTTATTGGCTTTGTCGCGGGGATTCTGCTGATCGCTGCATTTGTCGGGCTCTTTGGTGGGCCGGACCCGGCCACGCCGCGCCCGTTGCATCGGGTCATCGCGACGGGCGTCACGACCGTGACGTCGTTGCTGCTTTGCCCCGCGCTTATCGACATCCAGCGGGGCCTTGGCTGATGCAAACCAATTTCACGCCCGATCAGTTGCAAAATCCCGGCATTGCGAGGTCCAATGAGATCCTGCGGTCGTGTGTGCATTGCGGGTTCTGCACCGCGACATGCCCGACATTCCAGGTGCTGGGTGATGAGCTCGACAGTCCGCGCGGGCGGATTTACCTGATCAAAGACATGCTCGAAAACGACCGGCCCGCGGATGCGCGCACGGTCAAGCATATCGACCGCTGCCTGTCTTGCCTGGCCTGTATGACAACCTGCCCGTCTGGTGTGCATTACATGCATCTGGTCGATCATGCGCGCGAGCATATCGAAAAAACATACCGGCGGCCGCTCACAGACCGGGCGCTCCGGTGGGTTCTGGCCCGCATCCTGCCCTATCCGATGCGCTTCCGTGTCGCGCTGCTGGGCGCCAAGATCGCCAAACCGTTGCGCGCCCTGGTACCTGATGCCCGGTTGCGCGCGATGCTGGATATGGCGCCCAAAACAATCCCGCCCGTCAGCCGCAATGACGACCCGCAGAGCTTTGCCGCGGCCGGCCCACGACGGATGCGCGTGGCCCTCATGACGGGATGCGCGCAAAAGGCGCTCAACACCGATATCAACGATGCCACAATCCGGCTGTTGCGCCGATTGGGCTGTGAGGTTGTGGTCGCCAAGGGTGCCGGCTGTTGCGGCGCGCTGACCCATCACATGGGCAAGTCCGATGAAAGCCATGCGACGGCTGCGAAAAACATCCGTGCCTGGACCGCTGAGATGGCGGGCGAAGGCCTGGATGCGATTGTCATCAACACGTCCGGGTGCGGCACGACGGTCAAGGATTACGGTCATATGTTCCGGCATTCGGACCTAGCGGCCGGGGCCGAAGCGGTCTCAGCAATCGCCATGGATATCTCTGAGCTGTTGGCCAAGCTGGACTTGCCCGAAGGCGCGCCGAAATCCCTGCGCGTGGCCTATCACGCGGCCTGTTCGCTGCAGCATGGGCAAAAAGTAACCTCGGCACCAAAAGACCTGCTGCGCCGCGCAGGATTTGACGTGGTCGAGCCAGCTGATAGCCATCTGTGCTGTGGCAGTGCAGGGACCTACAACCTGATGCAGCCCGAGATTTCGGGCAAGTTGAAGGCCCGCAAAGTCGCCACGCTTGAGGCCAAAAAGCCCGATGTGATCGCGGCGGGCAATATTGGCTGCATGATGCAGATCGGCGGCGGCACCCAAGTACCTGTCGTCCACACAGCAGAGCTTTTGGATTGGGCCACAGGCGGTCCGGTGCCGCGCGCTCTCCGTCAGCACGACGCTTAATTTCCGCCCCACTTTCGCCCAACCGGGCGCGTAGCCAGAGCCGGTTCGGTGTCTGGGGAAGGTGCGTGTAATGCGGCGCGGTATTTTTGCTTTGCTTTGTTTGCTATGGCCGGCTTTGGCTGCAGCGCAACAACTTCCGACCATTGTTACTGCCCCCGAAGGCCTGCGCCCGTTGGTCACACTTGATGAGGTCCGCCCGTTCACCGCCGTTGGGCGGCTAGATACTGGCCGGGGCTACTGCACCGCTACGCTGATTACATCTGATCTCGTTTTGACCGCTGCGCATTGTCTTTTTGACGAAGATTCCGCGCCCGTGCCGGGCGACTCCATGGTCTTCAATGCCGGTCTGCGCAATGGAACGGTTGCCGCGCAAAGCCGTATCCAGGCAAGCTTCGTGCATCCCGGTTACGATCATGGGCGCCCAGACGGCACCGAACGCGTGCGCTTCGATCTGGCGATCTTGCGCCTTGAACGGCCCATCCTCAACGGCTCGATTGAGCCTTTGCAACCCGGGGCAACCGGCGCGTCGCGCGGCGATGAGGTAACGGTGGTGTCTTACGGGCGCGGGCGCGAGCAATACGCCTCGATCGAAGAAGGCTGCGAGGTTTTGGCGACACGAGGTGATGTGTTCGAGATGGACTGCTCCATCGTGCCCGGCTCGTCCGGCTCCCCGGTCATGGTCCGCTCAAGCTCGGGATACAGAATCGTGTCGGTGGTCTCATCGTCGGCCCACCGGTTGCTAAGCGGTCAGCAGGTTTCCCTCGCAGCCCCGCTCCAAGGCGAGATTCACCGCTTGATGCAGATGGCCGGCGCCCGCCAAGCGGGTGCCTCGGCGCAAAGCCTGCCACAGTTGCGCACCTTGGGTGGCGATGGCGGCAGGGAAGCGACCGGGGCGCGTTTCGTGCGGCCCTAAGGGCCGAAATCGCGGCCCTTGAACGGCGTCAGCCGCTCCCCATATCAGGACTGTCGGCGCCATATCGGGTCGGCACTAACCAGCGGTGCCCTTTGGGACCGCGCCCTCTCTATCGCTCAATCCAGGAGGATAGCGTCCATGCGAACGTTTGATTTTGCACCACTTTACCGTGCCACTGTTGGTTTCGACCGGATGGCAGACTTGCTCGACCGCGTCATGACACAAGATGTCGGCCACAGCACATACCCCCCTTACAACATCGAAAAGACCGGCGACGATACCTACCGTATCTCTGTTGCGGTTGCGGGCTTTTCCGAGGCCGATTTGACGGTCGAACAGCGCGAGGCGGAGCTTGTCGTCTCAGCCCGGCGCGAAAAGGAAGAGGCCGACCGGACCTATCTGCATCGCGGCATTGCGGCGCGTGCTTTTGAGAAGCGGTTCCAGCTTGCCGACCATGTCCGCGTCAGCGGTGCCGCCCATTCCCACGGCATGCTGCATATCGATCTGGTGCGGGAAGTGCCCGAGGCGCTGAAGCCGCGGCGCATTGAGATTACAGCCGCCGACGCACCGACCGCGATCGAAGCCTAAGCCCTTTTGGGCGCGGTGAGCAATAGGATCACCGCGCCCGATCCCGCAGCGGCAGCGACCGTGCAGAGCATCAAGCCGTAGCCGCCAAAATCGGCCAAAAGCGCGCCAGCAACCGGCGCGAGGGCCGCGACAAAAAGGGCCGGGCCCGCCAAGGCGCCCGCAACGGCGCCGATGTCAGCCTCGCCATACCGCTCCCGGGCGAGGACGGGGCGAAAGATGCCCACGAGCCCATTGCCGATCCCGTAAAACAGCACCATCACGAAGATCAGCGCGGGCAGCCGGGCCGCCGCGATCATCAGCAGCGCTGAGACGGCGAGCGCCGCCATCGCCGCGACGACAATCACGGTGGCAGAGGCGCGCGGTGCGATCAGCGCCACAGCGAGGCGGCCGACCACCTGGGCGGGCCCGATCATTGATGCTGCAAGAACGGCAATGCCCGGCGCCACGCCGCGATCATCCAATAGCGGAAAGAGCTGCGCCAGGATCGTGCCCGGCACAAGTGCGGCCAGGGCAAACGCCATGGCCACAAGCACAAAGTTAGGCAGGCGTCTCAGTTTGAGCCAGCCGCCTTCGGCGTCTTGCCGGGGCGGTGCGGCGGGCGTTTCGGCCTCCAACCACCGGGCGCCCAGGGCCAAAAGTGGTGCCGCGAGCAATGCGGCGATCACCGCCATGACCAGAAGCGCCGCCCGCCAGCCCGCCATCTCGGTCACCAAATGCACAATTGGATAGCTGATCGAGCTGGCAAATCCCGCCGTGATTGCAATCGCGGTGATACCCTTGCGGGCAGTCGCGCCGCGTGCCCGCAGGACCATTGCAAAGGCGGGCTCATAAAGCGTGGCTGCCATCGTTAGCCCAATACCAGCCCAGATGATCAGAAAGGCCGAATAGGTGTCGACCATTGCCAGGGCAACCAGCAGGCCTGCGCCGCACAAAGCGGCGCCTGGGATCAGTTGCGGGCCCCAACCGCGATCAATCGCACGCCCGGTCAGGGGCGTGACCAGCGACCAAATGATCGCGGCCAGGCTGAACGCCGCCATGATCGAGGTGTTGGACCAGCCCAAACCCTCCTGCCAGGCCGGAACAAGAGCGACGAAGCTGTAAAACAACGCCGCCCAAATGAGCGTCTGACCGACCATCATCGCCAAGATCGCGCGGTCTGGTTTCAAAACCACTGGCCGGGCTCCATCAGCCCCAAATCCAATAGCTGCTGCGATGACCATTCAAACTTCTGCGACTGATGCCAGAAAAAGCTGTGGATCTCATCGCGCGAGCCGGGGTTGGCGCGCAGCGCCTTGGCCACGCGAAATGAGCAAATCGCCGCTGTCATGGAATTGTGCCACGGGCAGGCAAGCGTGTTGAGTTCTTCGAGGCTCAATATGTGGCCGTCACGAAGGCGCAGGCCAGGCTCCGCACGGAAAAGGCCGATGCGGTCGATTTTGCGCCGGTCCTCGGGGACATGTTCCTCAAACCGCCATCTAAGACCGCCAAAAAAGTTAAGCTGGCGGTCCATCGCATCGCCCGCCGGGCTTCGCCTTGTCTCGGCGTAATATCCTGCGCGGTCGAAATGCGCGTTTTCCAGCGACACGGCCCCGGGATGGGTGCTGAGATCGGTCGCGTAGAGGTCGATTACATAGGTTAGGATCGAATAGCGCCGCTCTTCTGCGGCAAAGGCCGTGGCCTCGGTGATCGACCGGCTGTCGGAGAACGGAAAGAACAGATACTCGCCGTTATAGCAGTAATGCAGCCATTCGCCCGGGGCGCAGTCAATCAGGTGGTTGACGGCTGTTTTTGTCGCGTCGGCCTGGCGCGTCTGAGCGTGGACGAGCACGATGCGCTCCGGCATCTCGGCCTCGATCGACTTGGCCGCGGCCAGCCCGTCGGGTGCAACAAGCACGATTTTGCGAAAGCCCAAACCCAAGATATGCGCAACCGTCGAATTCACTTCAACGGCATCTTCGGCCACAATAAGGGCAAGAGGTCCTTTGCCAAGGCTGCCCTTGGTCAGCGCACCGAATGCGTCAAGGTTGGCTAGGATCATCTGCAACGGCCCCGCATCGGCTGCTAACCTGCCCGTACTAGGGGCGAAAAGCAATTCATGGAAGGCGCGCGGCCGATGCGCTAAGCCGCAGCGCCATGCTGTGCAAAAACCTTCCGATGCGGCCCAGCTCGGGGAGTTCGTAAAGGATCAAATCCTCGCAGACTTTGCGAAGGCGGCACAAGCCCTTTGGGATGCTGGGGACAAGCTTGCGGAAAAACTGGGATAGACCGGGCGCCCCTCCTGGCGGAGCGTGAAGCGGCGCAGAGGATGGCGGAGCCGCTTCAAGAGGCATGTACATCGCGGGCGATAGCAGAAGACGGAGCAAGACCGCTTCGAAGGCAGAAGGGCGGTGGACGGGCGTCGATGATAAGCTGATGTCATACGCCCGAGAGGCGCAAAGCCCCCTCGCAGACTACCGCGCGGCACGCGAGGTGGCGTGATGAATACCTGAGTTGTAGTCGGCCCAGGTTTCCCAAAGCACACTGATGTAACAGCCGGGGGTAAAATCGTATTCGGCGATGGACAACTTTGATAATCAAAATCAATTGTTCTTCTGCGGCGACGGCCACTTAGCGATGAACTGCGATACACCGGGAAGGGAACTCGCTGTTCGGTCTCGGCATCTTTTGGATCGGGTTTATGATGGATCGGGGCGGCTCTGAAGTTCAGGTTTTGCAGATGTATGTGTAACGTGTGAGACCGCTCGGGGGCTTTGGGCGACGTGTGAAGGTATCGGCATCGAGGACCGCGGCAATGTGGCTGCGGCGCTGATCGTGGCTGTTGTCGTGATGGCTTTTGACGGCTCCATCCTGGATTGTGCGGTTCTTCCATGCGACCTGGCCATCGGTCCGTGGATGGTTCGGTTCGGTCAGTCGGTGGTCAATCTCATTTGCGCTGCAGATCATGTCGACGCGCATGGGCCGGCAATGGGCTGTGTTCCGGTTTCCGGGCGGGTCTGCAAACGCGATGCCGGTGTCGGCAGATTTGCGGTGCACATCGCCTGTCGGGCAACGATTGTCGCTGAGATTAGTGTGGATTTTGTACCGACCGGCGTCCAGCAGGTGCTTGAGCGACGCCCATGCCGCTGCAAACATCAATGCCAGAAAGAGCGCGCCAGGTGCGGGATCGACGGCTGTAATGCGCAGCGGCCGGCGTCCAACGGCAGCAATCTGTGCCGCCGGAACGCTATGACCCGAGCTTCCTCGCCTTCGCTGAGAACGGTTGAGCGCGGTTCTTTTGCTCCGGTCTTCTCATCCTCAACCGTTTTGCGCTTCCGCCATTGACCCCCGTCTTGGCATCGATCCGCAATTGCCGGCTCAGCTCCGCGCTCGAAGCTTGCCATCGCCGTGTCGCTGTTCTGACCGCGCGCATGGTCGCGGCGCTCCCACGACGAACCTGTCCCATCCTGCCTGCTTCCATGCCAGCGAAAAGATCACACCATCAAACCGTGGGATCAAACACCTCGGCGCCATCGAAGTCGAAAGCCCGACATCCAGGTTGTTTGCGCAGCTTGCGGAGCCGTTGCACCGTCTACCCAAGACCAATCCCCTGTGTCGCGAAACTTGACTGGCCGCGGCGTCGATGCTCCGAATTGGAATGCGGTTGAGAAGAGACAGGCATGGGTTCAGGTGATGGCAGCTAGTCCGGAGGTCACGGTCGGGGATTTTGACGAGAGTGTTTCGCAGGCCGCCTTGCAAGCACGCGTGGCCAAAGGGGCAGGGGCCTTAACTGCACTGGGCGCGGGGGAAGACACGCGTATCGCGCTGATCTTGCGCAACGATCTGACCCAGCTTGAAATCATGCGCACCGCGCTGCATGCAGGCGTCGTCATCGTCGCGCTCAATTGGCACGGCGAGGCCGAGGAGGTTGCCGCTATCTGCGACGATAGCCGCGCAGATATTGTCATCATTCATAGGGATCTGATCGACAAGTTGCACCCGGCCCTGAAAGAACGCCGATTGGTCGGTGTCACACCGGGCCGGGCCTTGCGGTCGGCCTATGGCATCTCAAACAGCGCCGCTCAGAGCAATCCCTCCGTTGTGGAATGGTCGGCCCTTGTCGATCGCAGCCCGCCCCGCCAAACGCCCGCAACCGCGCGCCCGATGTTGCGCTACACATCCGGTTCAACCGGCAAGCCGAAGGCGATCCGAAAGATATCCTCTGGCCCCAAAAAGGATTACAGGGATCTGTTGCGCCGCGTTGGCGCGGAAATGATGCAATTTCAGCCGGGTACGCGGTATTTCACGGCCGCCCCGATTTACCATTCCGCGCCATCGACCCTAACGGCGGCTGCGATGGAGTGTGAGGGCGTGTCGACCCTGCTTGCCCCGCGATTTGAGCCGCAGGCCTTTCTGGCAGCAATCGAGGCGCACAAAATCACGCATATCTACCTTGTGCCCACGATGATGAGCCGTCTGCTCAAACTGCCGCAAGAAGTGAAAGACCGCCACGACCTCTCATCGGTCGAATTCTGCATCTCTACCGGCTCGCCCTGGCCGCATGATCTGAAGGCGGCAATGATCGACTGGTGGGGGCCGGTTTTCTGGGAAAGCTATGCCGCCTCAGAGATCGGTTTTATGACCATGGTGTCGTCCGCTGAGGCACTGGCACGTCCCGGCACTGCGGGCCGGATGCAGATGGGCGGGACGGTTATGATCCTCAACAGCGACGGAAGCGAATGCGCATGCGGTGAGGTTGGCGAGGTCCATGCCCGGTTGGAGGCGTTTGGAGATTTCGATTACGCCAACGATCCCGAAAGCCGGAAATCCGCCGAAAAACACGGCCATGTCTCGGTTGGTGATTTGGGTTGGCTTGATGAAGACGGCTACCTTTTTATCACCGACCGCAAGAAGGACATGATCATATCCGGCGGCGCGAACATCTTCCCGGCCGAAATCGAAGCCGTGCTGATGCGGGCGCCGTTTATCCGCGATGTCGCGGTGTTCGGCGCGCCGGACCCGGAATTTGGCGAAGAGATCGTGGCGGCCGTCGAACCGGCCGAGGGCTGGCAGCCCGACGCCGAACAGGTCTTGCAATTTCTCAACGGCAAACTTGCCCGGATGAAACACCCGCGCCGCATCGATTTTCACAAAAACCTGCCGCGCGAAGACAGCGGCAAGATATTCAAGCCACGCCTGCGAGAGCCTTATTGGCGGGATGCTGGACGGAAGGTGTAGGGTGTCGCCCCGCTACCTCCCTGCAGAGCGCCACGGGTCTGAGGATCGCTGCGGTTGGATTGGTGCTAGTCTCGCTCGGGCGCAAAATCATGTAACTTGCGCCACCCACTTGATCGGACCGTCCGTCCAACAAACGCACGGGACCTGATGGATCCGCAAAACTGCGCGAAGCAGGTCCTTGCCCGCCACCAAAGGTCAAGTCGCCATCAATGACTTCGATCACGGCTTCCCAGCAGGGATCATCCCCGATCTGCAAATAGACGGGCGTGACGTCATCCATCGACCGGCCAATAGTTGAAATGAAATTCCCAGTTGCTGCGGAACTCTCAGTTTGTGCGCTCGCAAGAGCGACCATGAGGAGGGTAATTAGCAAAGACCGCATCTGTGGAAGCCCTTCAAAACGCTCCAGCGACCTGATTCTGGGTGGCGAAGACGCCTGAGCGATTTGTCAAAAACAAGATGGTTGTCGATGCGAAAGTATCAAACGGATCGGCAGTATTTAACGGGTTGGAAAATAACCCAAACCGGTCATTCACGCGCGGAAACATTTGTAAGCGCCAGTGATACAGATTGATTAGGTTGGACCCCTCCCAAGGAGGATCCCGCTAGCCAGTCGAGCTGTCCAATATGGTAATTTGGCGTCATTCCCGGGCCCTTGCCGTCTTTGTCCGTTCACCGATGGCCGCCTGGGCGTTTTTGTGCGGATTTCGGGCATCTCCGCGCGCGAAAGCCAGTGGCGGAGAGACAGGGATTCGAACCCTGGGTGCCCGTGAAGGCACAACGGTTTTCGAGACCGCCCCGTTCGACCACTCCGGCACCTCTCCGCGCTCTGGTCTGTCGTGATGGCGGGACATAGCGGCCCCTACCTGACCTTGCAAGGGGGGACTGGATTTCGCGCAAAGCAGCCCCGATACTGGGCTATGATCTGGCGCGCTTTCCTCATGCTGATCCTCGCGCTGCCGCGCCCCGGCCTGGCGCAAGATGCAGCTGATATGACCCGGCTCGACACGGATAATCCGGAGGCATTTGCCTTCTTCGATGATCTGGGCTTTTACCAGTTTCTCCATGACAGCGTGGCCGCGCGCAGCGCCGATGCCGCCCGTATCCACCAAGACGTGTTTCCGAGTGTGCCGCTCGAGCGCTGGCAGGCCGAGATCGACCGTATCTACAGCCTGACCGGCGTTGTCGCCGCGTTCGAAGCGGCATGGGACGAGGCCGATGTCTCCGCCGAGGCGCGCGGTGAGATTATAGCGCTTTATGGCACCGATCTTGGGCGCAGGGTTGTCGCCCAGCAGATCGAAATGAGCCGGTATCTGGCAACAGCCGAGGGGGCTGATGCCGCACGGGCGGCCCTGGCTGAGGCTGAGGCGGCACGTAATCCGCGCCTGGCCGAGCTTGAAATCTACCGCGCTGAGTTAAACTCCGTCGACAGAGCAGTCGCGGCGCAGTTGAACCGCCAGATCAGCTTTTGGCGCGGCCTTATTGCCGGTCAAGGTCCGGCCGGTACGCTGTCTGAAGACACCATCCTGTCGGCCCTTTCAGCCGATATCGAGCAGCGCCGCGCGGCCTCAGAAGATTGGCTGAGGGCCACGCATTTCATGACATTTGCGCCTTTTACGCCCGAGGAGATCACGCAAATCCGCGCCATGAACCGCTCCGCCCCCGGGCGCGAATTGTTGCGCGCCGCCCATGCCAGCTACGGCCGCGTCTTTGATGAGACCCAATACCAGCTGGGCCTAGCGGCGGCGCGATTGCTAAACGCCGACGATATCTGAGGCGAATGGTGCTTGACTTGCTGTCAGGCTTGTTGCAAAGCCCGAGCCTCGGCCGGATCGGTTCACCGTTTCGGGCGATTGCAGCAGATTTTGCCCCATCCGGGCACGCTGCCCCCGGCGCGGGCCTAGACCCGCAAACAGTGCGCACTGCACGGCCAAAGGGCGCGGGTAGATAAGGAAGACGCAGATGTTTGCGGTCATGAAGACCGGCGGCAAGCAATACAAGGTGCAGGCGGGTGACGTCCTGCGCGTTGAAAAGCTGGCGGCTGAGGCGGGTGAGACCGTCCAATTCAACGACATTTTGATGCTCGGCGGTGACAAGGTCACGCTTGGTGCGCCGCTCGTGGCTGACGCCGCCGTGCAGGCCGAAGTGATTGATCAGATCAAGGGCGAAAAGCTCATCCACTTCGTGAAGCGCCGGCGCAAGCATTCCTCACAGCGCAAAAAGGGCCATCGCCAACAGCTGACTCTCCTGCGCGTGACCGACATTTTGGGCTCCGGCGCCGAAAAAAGTGGTGTCAAGGCGGCGATTGGCGCGGGCTCTGTCTCTGCCGCGGCAATGGTTGCAGCAGCTGGCGCTGCGGCAGCTGAGATTGCCGAAAAGCCGAAAGCCAAGAAGAAGGCCGCACCCAAGGCCGAGGCACCGGCGGCAAAAGCCGATCCCGCGCCTGCACGCAAGGCGGCACCCGCCCCCGCGGTTGAAGCTGATGAAAGTGGCAGCCGGCCGGATAACCTGTTGGATGCCCCGCGTGACGGCGGTGCCGATGATCTGAAGAAGATCTCTGGCGTCGGCCCGAAGCTGGAAAAGCTGCTACACGAAAATGGTGTCTACCATTTCGACCAGATCATGGCTTGGGGCCCGGCAGAGATTGCTTATATGGATGACAAGCTATCGTTTAAGGGCCGGATCGAGCGCGACAATTGGATCGAGCAGGCCAAAACATTCGCGGCAGAGCAGGAGTAACATCCCATGGCACACAAAAAGGCAGGTGGTTCATCCCGTAACGGCCGCGACAGTGCAGGCCGCCGCTTGGGCGTGAAGAAATTCGGCGGCGAAGCGGTTATCCCCGGCAACATTATCATCCGCCAGCGCGGCACGCGTTGGTATCCCGGCGAAGGTGTCGGCATGGGCAAAGACCACACAATCTTTGCCACATCCCAGGGCCATGTAAGTTTCCGAAAGGGATTTAAGGGCCGCACATTTGTATCGGTCATGCCAGCGGCGGAGGCTGCGGAGTAACACCGGCACCGGATGGTTCCAAATGAGGGGGGATCGGCGGGTGCCGGTCCCCCCTAAGCTTTTGTCACGTATTTGGTGCAGCTTTTGGCGTCGTTCGCCGCGATGTCACGAAATCGACACCAGTTTGGGTCAAACCGGTGCTTCCCCGACACGGAACATGTCTCGAAGGAGGAGAGACGCCATGAAACAGGACGTGATTGTCGCCGCCGAGCAGGTTTCGGGTCCACGCTTCATGCTGCGCCCGATCCGGCTGTCCGATAGTGGCCTGATGACGCTTTATGCATCCGACCGCCGCGTCGCGGAGATGACGACATCGATCCCGCATCCTTTGCCGCCCGGCGCCGCTGAGGCTTTCATTGAGCGCGCGATTGCTGCCGACCGGTCGGAATTTGTTTGGGTGATGGATGCGAGCGCCTTTGGCGGGTCGGAATTGCTGGGCCTGATTTCCTTGCAGCAGATGGACCGCAACCAATCCGAGATCGGTTATTGGATCGCGCCTGCGATGTGGAATACCGGCCTGGCCTCAGAAGCCGTGCGGCTTTTGGTGGAAAACAACCCGCTGGAGAACGCCACGATCTTCGGTTCGGTCTTTCAGGACAATCCGGCATCTGCCCGGGTCCTAACAAATGCAGGTTTCGACTATCTCGGCGATGCGGAGGCGTTTTCCGTCGCGCGCGGCGCCAAGGTGCCAACCTGGACATATTTGAAACGGCTCGCCTGAGGCGGTAGAGGGCGTCAGGCGGCGGCGCGGCGCGGGCCGGGCCATGGGATGAAGCGCAAGCAAAGAAAGTGAGGGTAGGGTCGTGAAGTTCCTCGATCTTGCCAAGGTCTATATTAGGTCCGGCGCCGGTGGCGGCGGGGCGGTGAGCTTTCGGCGCGAAAAATACATCGAATATGGCGGCCCGGATGGTGGCGATGGCGGGCGCGGCGGCGATGTCTGGGCCGAGGCGGTCGAGGGCCTCAACACATTGATTGATTTCCGCTATCAGCAGCACTTTTTCGCCAAGAACGGCCAGCCTGGCATGGGAAAGCAGCGCACTGGCAAAGATGGCGCCGACGTCGTGTTGCGCCTGCCCGCGGGCACCGAGATCCTTGATGAGGACGAAGACGAGGTCCTGGCCGATCTTTCGGAGGTCGGTGCGCGGATTTGCCTGGCTCAGGGCGGCAATGGCGGTTTTGGCAATCTGCATTTCAAATCCTCCACCAATCAGGCGCCCCGGCGGGCCAATCCCGGCCAAGCGGGTGTGGAGCGCACATTATGGCTGCGGCTTAAACTGATTGCGGATGTCGGTCTGTTGGGCCTGCCAAACGCCGGTAAGTCGACCTTTCTGGCCGCAACATCAAACGCGCGGCCAAAGATCGCCGATTATCCGTTCACAACGCTTGTGCCAAACCTGGGTGTGGTGGGCGTTGATGGTGTGGAATTTGTCGTGGCCGATATTCCGGGCCTGATCGAGGGCGCCCATGAGGGCCGCGGCTTGGGGGACCGTTTTCTGGGCCATGTTGAGCGCTCGCGCGTGCTGTTGCACCTGGTCGATTGCACATCCGACGATCCGGTCGCGGATTTTAAGACGATCCGATCCGAGCTTGCAGCTTATGGCGGCGCGCTGGCCGAAAAGCCCATTCTGACCGCGATGAACAAAGTCGACGCCCTTGATGCCGAGGCACGGGTTGAGGCACGGCTGGCCTTGGAAGCTGCGGCAGGTGGGCCGGTCTTTGCCATCTCGGGCGTTGCGGGCACTGGCATTACCGGCCTGTTGCGTGCCTTGCGCTCAGAGATTGAGGCCGATGCCCATGCCATGGATGCGCCGCCTGCGCCGTGGCAGCCATGAGCACGCAACTTTCACAGGCGCGCCGCATGGTCATCAAAATCGGCTCAGCGCTTTTGGTTGACCGTGAGACGGGGGCGCTCCGCGCTGATTGGCTGTCGGCTCTGGCCGATGAGATATCCGGGTTACGGGCCCGCAAGGTGGATGTGATCGTGGTCTCTTCGGGCTCCATTGCACTTGGCCGGTCGGTTTTGGGTTTGGGTCAGGGCAATTTGGCGCTCGAAGAAGTGCAAGGTGCGGCTGCGGTCGGTCAGATCAAGCTTGCCCAGGCCTATGAAGCAGCGTTGGCGCCGCACAAAATTACAACCGCGCAGGTGCTGTTGACCTTGGACGATTCCGGCGACCGGCGGCGTTATCTGAACACGCGTGCTACGCTTGGCGCGTTGCTCGGGCGCGGCGTGGTCCCGATTGTGAATGAAAATGACACCATCGCCACCGACGAGATCCGCTATGGCGACAATGATCGGCTCGCGGCCAATGTCGCCGTGATGGCCGGGGCCGATTGCCTGGTTTTGTTAAGCGATGTGGATGGCTTCTATTCGGCCAATCCCGCTACCGATCCGCAAGCGCGGCGGTTTGAGGTGATCTCGGACATCACGCCGGAGATCGAGGCGATGGCGGGTGATGCGGGCTCGGGCCTGTCAAAAGGCGGGATGAAAACAAAGCTGCTTGCGGCGCGCACTGCGATGCAGGGGGGGGCGGCGATGGTGATCTGCCAGGGCTCGGGCGTGCGCCCGCTGACGGCCCTGGCCGAAGGCGCGCCGGCGACATGGTTCCTGCCGCAGGACGATCCACAAACCGCGCGCAAGAATTGGATTGGCGCGATGGTACCAAAAGGCGCGTTGCGCTTGGATGGCGGGGCTGTTGCGGCTTTGGGGCGCGGCAAATCCTTGCTGCCCGCTGGCGTGGTCTTGGTGTCCGGCGCGTTTCGGCGCGGCGACCCGGTTGCGTTGGAACGCGATGACGGCACGCGGATCGGAGTGGGCCTGGTGCGCTACACCGCCCAGGAGGCCGGCGCGATCATGGGCCATAAATCCAATGAAATAGAGGTGATTCTGGGCTATCCGGGCCGGGCGGCTTTGGTGCATCGCGACGATATGGCGATCTAGCGGCTGGTGCGGTAGGCTTTGCCTTGGCAGAAGGAGAGGGACGGATGAAAGACCTGACCGACGATATTGCCGCCATGATGGCGGGGCTGGGAACACGTGCACGCGCTGCGGCCGATGTTTTGGCCTATGCCGCACCGGAGCAGAAGCGCCAGGCGATCGAGGCCGCAGCCGCGGCGGTTGAGGCCAATCGCGCGCCCCTTCTGGAAGCCAACGCAAAAGATATGGCTTACGGCGAGGAAAAGGGTCTGTCGGCGGCGATGCTTGATCGGCTGATGCTGGATGGGGAGCGGATCGCTGGCATTGCCAACGGCCTGCGCGCGGTGGCCGCCCAGCAGGACCCGGTGGGTGCGGTGCTGGCGCAATGGCAGCAGCCATCGGGCTTGGAGATCAAGCGTGTGCGCACGCCCTTGGGCGTGATCGGCGTGATCTATGAAAGCCGGCCCAATGTGACGGCCGATGCCGGAGGCCTGTGCTTGAAATCCGGCAATGCGGTGATCTTGCGCGGCGGCTCGGAAAGTTTCCATTCATCGGGCGTTTTGGCCGCGTGCTTGCGTCAGGGTTTGGAGGATGCGGGCCTGCCGGCGGACGCCGTGCAATTGGTCCCCACGCGCGACCGGGCGGCAGTCCAAGCGATGCTGTCTGCGACGGACTTCATCGATGTGATTGTGCCGCGGGGCGGCAAAGGGTTGGTCGGGCTTGTGCAAGCTGAGGCGCGGGTGCCGGTCTTCGCCCATCTGGAAGGGATCTGCCATATCTATTTGGACGCCGAAGCCGATCCGCAAAAGGCGCTTGATGTTGTCTTGAACGCCAAGACGCGGCGCACCGGCATTTGTGGCGCGGCCGAATGCTTGCTGATCCATCAAGACATTGCCGAAACGATTGGCCAGGGTGTCGTTCGCGCGCTTCTTGATGCCGGTGTCGAGGTGCGGGGAGATGCACAGATCGCCGTAATCGACGGTGTCCGTCCGGCGGCAGCCGAGGATTGGGGCCGTGAGTTTCTTGACATGAAGATCGCCGCCAAAGTCGTTGATAACATTGACGAAGCAATGACGCATATCCGGAAGTTCGGCTCTTCCCATACCGATGCAATTGTCACCGAAGACGATGCGGCGGCGGAGGTGTTTTTTGCCCGGCTCGATAGCGCGATCTTGATGCGCAACGCCTCCACCCAGTTCGCCGATGGTGGTGAGTTTGGCATGGGCGCTGAGATCGGAATTGCCACTGGAAAGATGCATGCGCGGGGCCCGGTCGGGGCCGATCAACTGACGTCTTTCAAATATCTGGTCACGGGCGACGGCACAGTACGACCGTAAAAAAGCAGCGGCGGAACCCGGCGCCTCGGGCCCCCTTTGGGCGCCGTCGTTGCCGCGTGCTGCCGCGAAACACTTGATCGGCTTGGTCTGATTGGGGAGAGGACGGCGATGAAGAAGAATACAACACCTGATACGTTGATCCGGCGTATGCCGCTGCAGGGTGGCGTCAGTGCGCCTGTTGCGACGCCTATCCAGCCTTCTGTTGTGTATGCCTCGCCCTCGATCGCTGATCTGCATGCGCAATATGACGGGCGCGTGCAGGGCTATACCTATGCCCGCGAAGGCCATCCCAATGCCGACCAACTGGCCGCGCGCATTGACCAACTTGAGGCCGGGCAGGGCGGGATGATCGTGGGCTCCGGCATGGCTGCTGTTACGGCGGCATTGATGGGGCTGTTATCGGCCGGTGATCACGTGATTGGCAGCGATCAGCTTTACGGCCGATCTTTGCGGCTGATGAACCAGGACCTTGCCCGGTTTGGGATTGCAACGAGCGTTGTTGATGCAAGCGCGGCGGAAAACATCGCATCCGCTTTGCGGCCCGAAACACGGATGATCCTGATTGAGGTTGTCGCCAATCCGACCTTGCGGATCGCAGATCTCGAAGGCATCGCAGCACTTGCCAAAGATCGCGGGATCATCTTGGCGGTCGATAATACATTTGCCACGCCGCGCAGTCTTCGCCCGCTGGAATTTGGCGCAGATATCGTCATCCACTCGGTTACCAAACTGTTGGCCGGCCATGCCGATGTCACCCTTGGCTATGTGATGGCACGCGACGCGCAACACCGCAAAGCGATTTACGATTTTGCGACAACAACCGGACTTACGCCCAGCCCCTATGAATGCTGGTTGGCCGAACGCGGGCTCTTCACCTTCGATTTGCGCTTTGACCGCGCCGAGGAAACGGCCCGTGATCTGGCCAATTTCCTGGGCAACCATCCCGCGGTATCTCGTGTCTTGTATCCCGGCCGCGACGACCACCCGGATCGCGCGCGCGCGGCCCATCTGCTGGCTGGGCGCGACGGCAATATGGTTTCATTTGAAATTCAGGGGGGAGAGCCGGCAGCCGAGCGCTTCGTGGCAGCAGCGCCCGGTCTGGTCTTTGCGCCAACACTGGGTGATGTCGCGACCACCTTGTCGCATCCGGCATCCTCGTCCCATCGCGCGATGAGCGCCGATGCCCGCGCCACTTTGGGCATCAGTGATGGCTTCTTCCGCGTCTCTGTCGGGATAGAAGGGCTCGACATGCTCGAGCGTGAATTTTCAGCAGGCCTGGCCGCGGCACATGGCGGCTAAACCGCGCGCAACCGTGGCGCCCCGCCCATCACGACGATATCAAAGTCGAGACTGGGTGCGTGATGCGCTATGTCGTTGTGGATGACAGATGGGTTTGTTACTGGCCGGGTGATGGCCAGGTAGCGCCCCGCAAAACCGTGTTCCTGTAACAACACGGCAAGGTCGAACGCATCAATGCAGCCGGAAAAGACAGGTGATATGATGATGTCGGGCGCGTGCGGATCAGCCAAGTCCAGGGCGCGCAAGCTTGTATCTGTGTGGGTTTCGACCCAATCCTCGTCTCTCACCATATGCGGCGGGATGGCCCCAAAGGCAGAACCCTCGAAGCCAACGGCCACGACGCGCCGCGGGCGCGCGCTTTGAAGGGGGTGGAGGCTTGTATCTAACATTAGTAGCTTCGGACAAGGAACACCGTATGTACTGGACCGTTTGGTTCGAAAGCAACGATGATATCTTTTATTAGGCTCAAAGTTTCGCGTTAATCGGTAAAAACTATCGAGTGAAGACTATCAAAAGGTGCAGGCCTCGACGGTAAATGTAGCGGCCTGCCCGTAGATCATGAGAACATAATGGACGAAGTGGCGATCTCAACGCTGGTGAACGCGGTGCCGTCACCGATGCTTTTTCTTGACCAAACCGGTGCGGTCGGTGCGGCCAATACGGCGGCGAATTCGCTGTTTGGGGATTGGATTTTGCGGCGCAACCATGTGGCCGTTCTGCGCCAACCCGCTTTGCTGGCTTTGATAGAGGCGACCTATGCCGGCGGGCCTGGCGGAGAGGCGCGGTACGTGCAGTCAGGGCAGGCGGGCCAAACGGTCTTTCGCGTGCAGGTCAGCGTTCTGGAGGCAAATTTGGGCCTGCTTTTGCATTTCAGCGATATCACGCATCTGCGCGAAGCCGCAGAGATGCGCCGTGATTTTGTCGCCAATGTCAGCCATGAATTGCGCACGCCGCTGACCGCGATCCTGGGCTTCATTGAAACGCTGCGTGGCCCGGCGCAATCCGACGCAACCGCGCGGGAGCGGTTTTTGGCCATCATGAACGACGAGGCGCGGCGGATGAACCGGATCGTATCCGATCTTTTGTCGCTCAGCCGGGTCGAAGGCGAAGAGCGCATTCAGCCGAATGATGAAGTGGCCTTGAACGAGATCGTGAACAGCGTTGTGGCGGCACTTAGGTTGCAAGCCGATGAGGCGGGCACCGTGATCGCGGTCGACGGCGCCGACAGAACGGTTCTGGTGCGCGGCGACAAAGACCAGCTCATGCAGGTGGTCATGAACCTTGTTGAAAACGCGTTGAAATATGGCGGACCGGATGGGCATGTAAGCCTGCGGCTTAGCGAAAGCGTTGCCGGTGGTGCGTTAAAGGGCCCCATCGCTCGGCTTGAAGTGATCGACCGTGGCGAGGGTATTGAGCCGTCCCACATCCCGCGCCTGACGGAGCGATTTTACCGCGTTGATGCCCATCGAAGCCGCCAGATGGGCGGCACCGGCCTCGGCCTTGCCATCGTCAAACATATCGTCAACCGCCATCGGGGGCGGTTAAAGATCCAAAGCGAATTGGGCAAAGGAACAACCTTTATTGTAACCTTGCCCAAAGAATAGCGTAGGGCGAATTGTTCCGACCGCACCGTACGGGGTTTGGGCTGGCTGCGTACTGGCTGCTTTGGGGAACACCATCAAATCTGCGGAAAGTGGTGCAGTTCGGTGGCATTGAGTGAGGTCAATCTTTTGAACACGTTGCAGAATTATGCGGAGAACCGTTCGTCACTTGGTGGCGCGGCGGATGAGGAAAATCGCCCGTGAGCGAAGCAAATCATCATGTCAGATAAGCAAATGCTTAGATCAGCTTGTGCGGAAATGACCGCCTATATCGCTGTTTTGCTTACAAAAAACTCCTTCCATCCAAAACATGTCGCTCAAGCTGGAGACATAATTTCGGGCTGGTCGATCTCCGTATCAGAAGACGGCGCCTATTTACTGACGCATGAGCTCAACTTGGCCGGTTCGATTGGCGGCCACAAATACGCGCTCAGCAAGCCAACGGATGGCTACGCCGCGCATTTTGCTTCCGGTCAATACGATGATCGCTTCGACAGGATTTTCCAAGCGTATGTGGGTTTTATTGAATGGAACCAGGACGTTCCGACAACACGCGCCTGGTTCGCCCCGCCACAGAAACAGAGCCACATTTTGAAGGCTCTGGCAGAAATGGGTTTTCTCGACGTCGACAATACTGACATGAAATGGACTGACCAAGCTGGCGACGCCATGATCTTGGCAGGCGCTTGGACTTCTGATCTGCAATCACACCAGGAAATCGCAGAATGGGAGCGTGAAAAAGAAGCGCGTCGGATCGCCAAGAGCCTGCCAAGCGATTTGGTTTTCCTTGCGATGAACAACCCCAGGGCCGCATTTGTTCAACTTCACAAGCGGTTGAGTGGTGACGCATGGCATCAGATGGCGGACAAAAGGCTCATCGACCGAGTCATCGAATTGATCCAAGCAAAGAACTCAAACTGAGGCGGCGACGGCTATGCTTTGCGTGGAACAGTTTGGGCTAAGTCTCTGCAAACGTGGATTAAGGCCATGGGTAAGGGCGACACTTTAGCCCGGATGCTGCGATCTGGATTTCCGCTAATCATGATTATGTAAACCGCTATACTGGCCAGGTTTAAGAACGTAAACGCCGTGCTGCGGCGTCGTGTCTCTCAGATTTGTAACAACTGAAACGAGAACACGCTTGACCTGTAACCGGCGGCGCAGAACAATCTGATCACCAGGTCAAATCCTTTTCTGAGATTTCAGTTTCACGGGCCGGTTCGGTCCCTGCAGCGAACGGAGGCGCTGTGGATGAAGACACTTAAGCCCTACTTAGCCACGCGCAGTGTCGACGAACTCTGGCGCCACCATACCGCCGTCATGGCGGAGTATGGCTTTGACCGTTTGTTCTATGCCTATTCCGCTTTTCGGCGCAAAGGCACGTTTGGTGATCCCGATGATGCACTTGTCCTGACTAATCATGATCCGCAATACGTAGAGGCCTTTGTGAATAAAGGGCTTTTCCGTGCGGGTCCGATGATGAACTGGGCTAACGAAAATGTTGGTGCAATGTCTTGGGGCGTGGTGCACGACGTCTTGTCGAGTTGTTCGATGAATGAAGCGCAGCGCACGGTGTTGGCGCTCAACCGCCGCTACGGGCTGAACGCCGGTTATACAATCAGCTTTCCGATGGCCAAGAAGCATTCCAGCGCCGGCATCGGCCTGACCGCGCGTGCAGACATGACGCAACGCGACGTCGACACGCTTTGGGTGAAGCATGGTGAAGCGATCGAAGTGCTGAACCATGTCGCACATTTATGCATTACGCAGCTACCCGCGACCGGTCAAAGTCGTGTGCTGACGCGTCGGCAAACGGAAGTTCTGGAATTTGTCGCCGACGGCAAGACAATCCAAGATATCGCTCTGATTCTGGAACGTAATGCGGCGACAGTTGAAAAACATCTTCGCGGCGCACGCGACACATTGGGTGTAGAAACGACCGCGCAAGCCGTGCGTAAGGCTTCGGTTTTAAACCAGATTTTTCTGCTTGAGCCGGAACGGGCCTGACCCCTTCACCACGCTGGATTTTACCGAAAGGTAAGGTTTTCCCGACTTTTCAATTTGAATAAACTGACGCAAGGTCAGGTTGTTCCGTGAGTGATGGCTAATTTCAGCCAGGAGCATCGGGGAAGCGGGCCAATTTTCGGCAGCGCCCCCGTCTCATACGAGCCGATATCAAAAATATCTGTTCGGCTCTTGTGTCGGTGCGTCCCCATCTTGTGCCGGCTGATGGAGCACAAAGTGCGGCGCTGCCACGTCCCTGGGCAGCGCCGCTTCGTTTTGAAACCAAGGGCTTACAGATCGAACTTAATGTCCGGATGCTTTTGCGACTTCAGCAGCGAAGTCCTCTTTTTCGACCTCGATCCCCTCGCCCACTTCAAGCCGGACAAAGCCCGTGATCTCTACGCCGGCTTCCGCGGCAGCCTTGGCGACTGATAGGTCGGGATTAACGACAAAGGCCTGATTCACGAGCGTGATCTCGGCCAGAAACTTCTTCATGCGGCCGTCGATCATCTTCTCGATCACGGCCTCTGGCTTGCCGCTTTCGCGGGCGATGTCGATTTGAACTTGGCGTTCTTTTTCGATCAGTGCGGGGTCAAGCTCGGCCTCAGTCAGTGCGGCTGGACGTGGGTCGGCGGCCGCGACATGCATGGCAACCTGGCGCGCGAACCCCTCATCGTTGCCGTTAAAAGCTACCAGAACGCCAATTTTGCCCATGCCAGGGGCGGCGGCGTTGTGCACGTAGCTGACGACATTGCCGGCCTGGACGCGTGCCATGCGGCGGACCGACATGTTTTCACCGATTGTGGCGATCTTTTCGGTCAGAACGTCCTGGACGGATTTGCCCGCCATATCTGCGGCTAAAAGCGCATCGACATCGTCCACGCTCATTGCGCGTTCTGCGATGCCGCTGACCATATCTTGAAATTCGGAATTCTTGGCCACAAAATCGGTCTCGGAATTGACCTCAACGGCCACGCCTTTGCCACCCGCAACCGTCACGGCGACAAGGCCTTCGGCGGCCGTGCGACCAGACTTTTTTGCAGCCTTTGCAAGGCCTTTGGTGCGCAGCCAATCGGCCGCGGCATCCATGTCGCCGTCGGTTTCTGTCAGCGCCTTTTTGGCGTCCATCATGCCCGCGCCGGTCTTGTCGCGCAGCTCTTTCACCAGGCTTGCCGTAATCGCCATGGCGGTCTCCTTTTCGTTTGGGTCGGCTTGGGCCAGGCTAAGCTGGCCGCTATGTCAGGTTGGTGACACTCAGCTTCCAGCGCCGGCTTGGGTCTCTTCGGCCGGGGCTTCGGCAGCAGCAACAGCCGGCTCCTCGGCTGGCGCTTCCGCGGTGGGGGCTTCTGCGGCGGGGGGGTCCGCAACCGGCGCCTCGGCGACCGCTTCTTCAACCGTGCCTTCTTCGAGCGCGCCCAGATCGACGCCCGCGGTTTCCATCTGTGCGCTCATTCCGTCAAGTGCCGCACGGCTGACCAGATCGCAGTAAAGCGTGATCGCGCGGGCGGCATCGTCATTGCCGGGGATGATGTAGTCGACGCCGTCGGGCGAGCAGTTGGTATCAACGACCGCCACAACCGGGATGCCCAGCTTTTTCGCCTCGGCGATGGCCAGGTCCTCTTTCTTGACGTCGATGACAAAAAGCAGATCGGGCAGGCCGCCCATCTCGCGGATCCCGCCAAGCGAGGCCTGCAGCTTGGACTGGTCACGCTCCATGCCAAGACGCTCTTTCTTGGTCAGGCCGTCTGCGCCCTCCTCCATCCGCTCATCGATCTGGCGCAACCGGCCGATCGAATTCGATACGGTCTTCCAGTTCGTCAGCGTGCCGCCGAGCCAGCGATGGTTCATATAATACTGCGCACAGCGTTCGGCGGCTTCGGCTACTGGCCGCTGTGCCTGCCGCTTTGTGCCGACAAAGAGAATACGACCGCCCTTGGCGACAGTCTCACGTACGACCTGCAGCGCCTGATCCAGCATCGGAACGGTTTGCGTTAGATCGATAATGTGGATCCCGTTGCGATCGCCGTAAATGAATTCTCCCATACGGGGGTTCCAGCGATGCGTCTGGTGGCCAAAGTGCACGCCAGCTTCAAGCAGCTGACGCATGGAAAACTCGGGAAGCGCCATGCCCATTCGTCCTTTCCGGTTTGCGCCTGAGCGAAGGTTTTGAGAGCCTATGCCCCAACCGGTGGACCTGACGGGATGTCTCCCCGCATTGGCCCGCCTTCGCCTGTGAAGTGGGCGCCAGTTACGGCAGATCGTGCGGCGATGCAAGCCCCCGGTTCGAAAGCGCCATATCTAGTCGGATGTGTTATTTACCCATGGGCCGGTTATGGCTAACTCCAATGGATGACGACGCGGGATGATATCGACATAATATGCATCGGATCCGTGCTTTGGGATGTGATTGGCCGGACGAGCCTGCCGCTTGGGCTTGGCAATGACAAGCCGGGCTATATCACGCGGGTCCCGGGCGGCGTGGCGCTGATTGTCGCGATGACCCTGCGGCGCCTGGGACTGCGCCCTGCCCTCATCTCAGCCGTTGGCACCGATCCCGAGGGTTGCACGCTTGAGGCTGCTTGCGCTGAAATGGGGCTCATCACCCAGTATTTGTTACGCGATCCCGAACTGCCGACAGACCAATACATGGCCATTGAATCGCAAGGCAATTTGGTTGCGGCCATTGCGGATGCGCATTCCCTGGAGGCTGCTGGCGCCGGTATCCTCGCGCCACTTCGCGACGGACGATTGGGCTCTGACGCGCGGCCATGGACGGGCCTTGTGGCAATCGACGGCAATTTGACCGGCGATCTGTTGGCCGAAATTGCCGCCGATCCGGCCTTTGGCGCGGCAGATCTGCGGCTCGCCCCGGCGTCACCCGGCAAAGTACGGCGCTTGCTGCCGCTTTTGGCCCATCCGCGCGCCACGCTGTACGTCAATTGCGAAGAGGCGGGTCTTTTGACCGAAACTGAACCGGCCACGGCGATCGAGGGCGCCGAGGCCCTGCTTGCCGCCGGTGCATTGCGCGTGCTGGTGACCCAAGGCAGTGGCCTTGCGGTTGAGGCGAGTGCAGCGGGCATGGTCACGCGCAGGCCGCCGCAAGTGGCGCCGATACGCATCACCGGGGCGGGTGATACATTCATGGCTGCCCATATCGCAGCAGAATTGCGCGGCTTAACGGGGGCAGACGCAGTTGAAGCAGGGCTTTCGGCGGCTGCTGCCTATGTGGCGGGATAGGGCGGGATCGGATGCAAGACCTCCTCACATTCGGCGCCGAAGTGGCGCAGGCCAGGGCTGACGGCGTACCGATTGTGGCGCTGGAATCGACCATCATCACCCATGGCATGCCCTATCCGCAAAATCTGGAAACGGCCCGGTTGGTCGAAGATGAGATCCGCGCGGACAGAGCCGTCCCGGCAACAATTGCCGTGATGGATGGGCGGATCCGCGTGGGCTTGGATGCCGCAGAGCTGGATCGGCTGGCGCAGGCGCGAGACGTCTGGAAGCTGAGCCGGGCAGACCTGGCCGTCGCCTTATCCGAAAATGTCACCGGCGCGACTACGGTGGCGGCAACGATGATTTGCGCCCATCTTGCCGAGATCGAGGTTTTTGCAACCGGCGGCATCGGCGGTGTGCATCGCGGTGCCGCGCAAAGCTTCGATATATCCGCCGATCTCCGCGAGCTGTCGCTGACCCCCGTCACGGTTGTGGCGGCCGGCGCCAAGGCCATTCTTGATCTGCCCAAAACGCTGGAGGTTCTCGAAACCCTGGGCGTGCCGGTCATTGCGTTTCAGCACGATGCATTCCCGGCCTTTTGGTCGCGCGATAGCGGGCTGGCGGCCCCTGTGCGGCTTGACACGCCCGACGCCATCGCCGCCGCACACCGTCAACGTCAACGCTTGGGTCTGACCGGCGGCCAGCTTGTCGCCAATCCGATCCGAGAAGCCGACGAGATCCCGCGCGCCGCGCTGGAGCCTATGATCGAGACAGCACTTGGCATGGCGCAACAGGCCGGAATCACCGGCAAAGCGGTTACACCCTTCCTGCTGCAAAAGCTCTTTGAGGCGAGCCACGGCCAGAGCCTGACGGCCAATATTTCATTGGTGCGAAACAATGCGCAGTTGGCGGCCCGTATTGCCCAAAGCTTGAGCCGCATGTGACCAATGCATTCCTTGTGCGAGACCAAGAACATCCCTACCTATAAGTGGTGAGTCCCGTTTATTCGCCCCGAGTTCGATGAAGCTGCCTGAAACACCGCCACCGCCACGCCGGAGCTTTTTAGCCGGTCTGCGGACAAGCTTTTTCACCGGGCTTGTCGTCATCGCGCCCATTGGTATCACCATATGGCTGATCTGGACGCTGGTCGGCTGGATCGATGGTTGGGTCCTGCCGCTTGTCCCCAATGCCTATGATCCGCTTGTGCTGTTCCAGCGCTATACCGGGCTTGAGGTTAATATCCGCGGCCTGGGCGTTGCCACCTTTCTGATCTTCACCATTCTTGTCGGCTGGCTTGCGAAAGGCCTGATCGGGCGATCGATGATCAATTGGGCCGAAGGTCTGGTCCTGTCGATCCCCGGCGTGCGCACAATCTATTCCGGTCTCAAGCAAATTGTTGAGACGGTCCTGGCCCAGGGCGAGCAGAACTTCGACAAAGCCTGCCTGATCGAGTATCCGCGGCGCGGCATTTGGGCGATTGGATTTATCTCTACCGTGGCCAAAGGGGAGATTGCCGAACGGCACGGACCCGAAGAGATGGTATCGGTTTTCCTGCCCACCACGCCAAACCCGACCTCCGGCTTTTTGCTGTTTTTCCCGCGCAAGGATGTGATCGTTTTGGATATGACGGTCGAGGATGCAGCGAAGCTCATTATCTCGGCCGGTCTGGTCTATCCCAATGGCGATGGCGGGGTGAGCGAGAGCCCGACAATCCCCGACGCCGCCGAATAATCTGCCCTACCTGTCCGAACTGAGTGGATTTGCAAGGGCCGGTGTCAGATGGCCGTCGGGCTTGTCCAAGGTGGGTGCTTGCCAATTCGCTCCAGCAAGAAATCGATGAACACCCGCACCTTCGGGGACATGACATTGGCCTGCGGATACAAGAGCCATAAATCGGTCTCTTCCGCGAAACGCCAATCGGGCAGGACGCGAACCAGGGCCCCGGAGGCCAATTCTGCATGCACGCTCCAAAGCGAATTTGCCGATATGCCGGCACCTGCCACGGTCGCGCCTTTGTGGCTGTTGCCATCATCCATGATGAGCTGGCAGATTGCACTGCCCGGCGCAAAGGCATGGGCAGCGCCATCGGCATGGATCAATCCCTGCTCGCCCAAAGAGGCAAAAGCGATCAGGTGGTGGCCACGCAGATCGCTCGGGTGCTGTGGCACACCGTGTTTTTCGAGATAGTCGGGCGCTGCGCAGAGCACGCGCGTGTCATCGGCCAGTTTGCGCCCGCGCAGGCTGGAATCTCTAAGAGGTGCGTTGCGCAATGCCAGGTCGAAACTGCCTTCAATCAGGTCGAACTGCTTGTCCGACAGACGGCAATCAAGGGTCAAGCCCGGCTCTTGCGCCAAAAATGCGGGCAGGATCGGGGATATGTATTGCTGCGCGAAACTGCTTGGCGCGGTGAAGCGCAAGGTGCCCGAAACCTTCGCCCTGCCCTGGCCCAAGGCCGCACGCGCCGCGTCTTCGCGCGCGATGATATCGCGGGCAAAGGGCAGAAATTCCGCCCCTTCGATGGAAAGCGCCACTTTGCGGGTGGAGCGGTGCAGCAGATCGGCGCCAAGTGTCGTTTCCAGTTTTGACATCCAGGCGCTGGCCACCGACGGGGCCAGGCCAAGCTCCCGCCCCGCGGCACTGATGTTCAACTTGTCGGCGGCAAGCACAAAAAGCCGAACGGCATTTGTATCCATATTATATGCAAAAGCCGAATGGTGAACTCTGTCAACGGGTAGTTTATTCGGAAAATAAGATGCTCCATATGCGACCGAACGAAACGCCACGCAAGGAGCGACTGCAATGGCCTATTATTCCGTACTTGCCGTAACCCCCACCAGCGAGGACTGGATCCCCGGCTATCTGCCGAGCGCCAATGCCCGCGTTGCCGCACATGGCGGCAAATACCTGGCTCGCACCTCTTCGCATGATCAGGTTGAGGGGGGCGACGAACCGGCAGCTCTGCGCATCGTGATTGAATGGCCCTCAAAGGAGGCGGCGATGAATTTCATGAATGATCCCGAATACACGCCCCATCTTGCCGCCCGCACGGCCGGGTCGGAGAGTTTTCACTTTCTGATCGAAGGCAAGGATGATCTTGCCTAAGCGCGCCTGAGCGCCAATCTGGGCGCGGCGGTGCGGGTTGAAGGCAGGCCAGCGCGGTTCTTAGGCATCGCGCCATTGCAGGACGCGCCGCGCCGGCGCCGTTGGGAAGGACATCGATGATGCTTGATGAGAAATCCAAAACCGCGTTTGCCGATCTCAACCGCGGCTATAACAGCACATTCCGCCCTGGCATTTTAAGCCTGGGTCTGGTCGCCCCGCTCGAGGCGCATCACAACAACCCCGTCCCCTCGATGGAGCGTCATGTCGGCCGCGCGCAACTGGCCGACGAGTTGGGCTTTGCCGCCATCTGGCTGCGCGATGTTCCGTTTAATGTGCCAAGCTTTGGCGATGCGGGCCAAGTCTTTGATCCCTTTGTCTATCTTGGCCTGCTGGCCGGTGCCACGCACGACATCGCACTTGGCGTGGCCAGCATCATTTTGCCGCTGCGCCATCCTGCCCATGTCGCGAAGGCCGCAGCATCGGCGGACCATTTGTCGGGCGGTCGGCTTTTGTTGGGCGTGGCCTCGGGCGACCGGCCGGAAGAATACCCGGCCATGGCGATGCGCTTTGATGATCGCGGCGCACGTTTTCGCGACAGCCTGGCCTATATCCGCGCCGCGTCTGAGGCTTATCCGCACTATGCGGGACCGCAGGGCCAGCTTGCCGGCAGGGCTGATCTACTGCCCAAGCCCGTGGCCGGACGCTTGCCCGTTTTGATCACCGGCAGGGCCCAGCAGACACCCGATTGGGTGGCCGAACATGGCGATGGCTGGATGACCTATCCGCACGATGCCGCGGCGCAAGCGCGCCTGGTGGCCGACTATCGCGCGCGTTCGGTCGCGGCCGGATCGGCGCAGAAACCTGTGATGCAATCGCTCTACATCGATCTGGTGCCTGAGGCCGATGCCGCCCCGGAGCCGATCCACCTGGGTTTTCGCTCTGGCGTGACGTTTTTGAAATCATATCTCAGCGACTTGCAGACGGCTGGGATCAACCACGTCGCGCTGAACCTGCGCTTCAACAGCGCCGATGTCGAAGAGACAATGAAACGGCTGGCCGATGAGGTGCTGCCGGACTTTTTGACAGAAAGGGCACCGCCATGACAAAAACCATCGTGATCACCGGGGCGACGGACGGTATCGGCCTGCTTACGGCCAAGATGCTGGCCGCACAGGACCACAGATTGGTGCTGCACGGACGCAACGAAGCCAAACTCGACGCTGCGGCGGCCGAAATCGGTGGCGCCGTGCTGACCTGCAAAGCGGATCTGTCTTCGCTGACACAGACCGCTGCACTGGCCGAGGAAATCCAAGCCAAGGTCGAGCATGTGGATGTGCTGATCAACAATGCCGGGGTCTTTAAGGTCGGCGATCCGATCTTGCCCGACGGGCAAGACATGCGCTTTGTGGTCAACACGTTTGCCCCTTACCTACTGACAACGGCGCTGCTGCCGATGATCCCGGCTGATGGCCGGATCATCAACCTGTCGTCGGCCGCGCAAGCCCCGGTCAGCATCGCCGCGATGCAGGGCCACGAGCGACTGGGCGATATGGACGCGTATGCGCAAAGCAAACGCGCGATCACATTGTGGTCCCAAGACATGGCGCGCACCCATCTTGATGGTCCGGTTGTCATCGCGGTCAATCCTGGTTCTCTCCTGGCCTCAAAGATGGTCCAGGAAGGCTTTGGCGTTGCGGGCAAAGACCTGTCCATCGGCGCCGACATCCTGTGTCGCCTGGCGCTGGAGGACAGATTTGCGGGCGATAGCGGCAAATATTGGGATAACGATGCGGGCCAATTTGCGCCAATTGACCCGTCCCAAGCGGATGCCGTCACGACCGCCATCCGAGAGCTCATCTAAAAGTGCGCGCGAGACTGTCGCCCAGAACGCAAAGCAACCTGGCCAATTACAGTCGCCGCCAAGCTTCAATCCCCGTCGGCACGACACGCACAGGAAGCGATTAAGGAAAGGCGTGAGCTCTCAGTCTAAACCGCCATCACGCCTGCACCTCGGAAAAGGTCGCGCGCGAGCCCAAAACTGCGGAATGCCGCGGCCTTCACCAATGACCGGTTTGCAACGTTAGATTCTGTTTCGCTGCGCAAGAACGATGAGAAGCACCACAACGAGCATCAGGAGAAAACATAACGCAAACGTACCAGCCAAACGCGGCCGCTACCACGCCGCTAATGGCGGGTCCTGAGGCTGTGCCGATTGCCTGCATCGTCCTCATGAAACCCATCCCGCGGCCGATCCATTCAGTTGGAACTGAATCTCGCACCAAAGCCAGGCGCTTCGCCATCATGGCCTCGGCACCCGCGCCTTGGCGAAACCGACCGGCGATCAGAACCGGCAGTGTGGGTGCGACAAAAGCGAGGGCTGCGCCCAGGATGAACAGGCACAGGCCGGAAACAAGCACAGCTCGTTTCGCAAAAACATCCCCTGCCCGTCCCAGCGGGACGATATCGGACCAGTCCGGCGTCAGCACCTCTGGCCTGAGATACTATGAACAGAAGAAGCTGATCGGCGCAGTGGCCTGCCACGGGCTGCGAAGCCAATACAAACCATCCGTTCTCCAGGAACTGGCACTTATCAACTCGGCGAAGTCGGCCGGTTTCTCGCTTGATGAGATCGGGGCGGTGTTGCGCCGACCTGAAGCGATGATCATCCCCCCTGGGAATTTCTCGGGGCCAGTGCCTGTGGTCAATTTGCAGGTTCCTTTGGACCGGTCACCCGTTACCGACGGGTGATCTGCGGCTAGGACGCACCTGCATTTTTCAGGGGCGGATGGCGATCGCACGGAAATTGCCTGATCGGCGCGCACAAATCACCTTACGCTCCAACCCCAGTGTTAGGCCGTGCCGGCATGGTTTGACCGGATCTCCGCAATCGATGTCTCACCAAGCTTTTCGACAAGGCTGGTCTCGACATCGGCAAGGATGCCGAGAACACGGCTGTGCAAGGCATGTTCGACGGCGCATTCCGGCTCGCTTACCGGCGCGTCTGACGAAACCAGGCGTTCGTCGAGCGCCAGGTAAACGTCGGCCAGCGTGATCATCTCAGCCGCGCGCGCCAGGCGCCAGCCGCCCGTATGGCCTTTGGTCGACATCAAAAGCCCGGCCTCACGCAAGCGCCCGAGGACGCGACGGACCACAACCGGGTTGGTCCCGGCATGCACAGCGATCTCTGCCGAGGTCCGCAATTTCTGCGGCTCGCTTGCCATATGGCCAAGCGTGTGAAGGGCAAGCGACAGGCGGCTGTTACGCTTCATCGGCGACGGACTCCGCAAAACCGTTATAATGTAACATTCTTGGTTGCGTCTCTTTCGTAACTGAGTAAGTTGCATGACCTACGCAGCAGGGTATGGAGCTACGTTATGCCTGATAAAAAACTTCCGGTCACAGTTCTTTCCGGATTTCTTGGGGCGGGAAAGACGACGCTATTGAACAGGGTTCTTAACAACCGCGAAGGCCGCCGTGTCGCTGTCATCGTCAATGACATGTCCGAGGTCAATATCGATGCCGATCTGATCCGGGCTGATACCGAGCTAAGCCGGACGGACGAAACGCTGGTGGAGATGTCAAACGGTTGCATTTGCTGCACATTGCGCGACGACCTGCTGGATGAGGTTCGGCGTTTGGCGGGCGAAGGCCGGTTCGACTATTTGCTGATCGAGTCGACCGGCATCTCTGAGCCACTTCCGGTGGCCGCAACCTTTGATTTCCGCGATGAAGACGGTGACAGCCTGTCGGATGTGGCGCGGCTCGATACAATGGTGACCGTCGTTGATGCCGTGAACCTGCTGAACGACTTCACCTCGCATGATTTCCTAAGCGATCGCGGCGAGACGATGGGTGAGGAAGACGAACGCACCCTGGTCCATTTGTTGACCGATCAGATCGAGTTTGCCGATGTCGTGATCCTGAACAAAGTCACGGATGCGGGGCCGGAACGCGTAGATGCGGCGCGCAAGATCATCCGCAGCCTCAACGCCGATGCGAAGATCATCGAAACCGATCATTGCGATGTGCCGGCGCCCACAATCCTCGATACCGGGCTGTTTGATTTCGATAAGGCGCATGAGCATCCGATGTGGGCGAAGGAGCTTTATGGCTTTGCCGATCATGTACCCGAGACCGAAGAATACGGTGTCGCGTCGTATGTCTATCGGGCGCGGCTGCCGTTCATCCCGGCGCGCATCTTAGAGGTGTTGAATGGTGACCTGCCTGGCGTGATCCGGGCTAAAGGGCATTTTTGGATATCGACCCGACCGGAATGGGTGGCGGAGTTTTCGCTTGCCGGGTCGCTGTGCAGCGTCAAACCGCTTGGCACGTGGTGGGCATCGGTCCCGCAGCAGCGTTGGCCCGATCATGACGGCGCCCGGTCCTATATCGATGCCCATTGGCAGGAACCCTGGGGCGACCGTCGGCAGGAGATCGTGTTCATCGGCGCGGGCATCGACTGGCCCGAGCTCAAAGCCAGGCTTGATGCCTGCCTTGTGACGTCTGTGGCCGCGACCAGCCCGGATGCGCTGCCCGATTACCCCGATCCATTCCCGGTCTGGCGTCGGGCGCCGCAAGCGGCGTGAACCTGGTATCAAAAACACTAACCGATGCGGCGATTGGGGTGGGCCTGGCCGATGACCCAAAGTCCCTTTCGGTTCTGAAAAAGCCCGGCTGTGCGGCGGCGATTTGGCGGCGCCAGATGCCGGTGGATACGCGCCGCTGGCTCGACCAGCTTGACCGAGAGAAATTGCCGCGCGGGCGCCTGATCCTGCGCGCGGGTACCGTGGGCGAGGCGGTGCAGCGGCTCTGCGATATGGCCCAAACGCCTGTCGGGCGTGAACGGGATTGGCTGCAATCCGATATTGCCAGCATGGCCGCTTTGTTCGCCGATCTGATGGAGTCGGAGTATCTGCGCCTGCGCCTGGACGCGGTCTCGACCAATGCCTGCCGGAAATTTCACATCGATACGCTGACTGCTAGACTGGTCTGCACCTATCGCGGCCAAGGCACGCAGTATGGCGTGTCGAGCGATGGCGGTGATCCGACCCGCGTCTTTCAGGTTGCAACCGGCGCGCCGATCCTGATCCGCGGCACGCTTTGGCCCGAGGGCCCGCCGTCTGGCCTGTTGCACCGATCCCCGCCGATTGAGGGCACCGGCGAGACGCGTCTTGTGCTTGTTTTGGACCCAGTCTCTGGCCCTGAGGAGATGGCATGAACGGTAATCTCGGCGCCAGTACACTGCCGCGCAAACGGCGCCGGAGCGATCCGATGACCGCGTTTGATCAATTGCCGGCGCCCTTGCGGCACTGGTTGTCAGAGGCCGCCCTGCCCTGGTCGCCAAGATCGGCACTGCGGATCTGGTCAAAGTCAGAGGCCCGCGGCCTCAGCCCGCAAGAGACACTGGATCTGCTGTGCCAAGCCGAAGAACGCACGCTAGCACGGGATAAAACCACCGCCAGGCCCGGACCGGAAATCAGCCCATAACCTCAGACGGGCGCAAACGCAGTTGTCTTTCGCCAAGTTGCCGCACTGGCGCCTACCAGCCGCCAAAAGGGCGGTGCCCTCTATTGCTCAAACCACCAAACATCGGGCTGCCAGCCGATGAAATCGCCGTAGATCGGGATGGTCTCGGGATAGCGCAGACCAGCATCATGGGCGATGCGGCTGACCGGCGAATACCAAAACGGGATGACATAGCGCTCTGACATCAAGACCCGGTCGAGCGCGCGGACGGCGGCGACGAAATCCTCCTGGCTGGGAGACGTCAAAAGCCGTTCAATCATCGCCTCAATGGCAGGATTACACGCGCCCATCAGATTGCGGCTGCCGGGCTCGTCAGCCATGTCACAGCCGTAGTAGAGCCGCTGCTCGTTGCCGGGGCTCAACGAGAGGCCGCGCGCGTAATGGGTCATGTCAAAATCGTAGGCATCGGTGCGTTCGCGGTACTGCGCGCTGTCGATTGTGGTCACCTCGACCTCCACCCCGATCCGGCGCAGCGCTTCGGTGTAGATATTGGCAATCGATTGCCGCTCGGCCGAGCCCTGCTGCAGCAAGAGCTCAAACACCAATGGGCCATCCGGGCCAGTCATCACCCCATCGATAACTTCAAATCCGGCCTCTTCCAGCAAAGCCATAGCCGCCGCAGACCCGGCGCGATTGCGTTCCGAGCCATCCGAGACCGGCAGCGCATAGCCCTCCAGGGCACCGGGCAGAAGATCGGCTGAAAAGGGTTCCAGGAAGGCGGCAACCGTGCCCGTAGCCGGCCCCGGCACCATCCCGAGGACTGAGTTGGAGAAATAAGATGTTGCGCGCGGATCGACGCCATTATTGACCGTCTGGCTGACAAATTCGAAGTTGAATGCCTCGATCATTGCCTGGCGGACGCGCCAGTTATCAAACGGCGCTTGGCGGGTGTTCATGACAAAGCCGTTCATGCCTGATGGGCGGCCATGGGCGATGACGCTTTGCACAACCTCGCCCGAGGCCATGCGCGGGAAGTCATACCGCGTCTCCCAGGCTTGGGCGTTGGTTTCGCGGATTGTGTTGATCTCCCCGGCGGTGAAGGCCTCGAACATCGCCGTGGCATCGCCGAAAAATTCCAGCCGAACCTCATCGATCACGTTGGTGCCGCGGCGAAAGCCCAGATCGGCCCCCCAATAGTCTGGATTGCGGGTCAGGGTGACATAGCGCCCGGCCTCAAAATCGGTGACGATGTAGGGCGCGCTTGCAATTGGGATCACATCGAGGCCGGACGTTTCAAAATCCACCCCGTCCCATTGTGCGGCTTGCAAAATGGGCCGCATGCCCATAATCAGCGCCATTTCTCGGTTGGGTTCGACAAAGCTGATGCGGATGCCGCGATCGCCCACGGGCTCGATCCGGTCCACGTTGCTCCAGGCGTTGAGATAGCGTGGATGACCCTCGGTGCCGAGCGTCTCATAGGACCAGATCACATCCGCGACAGTGACCGGGCTGCCGTCGGAAAACTGTGCCTCTGGCCGGAGGTGAAATTCGACCCAAGCGCCGTCCGGGTCCGCCTCAACCGATTCGGCCAAGAGGCCGTAAAGCGTGAACGGTTCGTCATAGGATCGGCCCAAAAGCGATTCGTATGCCAAGAATCGCAGCTGCCAGGGGACGCGCCCAATGCGCGAATGCGGGTTCAGGCTGTCAAACGATCCGGTCTCGCCCGTGACAATTCGCCCCCCCGTCGGTGCATCTGGGTTGGCATAGGGCAAATGCGCAAAATCTGGTGGCAGAGCAGGCGCCCCATACATAGCAATGCCGTGGGCAGGTTGTGCACTGGTCCCTGTGGTTAACCCCAAAGCCAACAAAGCGGCGCTGACGCCGGCGCGCAACAATCCGGTGATCATAGAAGTTTCCCCTGCCTGACACATTGCTGTTTTGTGATCCAAGGCTACCGCCGGGTGTGAGCCTTTTCAAACTTTTAGGTTGAACAAGGTCCAAGCCTCTGCTTATAACAATCTTACTGCTCGATAGGTTTCTTGCCTGTATGAAACCTGCCTCAATAACTTAACGCCGGCCTTGTGCCGGCGTTTTTTTATCCACATCGATCCGTTGTTTCGAGGCTGACATGCCGCCCGCTTGTCAACCATGCCCGCCGCGATCCGTGTGCAGCGCGTTTCCTATGCCGCCGGACGCCACGCCGGCCACCGCGCGGTTGTTATGGATTTATTTACCAATGATGGGGCGGCCAATTCGGCTCGGATCAAGCGGCGGCACCAAGCGAGCGCGCTTCTTACTTTGACAGAGCGAACACGCCGCTGCCCCGGCAACAGGCTGCCTGCATCCGCCAGTATTCGCCGCGGTGCAGAGACTTTCCCTACCCCGCGGCTGCGATTACTGTGGCGCCAGGGTATGGATTGCAAAAAGGGGCACGGGCCATGGCGATCACCATTTCACTGGAAAACAAAACGGCCGTCGTGACGGGGTCCAATTCGGGGATCGGCTACGGGCTCGCGCGCGAATTGGCCCGTGCGGGCGCCCATGTCGTGCTCAACAGCTTCACAGACACCGCCGAGGACCACGCCCTTGCCGCAGGCATCGCCGAGGAATTTGGCGTGACCGCGCGCTACATTAAGGCCGATATGTCCAAAGCCGATGAATGCCGCGGCCTGATTGAAGCCGCAGGCGATTGCGACATCCTGGTGAACAATGCAGGTATTCAGTTTGTCTCCAAGATCGATGAGTTTCCGCAGGACAAATGGGACGCGATTATCGCGATCAATATGAACTCGGCCTTTCACACAATCGCCGCCGCCCTGCCAAAGATGCGGGCGGCCGGCTGGGGCCGGATTGTGAACGTCGCCTCCGCCCATGGTTTGCGCGCAAGCGCCTACAAAGCCGCCTATATCACCGCCAAACATGGCGTGGTCGGTATGACAAAAGCGGTGGCGATGGAAACGGCCGAGGAACCGATCACCTGCAATGCCATTTGCCCGGGCTATGTGCTGACACCGATCGTGGAAAAACAGATCCCCGAACAGATGAAAGAACACGGTATGGACCGCGAAACCGTGCTACGCGACGTGATCCTGAAAAAGCATCCCAGCCACGAATTTGCGACGATCGAAGAGATGGGCGCGGCGTGTATGTTCCTGTGCGGGCCGCATTCGGCACAGATCACCGGCACGACGATTAGCGTCGATGGCGGCTGGACGGCGGGATAAGCGGAACGTTCAACGCAGACCAAAAAGGGGCGTGACGTGGCAAAATCAACTGCCAAGAAGAAACCTAAGACGCGGCGCATCAACCTGGCCCTGCAAGGCGGCGGCGCGCATGGCGCATTCACCTGGGGCGTGCTCGACCGGCTTCTTGAAGAGCCTGATCTAGAGATTGCCGCGATCTCCGGCACCTCTGCCGGCGCGCTGAACGGGGCGGCCGTTAAATCTGGTCTGGCGGCAGGAGGTGCGGCGGCGGCGCAAGACAATCTGACCTGGTTTTGGGAACAGCTCGGCGCCATCGATGATCCGCGGTTTTTGCCCTGGCTCGAGGCGGTCTCACCCGCGGCTGTATCGGGCATGATCGAGATGTCGCTGCCCTTTGCTGTGGCCGATGGGATCACGCGCGTTGTGAGCCCCTATGACAGCGGTGTGTTTTATTCCAACGCCCTGCATCCGATCGTGTCGAAGCTGCATTACGACACAATCTGCGGCGAGGCCGGGCCGCGCCTGGCAATCTGTGCCACCAATGTTCGCAGTGGAAAGATCCGGGTCTTTGAGGGCGACGACATCACGCCAGAGGCGCTGATGGCCTCGGCCTGTTTGCCGACGATCTATCGCGCGGTTGAAATCGACGACCCCGCGACCGGCCAGACAGAGGCCTATTGGGATGGCGGCTATACCGGCAATCCCGCACTTTTCCCATTGTTTCGCAATGACTTGCCCGATGATATTGTCATTATCAACATCAATCCGCTTTACCGCGGCGACCTGCCGACAACCGCGCGAGAGATCCAAAATCGGATCAACGAGATCAGCTTCAACTCGTCTTTGCTGCGCGAATTGCGCGCGATTGCCTTTGTCAAGCGCCTGATTGCCGAAGAACGCATGCCGCGTGGCCAGATGAAGGATATGCATATCCATATGATCGCCGATGACAGCCTGATGGCGCAGCTTTCGGTCGCAACCAAGCTGGTGCCGACGCCCCAGGTTCTGCATCAATTGCGCAAAGCGGGCCACAATGCGGCAGAGCACTTTTTGTCCGAACATGGCGGCGCAATTGGGCATCATAGCAGTGTTGATCTGCCGGCGATGTTTGACTGAGGTGCAAACACCCTGCCCCGCGCCGTTCAATCTGGCCGATTATGTCCTGACAGCCGGGCGCGCGACGCCCGAGAAGATCGCGCTTGTTGTCATGGGGCTCAGCCGCTCTGAACGCTGGTCCTACGCCCGGCTTGAGGCGGCGGTACTGGGCATGGCCGGGGCGTTATCTGCCCGTGTGAAGCCTGGCGGGCGCATCCTTTTGCGGCTTGGCAACACGCCCGATTTCCCGGTTGCGTTTCTGGGCGCGGTCGCCGCAGGGCTGGTCCCGATGCCCAGTTCTTCGTCCCTGACGGGGCCAGAGATCACTCGGTTGGCCAATCTGACCGACCCCGATTTGATCCTTGCAGCCCCGGGCATCGACCTGCCCGATCACCCCGCCCCGGTCGAAGGGGATTTGGCGACGCTGGCGGCTCATAGTCCCGGCAAAATGCAAATGGGCGATCCGAACCGTCTGGCATACATCGTTTTCACCTCCGGCTCATCGGGAGAGCCGCGCGCGGTGGCGCACGCGCATCGGGCGATCTGGGCGCGACGGATGATGTGGCGGGGCTGGTACGGACTGAGACCTGAGGATCGGCTGTGCCATTCAGGCGCCTTCAACTGGACCTATACGCTAGGGACCGGCCTGTTTGATCCTTGGGCGGCCGGTGCAACGGCCTTAATTGCACATGACCGCGTGGAACCCGCCCAGCTTCCGCTTCTTCTCAGGCGCCATGACGCGAGCATTTTTGCCTCTGTCCCCGGTATTTACCGAAAAGTCCTGAAAGCACCGCTGCCCGCCCTGCCGCGGCTTCGCCATGGTCTTTCGGCTGGTGAGCGGTTGGCCCCAACCCTGCGCACGGCATGGCAGGACGCGACCGGCACGGATATTCACGAAGCGCTTGGCATGTCAGAGATCTCGACCTTCATATCTGGCGCGCCGTCCCGGCCCGCGCCGGATGGCAGCACGGGATATGCCCAGGCGGGCCGCCGCATCGCCATTTTGGACGATCACGGCGCTGAGCTGCCGCCAGGTACGCCTGGCATTTTAGCCGTGCATCGCGACGATCCGGGCTTGATGCTGGGGTATCTGGACGGGGCCACGCCATATTTGCCGCTTACGGGTGAGTGGTTTTTGACCGGCGATCAGGTCAGTTTGGGCATGGACGGCGCCGCGCAGTACCAGGCGCGCCGCGACGAGCTTTTAACCGCTGGCGGGTTTCGCGTGGCGCCGGCAGAAATTGAGGCGGCCTTTGCCGACGCGCCGGGCCTTTCCGATTGCGCGGCGTGCGAAATCGACATCTCAGACGATGTCCGCATCATTGCATTGGCGCACGAAGGCTCTGCGCAGGAAGACGACCTCACCCCCCTCGCCGCCGCGCGTCTGGCACGCTACAAGCAACCGAAGGTCTTTGTTCGCCTAAGCGCACTGCCGCGCGGCTCCAACGGCAAACTGAACCGAAAAAGTCTGGCCCGCCTGATCAAAGAAAGCATGCCATGATCCGCCTTGATATCTTGTCCGATCCGATCTGTCCGTGGTGCTATATTGGCTGGACCCAGCTTAGGCGCGCGCTGGAAGATCATGGCGACAGCCCGTTTGAGATCGAATGGCATCCGTTTCAATTAAACCCCGACATGCCGAAGGACGGCATGGATCGAAGCGCTTATCTGGAATGGAAATTTGGCGGGCCGGACGGTGCGTCACAGGTCTATGGCCGCATTGCCGATCATGCCCGTTCCATCGGGCTCGATCTGGAATTTGACGCAATCGCCCGCACGCCCAACACGCTGGATGCGCATCGCCTGATCCATTGGGCCGGACTTGAAGCGCGCCAGACGCCCATCGTGCTCGCGTTGTTTCAGGCCTATTTCAAAGATGGGCGCGATATAGGCGCGGCAGAGGTTCTGCTTGATGTCGCTGAGGCCGCGGGGCTCGACCGGGCGATGATTGAGCGGCTGTTGTCGGGCGATGCTGATGCCGAGGATATCCGCGCTCGCGACGCCCATGCCCGCGCGCGCGGCGTGACCGGCGTGCCGACCTTTGTGATCGCCAGCCAACATGTTCTGCCTGGCGCGCAACCGGCCGAGACCTGGGCCCGCGTTATTGAAGAATTGGCAGCAAAAGCCGCGCCGGCCCCATGATTACTGCGCACCTGCCTGCAGGCTACGTCCTTTCACGCGGGTTTGTTTGGTCCGGTGCGGCGCTGGTCGCGGCACTTTTGGGGAGCATCTGGCCCGATCTAGACTTGATCTGGTTTTACCTCATCGACGACCGCGCGTTTCATCACCATCGGTACTGGGTTCACGCGCCAGCCTTCGCCTTGGCAATCTCGGCGGGCATATGGCTTTTTTGCCGCGCAACAGCACCGAAATGGGCGCCAGTGATCATCGCCTTCGGCGCGGGTTGGTGCCTTCATATCGCATTGGACGGTATCGCAGGCGGGGTAATGTGGCATTGGCCCATATCTGATGCGTTTTATGTGCTTGTTGACGTCCCTGCCCGCTTTGATCGATGGATGTTGTCGTTTTTGGTGCATTGGACCATGCTTTTAGAGGCCTCCATCTGGGTAGTGGCGGCCTTTCTTTGGTGGCGCAAAGATGGCTAAGCGGACCGGCCTCTCCCAAGGTGAGTTCATCGCGCTGATCGGCACGCTTTTTGCCACCATCGCGTTTTCAATTGATTCGATGCTGCCCGCCCTGCCCGCCATCGGCGCGGAGCTTTCGCCGAGTGATCCGGGCCTTGCCCCCTACATCATCACCAGCTTCGTTTTTGGCATGGGGCTGGGCACGTTTGTGGTCGGGCCGCTATCGGATGCCTATGGTCGCAAGCCGGTGATTTTTGCCGGCACGCTGCTTTATGTGCTCGCCTGCCTTTGGTCCTACGCGGCTGACACGTTGACCTATGTCCTGGCCGCGCGCGTGCTGGCCGGGATCGGCGTTGCCGCCCCGCGCATCGTGACGATGGCGATTGTCCGCGACCTTTACGCCGGACGCGCAATGGCGCGCATCTTTTCCTTTGCGATGACCGTTTTCACCGTATTTCCCGCCGTGGCCCCGCTGATCGGAGAGGCCATCATCGATCTGCTCGGCTGGCGCTCAATCTTTCTGTCATTCATCCTTTTTTCCGGAGTGACGGTCTCTTGGCTGGCCCTGCGCTTGCCAGAGCCCTTGCCGCCGGAGGCGCGGCGCAAGCTTGAATGGCCGACCGTTCGAGCCGGCATCTTTGAGGTTTTGAGCCTGCGCCAGATGCAATTGTCGATTGTCGTGCAGACGCTTGTCTTTGGCCTGCTCTTTGTCGCGATCAGTTCGATCCAATTGGTTTTCGACCAGACCTATGGCGCCGCAGAAAGCTTTGCCTGGCTGTTCTTCTGGATCGCGATCCTGGCATTTCCGGCGGCACCTTTGAACGGTATTTTGGTCACGCGGCTGGGGATGCGGCCGTTGGTGCGCCGCGCTTTGAGCTTGGCGCTTGTGCTGGGCCTGGCATTTGCCGGTGTCGCGCTGAGCGGATTGGCCGGGCGGTTTGAGATCTGGCTCTACTTCGCCTGGTCGGTCACGCTTTTTGCCACGGCGGCCTTCACCATTGGCAATCTCAACGCCCTAGCGCTTGAGCCGCTTGGCCATATCTCGGGTCTTGCCTCCTCGATCATGGCGGGGATTGCGACGGTGGGCGGCGCGATCCTGGGATCGATCATCGGGCAGCTATTTGACGGCACGGCCATCCCGCAAGCGCTGTCGATCGCCCTGCTGGCGGCAATCGGTCTGCCGATCATGATGATCATGCCGCGCGAAGGTCGCGATTGACGCGCCCGGTCAGCCCGCCTTTGCCTTTTCCGCCAAGTCGCGCGCGACAGCAAAGGCGCCTTTGATCTTGTCATTGTCGCGTGTCCAATCGCGTCGCACGATGATCTTGTTGTCGCGGACCTTCGCAAGCCCGTCTTGCGCTTGAACAAATTCGACCAAACCCTTGGGGCTGCTGAATTTATCGTTGTAGAATTGGATGGTCGCCCCTTTCGGTCCGGCATCCAGCCGGGCAATCCCGGCGCGTTTGCACATCGCCTTTATGCGCACAACCTGCATCAGCGTGTTGACCTCTCGTGGCAGCTTGCCAAAGCGGTCGATCAACTCAGCGGCAAAGCCTTCAAGCTCGACCTTGCTGCTAAGCTGGCTGAGACGCCGGTAAAGCCCCAGGCGGACGTCAAGATCGGGCACGTAATCTTCGGGGATCAGCACCGGCACGCCCAGATTGATCGTCGGCGCCCATTGGCCGTCGCCGTCAACGAGCCCCTCGGCCTGGCCGGAACGGATGGCGGCAATCGCCTCTTCTAGCATGGATTGGTAAAGCTCGAATCCAACCTCGCGTACATGGCCGGATTGCTCTTCACCGACAATGTTGCCCGCGCCACGGATGTCGAGGTCTTGGCTGGCGATGGTGAAGCCTGCGCCCAGACTGTCAAGCGAGCCCAAGACCCGCAGCCGCTTTTCGGCCGCCGGGGTCAGCTTGCCGCGCGGCTTGGTGGTCAGATAGGCATAGGCCCGCGTCTTGGCGCGTCCGACACGGCCCCGGATCTGATAAAGCTGCGCCAGCCCGAACATATCAGCGCGGTGGATGACCATGGTGTTGGCGGTAGGAATATCAATGCCCGATTCCACAATTGTGGTGGCCAAAAGCACATCGAACTTGCCATCGTAGAACGCGTTCATCCGGTCATCCAGCTCACCGGCTGCCATCTGACCATGCGCGGTCACGGCCCGCACTTCGGGCACCTGTTCGCGCAGAAACTCCTCCATCTCCGGCATGTCTTGGATGCGAGGGACAACAAAAAAGCTCTGACCGCCGCGGTAATGCTCGCGCAAGAGCGCTTCGCGAATGGTGATAGGGTCAAATTCCGAAACATAGGTGCGGATCGCCAAACGATCGACGGGCGGCGTGCCGATCAGGCTTAGATCACGCACGCCCGAGAGCGACATCTGCAAGGTGCGCGGGATCGGCGTGGCGCTCAGCGTCAGGACATGCACTTCCGTGCGCATCTGTTTGAGGCGCTCTTTATGGGTCACGCCAAAGCGCTGTTCCTCGTCCACAATCAGCAGACCCAGGTTCCGGAACTTAATGGCCTTGGCCAAAAGCGCGTGGGTGCCGATCACGATATCGACGGATCCGTCAGCCAGCCCGGCTTTGGTGTCGGCCGCGTCCTTTGCGCCAACAAAGCGCGACAATTGCCTGACCCGCAACGGAAAACCCCGAAAGCGGTCGCCAAAGGTCGCGGCGTGCTGACGGCTCAGCAGCGTTGTGGGTGCAATGACGGCCACCTGCAAGCCGGCGGCCGCGGCAACAAAGGCCGCACGCATCGCCACTTCGGTCTTGCCAAAGCCCACATCGCCCACAACCAGACGATCCATCGGCCGGCCACGCTCCAAATCCTCGATCACATCGGCAATTGCAGAGAGCTGGTCATCGGTCTCCTCATAGGGAAAGCGCGCGGCGAACGCGTCCCACATATCACCCGGCGGGGTCATGACCGGAGCTTGGCGCAGCTCCCGCTCGGCCGCGATGCGGATCAGCCGGTCCGCGATCTCGCGGATGCGCTGTTTGAGCTTGGCCTTTTTGGCCTGCCATGCGCCGCCGCCCAGCCGGTCCAAAAGGCCCTCATCATGGCCATAGCGGCTCAGCAGTTCGATGTTTTCAACCGGCAGAAAAAGCCGGTCGCCCCCGGCATATTCAAGCGCGATGCATTCATGCGGCGCGCCCGCGGCGGTCACGGTTTCAAGCCCGCGGTAGCGCCCCACCCCGTGATCGACATGCACGATCAGATCGCCGGGTGACAGGCTTTGCGCCTCGGTCAGATAATTCTCGGCCCGGCGGGTCTTGCGTTTGGGCCGGATCAGCCGGTCACCCAGCACGTCCTGTTCGGAAACAACTGTCAGCCCACCGCCGGTGAAGCCTTCCTCCAGCGGCCAAACCGCCAGATTGACCGACCCCGGTCCAGCCAAGTCGCCTGCCTGCCCAACCAGGTTCAGCCCGCCAAGGCCTTCCTCGGCCATAAGTCCCTGCAGCCGTTCGCGCGCGCCCTCAGACCAGGACGCGATGACGACGGTATCACTTTGCGCGCGCGTTTTCACGTGATCGGCCAAGGCGGCAAAAAGGCTGACTGATGCCTGCTGCCGTTCAGCGGCAAAGCTGCGCCCGACGCGGCCGCCTTTGTCCAAAAGCCCCGGCCCGGGCGCCTGCGGCAAGGGGTGAAAGTCGAGCACGCGGCGCCCGGCAAGAGCTGCGTCCCATGCCGGCGGGTCGAGATACAGGAGACCGGGCGGGCACGGCTTGTAGACCGTAACAGGCCCGCCGCGCTGCGCCATCGCCTCGCGCCGCGTGTCGTATTGATCCTCGATCTGCTCCCACCTGGCATCGCGGCCCGGCGCGTTTTGCGCATCCAGCGTGACGCTCGCCTCGGGAAGGTGATCAAACAGCGTCTCAAGCCGGTCATGGAAAAACGGCAGCCAATGCTCGAAACCAGCGTGTTTCCGTCCCGCGCTGATCGCCTCATAAAGCGGGTCGTCTGTGCCGGCGGCGCCAAATTCGATGCGGTAGTTTTGCCGAAATCGCCGGATCGAGGGCTCATCGAGAATAATCTCGGACATCGGCGCGAATTCGACCCGTTTCAGCGTCTCGGTCGTGCGTTGAGAGGCAGGGTCGAACCGGCGCACGCCGTCAAGTGTGTCGCCAAAGAGATCAAGGCGCACAGGACCCGCGGCACCGGGCGCCCAGACATCGATAATGCCGCCTCGCACGGCGTAATCGCCGGGCTCCGTCACGGTCGGCGCTTGGGTATAACCCATGGTCACAAGGAAGCGTTTCAGCGCCTCTTCATCGATCCGCCCGCCCAGATCGGCAGCAAACGAGGCTCCGGCCAGAAGCGCGCGCGGCGGCACATATTGCGTGGCCGCCGACAGGGTCGTCAGAACGATATAAGGCCCGGAGAGGCCTGCATTCAGTGCCGCAAGTGTTGCCATCCGCGCTGCCAGGATCGCGGCATTGGGCGAGACCCGGTCATAGGGCAGACAATCCCAACCCGGAAAGGTCAGAACGGGCATAGACGGGTCGAAAAAGCGCAAAGCTTGCGCCAGGGTCGCCAAACGCTTGTCATCACGGGCGACATGGATGACCGGCGCCCCTGTCTGGGTCAATTCCTCAAGGATCACGCGCGCGTCGAACCCTTCGGGTACGCCGCCTATCGTGATCTTGGTGGTGCCGTCGCTCATGCCGGGCCAGCTACGGGACTGGCAGGCAGTGTCAAGGTCTTCTTACGGCACCAGCGGATCGGTGGTGACATTGACATACATGCCCCAAAACGCCGTGATGAAGATGAAAACCACGCCCATGGCCTGCACGCCCACGCGATGCCAGCGCAGCGTGCCCGCGACATCGGCAAACTCGGTTAGGCGCAAATGCCGCGCTGTCCGCATCGACCAAAGCCCGATCAGCACCATCGGCGCACCAAGCAGAAAAAGCGCCTGGCAGAACTCACTGCCATAGACCCAGCCAAGCAGCACAAGACCGGTCAAAACAAACCCCGCCATGGCCGCGACAAGCATGCCGGAATAGTCGATAAGCGACAGCAGGCGGTTGACATTGACCTCTGCCAGAATGCGCAAATCGCGCGCGGCCTGTTCTTGGCCGCGTCGCGCACGCACAACCAGATCGAAGGGCACGCCCAAGACCCAATGGCTCACCGTCGACCACAAGACAGCGAGTACGATCCAGTACCACAGGTTGGAGAATGAGCGCAGGTCGATGACTTCGCGCGCCCGTTCTAGAATGGCTAGGTCCAAATCAGGCCCCTTAGAGTGTCGGCGCGCATCTTGTAGTCGTGCAGGGCCCGCAATGCCAACCCGCCATACCTGCAAAAAGTTGAAACTTGTTGTCTCCGTTTGGCCGACATGCCACCCCTGAGCCCAGACCCGGATTAAACAAAGACCCCACCATGGCCCAGGCCCCCTTCCCGATCACCCGATTTCGCCGCGTCCGCTCATCGGAGCCTTTGCGCCGTATGGTGCGCGAATGCGCGCTGTCGGTCGATGACTTGATCTGGCCCTTGTTTGTTTGCGGTGGGCAGAATGAGACGCAAGTTGTGCCATCGATGCCGGGGGTTACGCGCCGCTCGGTCGATCTGATCGTGGCCGCCGCGCGGGATGCGGCCAGTATGGGCATCCCGGCCGTTTGCCTTTTTCCTTATACGGCGCTGGAAGATCGCACCAGCGACTGCGCCGCCGCCTGGAGCCCCGACAACCTCGCCAACCGAGCGATCGCGGGTATCCGAGAGGCCGGGATCGAGATTGCCGTGATGACCGATATCGCCCTTGATCCCTACAATATCGACGGCCAGGACGGCTATGTCCGCAACGGCCAGGTGGTCAATGACGAAACCGTTGAGGCGCTGGTGAAAATGGCGCTTGCCCAGGCCGCGGCGGGGGCCGACATTTTGGGGCCGTCAGATATGATGGATGGGCGCATCGGCGCGATCCGCCGCGCGCTAGAGGCCGAAGGGTACCGTAACTTGGCGATCATGTCGTACGCCGCCAAATTTGCCAGCGCCTTTTACGGTCCGTTTCGCGATGCGGTTGGGGCGTCGGGCGCGCTGAAAGGCGACAAGAAGACCTACCAGATAGACCCGGCAAATGGCGACGAGGCGCTGCGCTGCGTCGAACGTGACCTAAGCGAGGGCGCCGATATGGTCATGGTCAAGCCCGGTCTGCCTTATCTTGACGTCGCGCGCCGGGTCAAAGACCGGTTTGGGGCGCCGACCTATGCCTACCAGGTCTCGGGCGAATACGCGATGATCGAAGCGGCGGCAGCCAATGGCTGGCTCGACGGCGACAAGGTCATGCTGGAAAGCCTGATGGCGATTCGGCGGGCCGGCTGTGATGGTGTGTTGACTTACTTTGCCCCGCGCGTGGCTCAGGCGCTGGCAGGCTGAGGCGCTGGCAACCCGCCCTGCCCCGAAGGTCAGTGTTTGCGGGCATCGGCGCTGTGCCGCGAACGCGTGGCCCAAGCCAAACACCTGCGGCATTGTTAAGTGACATCCCCGCGCGAAGCGGATAACCTGCACACGCGATCAGGCCATGAGAGCCGGGCGCACACTGAGGCACCATCTGGCAGGAGGTTTACGACTATGACCAGGCTCACAAGACGCAGCTTTATACTCGCAGGTGGCGCGCTGCCGCTGGCGGCCTGCGGAAATGGGATAAACTCCGATGGCGGGCCGCGCATCGATGCCCGCGTCGATAGCGCGCTGTCTTTCATGTATTCCGAAGTGCCCGGCAGCCGCGAGCTGTCCGACCAAGCCGCAGGCATGCTGGTCATGCCGCTGATCACCGAGGCGGGCTTTGGCCTTGGCGGCGCCTATGGTCGCGGCGCGCTGCGCATCGGCGGGACATCGGTTGATTATTACTCGGCCATATCGGGCAGCTTCGGCTTTCAAATCGGCGCGCAGCAATATGCCCACACACTCTTTTTCATGACACCCGAGGCGCTTGCATCCTTCCGCACGTCGGAAGGGTGGTCCGCCGGAGCCGATCTGCGCTATGCCGTCAACACCGATGCGGCACGTCTGGGCGTGGACACGACCGAGTTGCTCGACCCGGTGGTCGCTGTTGTCTACGGCCAAGCAGGCCTCATTGCAGGCGCAACGCTTGAAGGTACACGCTATTCTCGGATCATCCCGTGAGGGTGCTGGCGGCCGCCTTGTTGGCGTTTGCCCTGGCAGGTCCGGGCATGGCGCAAGAGGTTGCCGATCTCACCCCGCGCGACGGGTGGGAAGTCCATGCAACACCGCACAGCTTCGATGATCTGGTGGCCCGCACCCGCGACGCGATCAGCGAAAACGGCCTCGCCGTGGTGACACAGGCTGGGCCAACAGGTGCGGCCGCCAACCGTGGGATCGAGATACCCGGCAACCGAATCATCGGCGCCTTCAACAACCAGTTTGCGGTTCGCATATTGGAGCTGTCGACCGCCGCGATGATCGAGGCGCCCGTTCGGTTTTATGTCACCGAAAACGCCGATGGGACCGCGACGCTCAGCTACAAGCGCCCAAGCATGGTCTTTGCGCCTTATGCCGATGAAGGCGGGGCGGCATTGGGCGACGCAGCGTCAGAGCTTGATGAGATCTTTGCCGCCATTGCCGACAGTGCCGCCACACGATAGGCACGGGTGCCAACTTTCGCATTAGGGGTTTGATATGCGCGCGGTTCTGCGATGGCTCGTCCGCATCGTATCGGCAGTCCTTGTCCTGACGGTCGTCATGTTTGTGTTGGGCTGGTGGATGGCCAGCCGATCGGTGCCTGATTACGACGCCGATTGGAGCGTTGCGGGCCTGCAAGCGCCGGTTGAGATTGTCCGCTCGAACGCTGGGGTTCCGCATATTTTCGGGCAGAATGATGCGGATGTCTTCTATGGGCTTGGCTTTGTTCACGCCCAAGACCGGTTGTGGCAGATGCTGATGACGCGGCGCACGGCCGAGGGCCGCTTGGCGGAGCTGTTCGGCGCGCGCGCGTTGAGTTTCGACGACCTTCTGCGCCGGCTTGATCTCTACGGACATTCGTCGGCCTCTGTTGCAGCACTTGACCAGGCAACTTTGGCTGCACTTGAGGCCTATGCCGATGGCGTCAATGCCTGGATCGAGCTGGTCTCGAGCGAGGCATTGGGCCGCGGCGCGCCGGAATTGTTCCTGTTCTCACCCGAGATCGCGCCCTGGCGGCCCGCCGATTCCGTTGCCGTCTCTGCGATGATGGCGCTGCAACTGGCCGCCCATCACGAAGAAGAAGTGTTGCGCGCGCGCAGCTCACGGGCGCTGTCTGACCCCGCGCGCCTGGCCGATCTGTTGCCGCTGGCACCCGGCACCGGCGTCACCGCTTTGCCGGAATATGCCAGCCTTTTTGACGCCGAGATCCCACGATATGCGGCCAGCACGGCACAATATGGCGGTCTGAGTCCCTGGGCGCCGCGTGGCCGTGGCGGGGCATCCAATGCCTGGGCGGCAAGCCCCGCGCGCACCGCGTCAAATGCAGCGATTTTGGCAAATGATCCGCATCTGGGGCTGACGGCACCATCTATATGGTATCTCGCGCGGCTTGAGTTGGAAAATGGCGGTGTGATTGGGGCGACCATTCCGGGCATGCCGGTCATAATGTCAGGGCGCAATGATGACATCGCTTGGGGCGTCACCTCGGCCTATCTCGACGATATCGACCTCTTTGTCGAAGAGCTGAACCCCGAGAATGCCGACGAATACCGCGTGCCGAACGGTTGGGCGCAGTTTCAGACGCGCCGCGAGATCATTGAGATTAGCGGCGAGGATCCGGTGACCATTACGCTTCAATGGACCGAAAACGGGCCCGTCATCCCCGGTGAACATTGGAATTTTGGCACCGTCACGCCGCAGGGCCATGTCATGAGCATGGCGTGGACGGCGCTGACCGATCGTAACACCTCCATCCGCACAGGTTTGGAGCTGATGCGGGCCCGCGATGTCGATGCGGCGATCGCGGCCGGACAGCATTTTGTGGCGCCCGCGCAAAACCTGATGATCGCCGATGCGCAAGGAAACATCGCGCTGCAGGTCATCGGCCACCATCCCTGGCGCGACGATGATCACGAAACGCTGGCCCGCGCGCCCGCGCCCGGCTGGGTGCCGGAAAACCGCTGGCTCGGTGTGACCAGCTATTTTGGCAATCCCACAATTCTTAATCCCGAAAGCGGCATTCTGGGCAACACCAATAACAAGACCGTGGACCGCGAATTTCCACTGCATGTGAGCTTTGAGTGGGGCGATACACAGCGGATCACGCGGCTGGAGCGGCTAATGGGCGCGCGCGAGGTGCATACCCGCGACAGCTTTGTCGAGGCGCAGCTCGACGCGGTCTCGGCGGCGGCGCGCAATATCTTGCCGCTTGTGGCGCGCGATTTGTGGTTTGCCACCGAGGCGGCGCCGGCTGGCACGCCGGAGCGTCGGCGCCAGGAGGCATTGGCGCTGTTGGCCGATTGGAATGGTGAGATGAATGAGCATCTGGCCGAGCCGCTGATTTATGCCGCTTGGATGCGCGCCCTTCAGCAACGGCTGATCCGCGATGAAATCGGACCGCTGGCAGAGGAGTTCCTGTCGCCCGAGCCGCTTTTTATCGAGCGCGTGTTTCGCGATGTCGACGGGGCTGCGGTTTGGTGTGACGTGCAGGCCTCCACGGCCGAGGAAACCTGCGCCGAGATCGCCCAATTGGCATTAGATGACGCGCTGCAATGGATCGAGGAACGGTATGGCCGATCGATGGAAAATTGGCGGTGGGGGGAGGCCCACGAAGCGGTGCACGAGCATCAGGTTTTGGGCCAGACGGCGCTCTTTTCCTGGATTTTCAATATCCGTCAATCGACCTCCGGCGGCGACCATACGCTGCAACGCGCCGCAACCCCGGGTACGCTGCCTGATCCGTTTTTAAACACCCATTCGGCCGGCTATCGCGGGGTTTATGATTTCGCCGATCCCGATAGTTCGGTTTTTGTGCTGTCGACCGGCCAATCGGGCCATCCGCTGAGCCCACATTACGATGATCTTGGCGCATTGTGGCGGCGCGGCGAATACATCCCGATGTCGCTTGATCCGGCATTGGCCCGGGCCGGCAATATCGGCGTTACGCTGCTGAGCCCGTGATAAATTTCCCAAGCGGGCCTGGCCGCGCGAAGGCAAAGCCCTGACCGTGATACACGCCTAGTCCCAGTAGTGTCGCCCGTTCCGCTTCGGTCTCGACCCCTTCGGCGATCAAGATCGCGCCGGTCTCAGAGGCATAATGGACCATCGCCGCGCACATCGAGCGTTTGGCGCGGTCCGCATCGATGCCTTGCACCATCATCCGGTCAAGCTTGATTAGATCAGGTTGCAGCCGCAGGATCTGATGAAGGCCCGAATGCCCGATACCGGCATCATCCACGGCCAGGCGCAGCCCTTTGGCGCGCAAAGGTGCCAGTATTTCCAACAGACTGGCATAATCGTCAATCTTGTGGTGCTCGGTGATTTCCAATACGCAGCGGCTCACCTTAATATCATCGAACAGAGAATTGAAATCAGACGATAAAACCGTCGAGGGTGAGGCGTTGACCGCAAGATAAAACGGCTCCGGCAAGTCCTGCACAGTCCGTAAGGCCGCCGCGATGATATCCATTTCAAGCTGCGCCAATCGGCCCAATTCGGCCGCTGCCGCAAACACCGCTTCGGCACCAGCATAAACATCGCTTTGAAAGCGGCTGAGAACCTCGTAACCCGCAACGGCTTTGCTGTCCAAATCGACGATGGGCTGGGCGTAAAGCGCAAATCCCTGGCGGTCGATCAGGTCCCCCACATGCAGCGGATCGGTCTTGCCTGCGATGGCAAAGAACTGGTTGCGGCGCACCTCACGCTGGACAAGGACGGCAAACATCTCAGCGGTATTATGATCGCGCTCGGTCAATGTCAGCTCGGGCGCGCGCGACAGGCAACAGAGCATGCCAAAAAGCGAGCCATTGGCGTGTTTGATGGGGGCGGCAACGTAACTTCTGATGGCCAGCGACGCTGTTGCGGGATGGTCCTGGGCGCGGGCATCTTGCTCTGTATCGGCCGCCATGGCGGGCAGCAGGCCGGCCGCGATATGGGCACAATAGGTGTCGGCGACAGGCCAGCGCGTGCCCTTTTGCGCGAATGCATCGGCGCCTGGGGCGTCGACGGCGTGAAAAATGATCTCTTCACCGGCAAATTCGCTCACAAAATCGATATCCATGCCAAGATGCACGCGGAGCATGTGAAGCGCCCGCTCAACGATCTCATTGCTCGACGGGCCTGACGCCAGCGCATCTCGAATGAGGTTAATCTTAGTCACGTTTCCTCCGGTCACGCGATAGTAGATGACGGATTCGCATGAATAAAAAGCTACTTTGAAATTGCCCCACTAAGCCAGCCTCGCAAACGCGTCGGCTTGCCGATCGGTCCAGGTCACAATCATATTAATGCGCGTGTCATCAACGCGTTCGGCATCTACAACGCCTTGTTCGTAAAGCCAAGCACGCTTCTTGCCGTCGCCGATGTTCAGCTTGACGCGCGCGGTATGGCGCGGCGGGGTCAGGCGCCGATCAATCTCGGCAATCAGCGCATCAAGTCCCCGCCCGGTGATTGCCGACAATGCGATACAATCGGGGCGCGCCTCTGCTGCGGTAAGCCGGTCGGCCAGATCAACCGGCTCGAGCCGGTCGATCTTGTTCCACAGCTCCAACACGGGGGTGGCCGCATCTATGCCCAACCCAGCCAAGATGGCGCGCACATCTTCCGCCTGCTCGGCTGTTTCGGCATGCGACACATCGCGGACATGCAAGATCAGATCGGCCTCCAGCACCTCTTCCAGCGTGGCGCGAAACGCAGCGACCAATTCGGTCGGGAGATCCGAGATGAAACCCACGGTATCAGACAGGATCACTTCGGGGCCATTAGGCAAGGATATGGCCCGCATCGTCGGATCGAGCGTGGCAAAGAGCATGTCTTTTGCCATCACCTTAGCCCCGGTCAAGTAGTTGAAAAGGGTCGATTTCCCGGCATTGGTGTAACCCACAAGAGCGACAATTGGATAGGGCACCTTGGCCCGTGCGGCGCGGTGCAAATGCCGCGTCTTCACGACCTTTTCGAGCTGTCGCTTGATACGCCCCACTGCATCATCGATGGCGCGCCGGTCAGCCTCGATCTGCGTCTCACCCGGGCCGCCGACAAAACCCAGACCGCCGCGCTGGCGTTCCAGGTGCGTCCAAGCCCGGACAAGCCGGGTGCGTTGATAGCTGAGCGCGGCCAGTTCGACCTGCAGCACACCTTCGCGGGTGCGCGCCCGATCACCGAAAATCTCCAAGATCAAGCCTGTCCGGTCGAGCAGCTTTATGCCCCAGGCGCGTTCGAGATTGCGTTGCTGGACCGGCGTCACCGGGCCGTCGATCAACACAAGTTCGATCTCTTCGGCAGAGATGCGCGATTTTAGCGCGTCAATCTTGCCCGATCCAAAGAGCATGCCCGGATGCGGCCGTGGCAGGCGAACCACGTCGCCACCGGCCAGTTCAAGACCCGGTAGCGCGAGCGCAAGCGACAGCGCCTCTTCCAGCGCCAGGGAAGGTTCGCGTCGACCAGGGGCCGAGGAAATGTCAGGGTGCAGGACGAGTGCGCGGGTCACTCTTCCCCATCATAAAGGTTGATCGGCTGCGCGGGCATCACGGTCGAAATGGCATGCTTGTAAACAAGTTGTGACTGCCCGTCGCGACGCAACAGGACGCAAAAGTTGTCAAACCAGGTGATCACTCCCTGAAGCTTAACGCCATTAATGAGAAAGATTGTCACCGGAACTTTTGTCTTGCGGACATGATTTAGAAACGCATCCTGCAAGTTTTGTTTATTCTCGGGCATGTTAAAATGTGCCTTTTGGTCTTTGTTTATGTCGGTTCCGTCCCCGGGGACCCGGATTGAGTATGTAGACTAGTTAAAGGGATTTCCACCCCGATAACAGCGCATTGCGAGCGCAGATCGCGAACTGTGCCACCAGGTCGCGCCATCAGGCCCGCCAAAAGGCCGGATTAACCAGTGCGATCAGCACCAAAAGCTCCATCCGGCCTAGGATCATCGCCACCGAAAGGATCGATTTTGCAAAATCGCTGGAGCCTGCGAAATCGATTGCCGATGTGCTGCCGTAAATGGCCAATGGCCCGGTTGTCGTCAGCGCAGCGATTGCCAGCACCATCGCCTCTTCAAAGCCCAAACCGGTTGCCGCCAACAAAACCATGATCGCGGCCAGCGACAGGACAAACAGCATGAAAAATATCCAAGCGATATAAGCCCCTTCGCGGCGCATTTTGCGCCCCGACCGGCCCGCACCGGCGACCGAATGCGGGTGGATCAGCTTCTCAATCTCGCGCTGTCCATGGCGGTAAAGCGCATAGACCCGCAGAAGCTTGATACCGCCGGCTGTTGTGGCAACGCCACCGCCCATCAGACACAGGCCAATCAAGACCAGCCCCGGCGACGAGAGGCCCGACCAAGCTTGTGCATTGGCCCAGGCACCAGAGACAAACCCGGTGGTTGTCAGAAACGACATCGCCGTGAAAAAGCTGCCCCACAATGCGGCGATAGCTGCGGAAGGATCGCCCAATTCATCGACGCCCAATGCGCCGATCCAGTGGCGCAGGAAAAGCAGCGCCGTAATTAGCGTGATCGTAGCCACCGCCAGGCGCAATTCGCGATCGCGGGCGAGCCGGTAGGCCAATTCCGCCCCGATTCCGGACAAAAAACTGCGCCGCGTCAGCGCAAAGCAAAAAAAGATCAAAATCACCAACTCAGAGCCCACCGGGCCCAGATCGCCCTCCGATGCGCTGATCCCGGAGGTCGACAGCGTCGACATGGCGTGAACGGCGGCAACAAGCGGCGTCTCGCCGGTGAAAACCAGCAGGAACCACAAAACGGCTGTCAGACCGGCATAGATTGGCAGCAAGGTCCTGAGACTGCGAAAGACCCGGTCGCTGGCATGGGCGGCACGCATATCACCTGTTGAGCGCGCCAGCGTCTCGCCAGGGATATGCGCGTCCGAGGACACTTCAAACCCGCCCAGATCAAGCGGCGCCAGGATGGCAATGGCGATGGCCCAAGTCATCAAACCGCCGATCCAGCCGACAATGCCGCGCCACAGATGCAGCGCATCGGCGAGCCTGTCGGCGTCGTAGTAACTGGCCCCGGTTGTCGTTAGGCAGGACAACATCTCGAAATAAGCATTGATGAACCGCGTATCCGGCACGGCTTCGACAAAGGGCACCGCCAAAAGCACCGGCAGGAAGATGTAGGTGGCCAGCGCGCCCACAAGTGTTGTCGCCGCACCTCGGAAGGGTCGGCTTGATTGCGCCGCAATCGACGCCAGCGTGACCAGCACGCCGATGAGTATGGCTGAGTAGAAAAACGCCCGCGCGATGCCGTCTTGATCGCCGACAGAGGCGACAAAAGCAGGCACAAGCATTGCGGCCGTACTAAACCCTGCCACCAGCGCAAAAAGCGGCAGGCGAAAGGCGGGGATGGCACGGGTCGGTGGGGCCATGCAGAGCCTTTAGAAAAAATCGATCGAGACTTGGAGGAGCGCTTCAACCCGCGGCACATCAGCCGACATGGCGAAAATGGCGACCACGTCGCCGTCCTCCAGCTTGGTCGCGCCGGTCGGTCGGATCACCTCGCCGCCGGTCTGAACCGACCCGATGATCACACCTTCGGGCAGATCGAGGTCACGGATCTCCTGGCCGGCCATCGGTGAGGTCGACAGCACCTGTGCCTCAATGATCTCTGCTTCCGCGTCCCCGATCGAATAGACACCTCGGACGCGGCCATGGCGGATATGGCGCAGGATCGAGCTGACCGTTGTGGCCCGCGGATTGACATAGGCATCGATGTCCAAAGGTCCCATCATCGGGACCAAAGTCGGATCATTGACCAGCGCGATGGCCATCTTGGCGCCTTCCGATTTCGCCCGGACCGAGGACAGCAGATTGGTCTTGTCATCGTCGGTGACACATAAGATCGCATCGGCGCGCTCCACGCCTGCCTCGCGCAGGATCTCGGCATCCAGCCCATCACCGTGCAGCACGATGGTCCGCTCCAGCGCGTCTGCCGCGGTCTCCGCTCGCCCGCGATCCTTCTCGATCACTTTGGCGCGCACCCGGCGCGGGCCTTTTTCCATGCGCGAGGCCACCGCCAGCCCGACATTGCCGCCGCCCAGGATAACCACACGTTCCTGCGCCTGAACGGGCTTGCCGAAGATCTCTAAGGTGCGGGCCGTGTCCTGGATATGGATGAAGACGTAGATTTGATCATTGGCATAAAGCTGATCGCGCGGCCCGGGCGCAAAAAGTGTGCCGTCGCGGCGAATGCCCACAACCAGGGCTCGCAGCGTTGAAAAAAGATCGGTCAATTGGCGAAGCGGGGTATCGAGAACCGGGCAATCGGCATCAAGCTGGATGCCCAGCAACGCGGCATCGCCGCCCAAGAAAAACTCCGTCTCAAAGGTGGCGGGGCTGCCCAGGCGCCGCAGGGCCGCCTCGGCGACCTCCCGCTCTGGGCTGATGATGACATCGATCGGCAAATGTTCACGCCGATAGAGATCGGAATAGGCCGGGTTCAGATAGGCCTGAGACCTGAGACGCGCGATCTTGCGCGGGACGGAAAAGACCGAATGCGCCACCTGACAGCAGATCATGTTGACCTCGTCAGAGAACGTCGCGGCGATGATCATATCGGCATCCCGGGCGCCCGCGCGGTCCAGCACATCGGGAAAGGACGCGTTTCCGGTCAGGCCTTGCACATCGAGCGTATCGGTTGCGCGCGCCACCAATGTCGGATTGTTATCGACCACGGTGACATCGTTGTCTTCGCGTGACAAATGCCTGGCAATCTGCCAGCCAACCTGGCCCGCGCCACAGATGATGACCTTCATTTAAGGCCCTGCCGAGTTACCTCTGGGTCCGGCTTGTGTGGCAGAGGCCGCGCGCGGCGTCAATTCGGCGCTTGTTTTCAGGGGTGGGCACCACAAACGGATCAGCTAGTCGATAAGCGTAGGCATCTGATTTTCGCACGCAAAGATGTAGGCCGTGCCATTTCCGTCACGGACAAAGTACCCGCGGTGAGGCAAGTGTATGCGACCGGAAAGGTCGGCCGTTTCATCCAAGCAAAGCGTAATCTGTGACCGGTCGAATATGTATTCCGTCGTGAACTCATCAACCAAGCGTTGATCCGTCACAGCATTCAGACCGTAGCCCCACCCGACCTCGGAAAAGGCCACATCGAGATTTTCAAATGAGGCTTCGCCAGCCCGGCACTCGTTAAAGCCGCCCGCGAGTGGTGCGATGCCTCTGGCTGCATCGTCGTCGCACCTTGCTTGTTCTGCGGGCGTCAGCTCTCTCAGAGCGGCGATCATTTCACCCGTGCTGACGATCTCCGTAATCCAGTCATCCAGCACAAAACCAGCACGCTGCACCGTAATGACGGACACCGTTTCCGTTGCAGGCCGAGACGTCGAGATGGTCGAAGCACCCCCGTAATAGTCATAAAGCGCGAATGAATACGGAAGAAACAGGACGTTCTGCGATGAAATGGTCGTTCCAAGGAATGGGCGAGGGCTAAAGTCGAATGACCTCGAGTAGGTTGATGGATGATCGGGCGGGAACACAAACCCCCGATACGACGCAACACCTGGCATTTCGGTGACATCGTCGCCGACCCTCAGATATACGCCGGCAAATTCCGGGTACTCAAAACCTTGCGCTTGCGCCTCCACAGCCCAAAGCAAAACAAGCATAGCGGCAAGTCGTGATTTCATCGGTGTCATTCCCCCTAACCTCTTCAATCTTAACTCTCGGTCTCCTCGACCTGCGCGACCCGGTTGCCGGCTTTGTTTGTTGTCACGACGCCCAGACTCTTAAGCTTGCGGTGCAGGGCTGAGCGTTCCATCCCGACAAAGCTTGCCGTGCGAGAGATATTGCCGCCGAACCGGTTGATCTGTGCCATCAGATAATGGCGCTCAAAAAGCTCTCGTGCTTCACGCAAGGGCAGCGTGGTCAGGCCGGCCGACAGCGCAACCTCTTCCATCCCGCCTTCGGCGTCTGCGCTGGCGTCTCCTGCTGGCAGATCGCGCGCCTCAATCGGACCGTTACCGTCGCCTAAGATCAGCACGCGTTCGATCACATTGCGCAATTGCCGCACATTACCGGGCCAGCTCATGGTTTGCAGCATGGCTGCAGCTTCGTCTGACAAAACGCGCAGCGCAAGGCCTTGGTCGCGGTTGAAGCCTTCGATGAAATGGCGCGCCAGAAGCGGGATATCCTCGCGCCGTTCCTCCAATGCTGGCACGGCAATCGGCACAACGTTCAACCGGTGATACAGCTCTTCGCGGAACCGGCCTGCTGCGATCTCAACCGTCAGGTCGCGCGTCGTCGAAGAGATCACCCGAAGATCGACCCGCACATTTGCCGTCCCGCCAACCCGGGTGAAGGCCTGATCAACCAGCACGCGCAGAATTTTCGACTGTGTGCCAAGCGGCATATCGGCGATTTCATCAAAATAGATCACCCCGCCATGGGCACGCTCCAACAGGCCCTGCTCGACGCCGCGTTCAGGCGTGTCGCGACCGAACAAGACCTCCTCCATATGATCGGGTTGGATCGAGGCGGAATTGACGGTCACAAACGGTGCATCCGCCCGGCCCGAATGGGCGTGAATGTAGCGCGCCGCAAGCTCTTTGCCCGATCCGGGGCCGCCTGTCAGCATGATCCGGCCGTTTGATTTGGTGACTTTGTCTAAATGGCTCTTGAGGCCGCGATAGGCCGCCGATTGGCCGATCACCACCGCCTCGGAACGGTCCTGACGCCTGAGCGCTGAGTTTTCGCGCCGCAGCCGCGAGGCCTCCATCGCGCGCCGGATGACCACCATTAACTGATCGATATTAAACGGCTTTTCGATAAAATCATAGGCGCCCTGCTTGATCGCGGCGACCGCAATCTCGATATTTCCGTGGCCTGAAATGATGACCACCGGCACATCAGGGTTATCGCGCTTGGTATGCTTTAGGATATCGATCCCGTCCATGTTGCTGTCTTTGAGCCAGATATCGAGGACCATCAGACCTGGCGCGTCAGCATTCAGCGCAGCCATCGCCTCGTCCGAGGTGCCCGCCATGCGCGTCGAATAGCCCTCATCCTCCAAAATATCGCAAATGAGCTCGCGGATATCGCGTTCGTCGTCGACAACCAAAATGTCTGCCATTCGAAAACCTCCTATTCACTTTCTTCTGGGCCCAGCATGGGCAAAGTAATGCGCGCCATTGCGCCTTTGTGGCTGGCCGGCGGGAACGGTTGCGCATCAACCAGATCGAGCGTGCCGCCATGTTCTTCGATGATCTTTTTGACGATCGGCAGTCCAAGACCAGTGCCCTCGTCGCGGGTCGTGACATACGGTTCAAAAAGCTTCGCGCGGTCGGCGGGCAGGCCGATGCCATTGTCGGCAATGGTCAGGCAGGCCTCATCATTTTGGGTGTGCAAGGCCACACGAATTTCCGGGGTGTAGTCCGGGGACATCTCATTTTCTTGATAGGTAACAGTGGCTTCCCCGGCATTCTTCAGAAGATTTGTCAGCGCCTGGTTCATCAGGGTCGCGTCGATCGCCACAGAGACCGGCTGGGCCGCGATATCTGTGACAAAGGCCACACCGGGCTGGCCTGCCTCCTGCAAGACAACCGCATCGCGCAAGAGCGCCGCCAGGTCTTCGGGCTTGGCTTCAGGCTCGGGCATGCGGGCAAATTTTGAGAACTCATCAACGATGCGGCGTAGATCGCCTGTTTGACGGATGATCACGCCCGTTAGCTCTCGCAATTTGGCGGCGTCATCGGTGTCGAGCGTGCTGGCGAATTTCCGCTCGACCCGCTCGGCACTTAGCTGAATGGGCGTCAGCGGGTTCTTGATCTCATGGGCGATGCGCCGCGCGACATCACCCCAAGCCGCCATCCGCTGCGCGCTGACCAGATCGGTGACATCGTCGAACGCCACCACATAGCCTTCGCGTGCGCCGTCCTGGTTGCGCCGGGTGGCGATGCGGACAAGCAGGCTGTCAAGCTGCCCGCGGCGCGCGATCTTGACTTCATCCTGCAAACTGTCGCCAGGCCGGGCCTGCAGCGTTTCGAACGCGTCGGAGAATTCGGGCACGGCTTGGGCCAATTCACGGCCATGGTCGCTGTCGCTGAACTCTAGCAGGCTTTGGGCAGATTTGTTCATGAAGTCGATGCGCCCGTCTGGACCAAGGCCGACAACACCCGACGTGACCGAACTGAGCACCGAATCAAAGAGCCTGCGCCGCTCCTCCGTTGTCACATTCTGTTCGATCAGCGTGTCGCGCTGGCCGCGCAACTGGCGGGTCATCTGGTTGAACAGCCGCCCCACCATGGCAATCTCATCATCGCCGCGTTCTTCAGGCACCTGGACCGTCAGATCACCCTGCCCGACCCGCTGCGCGGCAGAGGCCAGGCGTCCGACCGGGCGGGCCAGGCGTTCGGCAAACCACATCCCCAGCCAAATTGCGGCCACCATGATGGTAAGTGCAAATCCCAGATAAAGCAGACCAAACCGGAACAGCAAAAGCCCGCGCTCGGTCTCTAGTTCGCGGTAGAGAAGGACGGTCTGTTCGGTTTCATCCAGAAGCGAGATGATCTGGCCGTCAACCTCGCGGCTGATAAACAGATACCGATCGGCAAATGCCGTCAGCCGGATAAGCGCGCGAAATTCGCTGGCATCCCAATCCTCCAAAATGACAATCTCACCGTCGCGGGCCCGTGCCAGCGCCGCCTCATCAGGCCTGTCATAGTCAAAAAGATAGCTGCGCTCGCCCCTTGCGCGTAGCTCTCCCCCGCCATCGATGACAAAAGCCTCACGCAGGCCGCGCTGGACGCTCACCTGAGCTTGGGCCAGCAATTGGCGTAGATCCCCGTCGCTCAGAAACACATTCTGCTGGCGCGCGACATTCAGGAATGCGGCCAGAACCGTCGCATCAGTCGACAGGTCATCGCGATGCTCTTGCGCGTAGGCTTGGGCGGCATCAACCGAATTGCCAAGCGCAGAAGACACCCGATCCGAAAACCAACCTTCAAGTCCCAGATTGATCGTGATGGTTGCAAAGACCGCAACCAGAACGGTCGGTACAAGGGCGACCAAGGCAAAGACGCCGGTTAGTCTCAAATGCAACCGCGACCCGGCGGAGCGGGCCCGCCGCGCGGCGATGATCTTTGTTACCTGGCGCAGGGCCAGGGCGGCCACAACCAGGATATAGACCAGGTCTGCCAGGATCACGAGGCGCAGCGCCGGGCTGTCCGACACCTCCGCCAGGGGACCTAATATGAGGTATGTTGCAAGGCCCAGAACGGGCCCGAGAATCACCAGGCCAAGGGTGCCGACCGTGCGGACACGGCGCATACGACGCAGCTCTAGCAGACGTGCTAGTGTCGATTTTGCCGCATGGCTCGTGGGGTTAGCCACTTCCTGCCCCTTAATCTGGGGCCCTCAATTCGCCCCGACGCAACACCTGCCCCGCCTCGGCATTTGTGCCACACCGGCTGCGGGACTGTTGCGGTTTTACATCAACTTGCGCCGCCGTGTCACGCGGATATCCAAGTCGGTGATCTTCTTGCGCAGGGTATTGCGATTGATGCCCAAAAGCTCGGCACAACGCGCTTGGTTGCCGCCGGTCGCTTCGAGCGCGATTTCGATCAGTGGCGTCTCAACTTCCTTCAAGATCCGAGTGTAAAGCCCACGCGGAGGCAGCACACCGCCATGCAGGTCGAAATAGCGCCGCAGATGCTTGGCGACAGAGGCGGATAATTTGTCGCCCTCGCCGCCACCCATCAGTGGCTCAATCGCCGGTTGATTACCCAACACGGTTTCAACCTCGGCCTTGGTGATCTCTTCGACCTGCGCGGTCACGGTCAGACGGCGGATGCAGTTTTCAAGCTGGCGCACATTGCCGGGCCAGGAATAGGCGCGAACCAGATCCATCGCCTCGGTTGCAAATCGGCGCACAGGCCCGCCATCGCGCTCGGCCCGGCTCAGGAAATGCTGGGCTAAAAGTGGAATATCATCGACCCGTTCGCGCAACGACGGCACGGCAATGGCAACGCCGCCAAGCCGATAAAACAGATCCTGGCGAAACGCTCCGGCTTCCATTTTGCCCATCAGATCGCGCTGTGATGAGGCCATGATCCGCGGGCTCGCCTCGTCCAGACTGTCCAGCATGCGAACAATGCGGCCCTGGGCGTCGTCGTCGAAATCCCCGATTTCATCAAAGAGGATCGAGCCGCCCTTGGCCCGCGCAAGGATCGCGGCGGGCCCGTCAGCGCCTGCCAGATCAGCGGCCGAAACGGTGATGAACGGCAATGTCCGGCGGTCAGAAAAGTCGTGGATAGCGCGCGCGATCAGGCTTTTGCCGGTGCCCGATTCACCGGTGATCAGCACCGCCAGATCGGTGTTCATCACGCGCGCCACCAACCGGTAGAGCGCCTGCATCGATGGCGTGCGCCCAACCAGCGGCAGATCATCCTGAGCCTCGGTCGGCTCGATCACGGGCGCCTTGGGGGCGATGCGGCGCTTTTGGTCCAGCGCGCGCGAGGCGCGTTTCATCAGATCAGGCAGATCGAACGGCTTCGGCAGATAGTCATAAGCATCGGCTTCGGTCGCTTGGATGGCCGTCATGATCGTGTTCTGCGCCGATATCACAATCACCGGCAGGCCGGGCCGCGTCTCGGTAATTTTCGGCAGCATATCGAGGCCATTTCCGTCCGGCATCACCACATCGGAAATCACCAGATCGCCTTTGCCCTCCTCCACCCATCGCATCAGCGTCATGAGAGAGGAAGTTGCATGCACCTTACAACCCGCGCGCGTCAGCGCCTGGGTCAGCACGGTGCGGATGGTGCGGTCGTCATCGGCGACGAGGATTGTGCCGTCCATTTCCTGTGCTCCGTCGTAGTGTCATCCACCGGGTCGATGAATGGGCAATGATATGCGAAAAACCGTCCGGCCCGGCACGCTTTCGAGCGCGACAAGTCCGTCATGGTCAGAGATAATTTTTGAAACCAGCGCGAGGCCGAGCCCGGTGCCGTTTTCGCGTCCAGAGATAAACGGCTCGAAGATATTGGCGGCAATCTCCGGTGAGATGCCGGGGCCGTCATCGATAATCTCCACGTTGAGCGGGACGGACCCGCCGCTGCCATCGGCGCGGCGCACTTTAAGTGCCGCGTCATAGAAGGTGCGGATATGGATCCGGCCGCCTTCCTGGCCTGCCTCGGCCGCGTTTTTCAACAGGTTCAGAAAGACCTGCTGCAACTGGTCGGGATCGGCCTGGGCAAGCGGCAAGGACGGGTCGTATTCATCGGCGACATGCATATGTGCGGCAAAGCCCACTGCCGCCGATTTCCGCGCCCGGTCAAGAACATCGTGCAAATTCACGGCGCGTCGGTCGGGCGGACGGAGATTGCCAAAGTCTTCGACCTGCTCGAGCAGCTTCAAGATACGGCGCGATTCCGCGACGATCAGATCGGTCAGTTCAAGGTCTTCTCCGGACAGCGACATTGAGATCAACTGCGCCGCACCGGTGATACCGGCCAAAGGGTTCTTGATCTCATGGGCGAGCATCTCGGCCATGCCGATGGCTGATTTGGCCGCCGTTTTCGAGCTCATGGCGCGGTCGATCCGGCCTGCCAGTTCCCGGCTCTCAAGCAGCACTAAGACATGATCCGCGCGGTCAGCAATGGGCGCAATTTGCAGGTCACACGAAACCGGCTTGCGCGTGCCGGTGCCGACATCAACCGCGTTGACAAAAAGCGGTGCCTGCCCGTCGCGCACTCGCGCAAAGGCGGCTTCCAGCGGCGCATCGACCAAGACCTTGTCCCACACCGGAAAATCCAGAAGGCCCTTTTTTGAAGTGTTGAGAAAGGTTTCCGCGGTTGGGTTCACGTCGGCAATGCGGTCATCTGGGTCAAGGATAAGCGCCGGGATCGGCAGCGAGGTCCACAGCGCATCGGTCAGGGCCGTCATGCCGCGGCCTTTGACGATCGGGCGGCCAGGGCAATGGGCAGAAGGGCCAAAACGCGGCTTGGTGTCGTTGCGGTAAGCACTTCGTGGCGCAGCGCGGTCGGCGTGGCCGCACCTCGCAGATACCACCCCAGATGCTTGCGCGCGACGCGCAGACCCAAAGGCGCGCCGTAATGGGCCAGCATGGCTTCGTAATGCCGCGCCACAAGGTCAACCAAGGCCGGGCCGGTTGGGATTTCAGGCGGTGCGGTGCCAAACAGGCTGGCGGCGATTTCGGCCAGTCGCCAGGGCTTGCCTTGCGCGCCACGCCCAACCATCACGCCGTCCGCGCCAGACATCTGCAGTGCCGCCGCAGCACTTGTTGGGCCGGTGATGTCACCATTGGCGATGACCGGAATTTTTACGGCCGCTCTCACGCGGGCAATTGCCTCCCAATCGGCAGCGCCTTTGTAGAACTGTGCGCGCGTGCGGCCGTGGATTGTGACCATCGCAATCCCCGCCTCTTCCGCTGCTTTGGCGAGTGCGGGTGCGGTATGGTGTGCGTCGTCCCATCCCAGCCGGGTTTTCAGCGTGACCGGCAGCGGCGTGGCGGCAACAACCGCCTCGATGATGGCCAAGGCGCGGTCAGGCTCACGCAACAAGGCTGCGCCACAGGCGCCAGCGCCACTGCCGCCGGTGACCTTTTTTGCTGGGCATCCCATGTTGATATCGATGAAATTGGCGCCCAGCCCTTCGGCATGGCGGGCAGCCTCTGCCATCAAGGCAGGCTCGCGCCCCGCGATTTGCACCGCGCAGCGGCCCGTGCCGCCCAACTCGGCTTTTGTTCGCGCCGACAAAGTGCCGTTGAGAAGGTCCTGGCTGGCGATCATTTCAGATACCGTCCAGCCGGCGCCAAAACCGTGCACAAGATCACGGAACGGCCGATCGGTAATGCCAGCCAATGGCGCGAGGGCCACGGGCGCAGGACACCCCATTTTCGCTAGCAAATTACCCATATGCCCAAACCTTGTGCAAGCATAGAGGGCGTAGACTCGCCTCCGCCTTAGTGCAATGGCTACAAACTCTTGCCAATCGATCCGCCCAATGCTCCGCCCAGCAATCAAGCAAATTGCCTAAAGTTTGTGCAAATCAAATGCATGATTGTGCTGCTGCCTCAGAATGCATAGAAGGCGCGCGCAGATTGGGACATGCGTCGGGAACAGAGGCTTCATGGATGTTCGCACGGGCAATGGCTTTGATGTGCACCGGTTCGGGCCGGGCACACACGTGACGCTATGCGGCGTGGAAATTCCCCATGAGCGCGGATTGCAGGGTCATTCTGACGCCGATGTTGCAATGCACGCGGTGACGGATGCAATTTATGGCGCGCTGGCGGACGGTGACATCGGTGTGCACTTTCCGCCCTCTGACCCGCAATGGAAAGGCGTGGAAAGCCGGATCTTTCTGCACCACGCCGCAGGCCTTGCTGCTGAGCGTGGCTTTCGCATCGCCCATCTCGATGTGACGCTGTTATGCGAGCGGCCGAAAATTGGGCCCGTGGCCGCCCAGATGCGGGCCAATCTAGCCGAATTAACCGGGCTCGAGACCGATCAGGTGTCAGTCAAAGCGACTACGACGGAGCGGCTCGGCTTTACCGGGCGCGAAGAAGGGATTGCGGCTATGGCCAGCGCAACTTTGGTGCGGGAATGAACGCCGCCGGCGGTATCGCAACCTTGGCGGGTGTGGGCTATCTGCGCCCCGCACCGGGCACTTGGGGCTCGCTTGTCGCTTGCGCTTTGGCCTGGGCCATCCACGTGCTAGGCGGCTTCTGGCTGCTTCTTGCCGCGACGATTGTTGCCGCCTTCATCGGGTATTTTGCGATTGTCTCTGCGACACGCAACAGCTCGCATGCCGACCCGTCAGAAATCGTGATCGATGAATTGGTCGGTCAATGGATTGCACTTTGGCCGGTCTCCCTGGGTGCGATGATCGCCGGTGTGAACTTTGGAGAGCTCTGGCCCGGCATCGTTGCGGCCTTTGTGACCTTCCGCCTCTTTGACATCTGGAAGCCGGGCCCAGTTGGCTGGGCTGACCGGCAGGGCGGGCCGTTTTCGGTCATGCTCGACGATGTGATTGCGGGATGGATGGCAGCCCTTGTGGTCGCGGTCCTGGCGGCTGTCGCACATCTTCCTTTGTTATGAGCGCGGCGGAGGTCCTTGCGGCTTTTCAAGCGCGCGGCTGGCGTCTGGCAACAGCAGAAAGCTGCACAGGTGGCATGATTGCCGCGACGCTGACGAATATTGCCGGATCGTCATCGGTTCTTGACCGCGGTTTTGTCACCTATTCAAACGCCGCCAAGATCGAGATGCTGGGGGTTCCGCCGCGGACGCTTGAGCAGTACGGCGCTGTCTCAGAAGAGGTCGCAGCCGAGATGGCGCAGGGCGCGCGCAGCCGGTCTGCGGCCGATGTCGCGGTATCGGTCACCGGCATTGCCGGGCCGGGCGGGTCAGAGTTCAAACCCGAAGGCCGCGTCTGTTTCGGGCTATCCACAAGCGATGGCACAATCACCGAGACGGTGGAATTTGGCCCGATTGGCCGCGCTGGTGTCCGCCTGGCCGGCCGCGATCACGCCATTTTGCTGTGTCTGCGGGCGGCGACCTGAGGGGACTTGTACCACTTCGGCTTTAGCGCGCACCGATGCGCTTAGTCATAAAGCGCCTGGGCACGCGCCTCAAAGGCGCGCACGATCCGGGTCATGGCTTCGTGAAAGAACATCCCCGCCGCACCCTGCAGCAACTTGTTGCGGAACTCAAAATCGACCCGAAAACTGACCGCGCAGCCGCCGTCAATATCCTCAAACGCCCAGTTTGAGATCATGTGCTTGAACGGCCCATCGACATATTCGGTGTCGATCTTTTTGGCATCGGGCCACATCGTCACCCGGCTCAAGAAGCGTTCGCGAAACATCTTAAAGCCGACGACCATGTCCGCCAGCATGACCTTAGCGTCACCGGCTTGGGTGACAGATCGGATCCGGGCAGCGGTCGTCCAGGGGATGAATTCAGGATAACGATCAACATCTGCCACAAGCTTGTACATCTGGGCGGCGGTGTAGGGCAGTGTTCGGGTCTCGGAATGTGCAGGCATCGGCTGTTTCGGTATTTGTCGCGTAAGAACGGATGTCGTAGGAATGGCGGCGGAATTCAACCGCCTGGGATGGGGGCACAATGGCGCAGGGCGCTTACGAAATTGATACGATGATCTCAGCCAAGACAATTGCTGCGCGTATCGAAGACCTCGCTCGGGAAATTGAGGCCGCCTTCAGCGACACCAGTAAGCTGGTTCTGGTCGGCCTGTTGCGCGGCTCATTTGTGTTCATCGCCGATCTGGTGCGGGAGCTTAATCTGCCGGTTGAAGTCGATTTCCTGGAGGCGTCTTCTTATGGCGACGCGACGGAAAGCTCACGTGAAGTGCGTATTCTCAAAGACTTACGCGGCGAAATTGCCGGCCGCGATGTGCTTGTTGTCGAAGACATTGTCGATACCGGCCACACGCTCAGCCATGTTTTGCATCTGCTCGAGGCACGTGGCCCCAGGCGCCTGGAGACCATCGCACTTCTCGACAAACCTTCCCGCCGAGAGGTGGAGATCAAGGCCAGTTGGACAGGTTTTGAGATCCCGGATGAATTTGTCGTGGGCTACGGCATCGACTACGCGCAGCGCAACCGCAACCTTCCCTATATTGGCAAGGTCCGGTTTTTGAACGCCTGATCGCTCAAGACTGCGTCAAACCCGATCTTTTTTGCATCGCGCTGCCCAGATTCGTAGGCATTGGCGCCGCAAATATCAGCGATGGTCCCTCTCAAGGGTGGCAGAACAAGGCATCCGGCAAAGGAGCATCTCATGACAAAGATTCAGCAATTCTGCCTCAACGAAGACGGTGCTGTGACCGTCGATATGGTTGTGATGATGGCAGCGGCGGTTGGGATTGCCTTAGCCGCGATGGCTGTTGTTGGAAGTGGCCTCGGCACGATCAGTAACGACACCGCCAATTACGTCGCCGTCGAAATCACGCCTGCCTTCAGCCGCACCAGCACGCCGTAAACCTGCCGGTCCGGCGGGTCAGGTCTTGCGCGCTGCCAGTCGCGCAGCGCGCAAGCGCGCAAAGTCATCGCCGGCATGGTAGCTTGACCGGGTGAGCGGCGTGGCAGAGACCATCAAAAACCCTTTGCCCCAAGCGGCTTTTTCATAAGCTGCAAACTCCTCGGGCGGCACGAAACGGTCAACGGCGTGGTGCTTTGGCGTCGGCTGCAGATACTGGCCGATGGTCAAAAAATCGATATTGGCCGCACGCATATCGTCCATCACGGCATGGACAGATTGTTTGTCTTCGCCGAGGCCGACCATAATGCCCGATTTGGTGAAAATCTCTGGGCCCAGCTCTTTGACCCTCTGCAATAGCCGCAGGGAATGGAAGTAGCGCGCACCCGGCCGCACCTCTGGGTACAGCCCCGGGACGGTTTCGAGATTGTGATTGAACACATCGGGCTTGGCATCGACGATAATTTGCAGCACCGACGGGTCACAGCGAATGAAATCGGGGGTGAGGATCTCAATCGTGGCCGATGGCGCGCGGTGGCGGATGGCGCGGATCGTCTGCGCAAAATGCTCGGCCCCGCCATCGGCGATGTCGTCGCGATCGACGCTTGTGACCACGACATGATTCAGCCCCAGTTTTGCGACCGCATCGGCAACACGACCCGGCTCAAACGGATCAAGATCTTCAGGCGGTTTGCCAGTGGCGATATTGCAGAAGGTGCAGGCCCGGGTGCAGACCTCCCCCATAATCATCATCGTGGCATGCCCTTGCGACCAACACTCGCCGACATTGGGGCAGCCTGCCTCTTGGCACACGGTTGTCAGCCGGTGTTCGCGGATGATCTCTCGTGTGTCGATATAGCCCTTGCTTGTGGGCGCCTGCACGCGAATCCAAGACGGCTTTTTAGGCTGCGGATTGTCCGGACGACGCGCCTTTTCGGGATGCCTTTCGGCCGGGATTTTGAGATCACGCGTGCTCATGATTTGTATATATCTCGGCCAGCGGGGTTGGGCCAACCCCGCGTGTCACATAGCCGCTATGAAACGCGTTTAGACGGGGTGTACGCCATGTACGTCAGCGTAATGCTGTTGCAAGCGCTGCAGGCCGATTTTTAGAACGATCTTGCCGGACCGGGCGGACCATCCCAGCCGCTTTTCGGCAGATTCCAATCCCTCCAGGAAACAGCAGACACGCAAAACGATATCCGACAAGCCCGGCCCCAGCACATCCATCGCATCCGAGACACGCTTGCGCGCCTCGCGTGGGCCCTCTGCAATCCCGCTATCGCTCAGCAATCCGCCGCGATCGACACCGGTCAGAAAGCGATCCCAGTTTTGACCGATGCGCGGCCCCATTTGCGAGCGTTCAAAATCCTCGCGCAGGCGTTCGCCGGTTTGCACCAGGTCGGAGCTGAGAAACGGATTGCCATCGGCGCCCTTGCGTCGGGCCAGTGTGGCAAGCGGGGTCTCTGACAGGTTGACCCGCATGGTGCGCCGCTGGCCAGCATCGTCTTCGATCTTACGTTCGCCCCAGTCGCGGTGCTGCGCTTGAAAGGGCGTCTGCCCTTCGGCGAAGGCAGGCGCGCGATTGTCGGCCATGCGACGCTGGCGTTCTTCCTCGATCAACCGCTTTAGCGCCGATTTCCCGGTTGTTGTGATGCGATATTTCGCAAGACGGCCCAATTCCACCGGCTGGATCCAGTCGCGCAAGGCGAAGGCAATGGAAACGGCGCGATCGACAACTGCCGTACGGGTCTGCTCACCATTCGGTCCGGGCCGTAGCACAACCGCTTTCTCCATGTCCGAGGCGAGCACCAATAGGGCACCGGTCTCACATAGGCGGCGCAGGATGCGGCGCGCTTCGCGGTTGATTATGCGTTCATCAGTTATGACCGGTGGCCGAACGGAGGCGTTCATCGATCTCTCCTTGAGTTTAGGTTGTCTCTTGGGGAAAAATTTGGTCGAGCTGAGGGCCGTCAGCCCCTCATCGACCAAAGGATCGTCACGCCTTGCCTCCACCTGGCGCACGCGGCGTGCAACGGTCGAAGCGACACTTTTTTCCATCCGGGCAATTTCCCGGAGCGATTGTCCGAACACCACATGCTGAAGGTATTGGCGTATGGCGCTCGGCAACCATGGGGGGAATTCAACCCCGTCTGGATCGGCTGTATCTTCCACGTCACCCTGCCCCTCAAAGGTGTGGATAACATTGTTGAAAATTTTAGAATATAATTACCAATTCGTTAAAAATGATTGCCCACAAACGAAAATGTTTCTGATCCGTGAACAATTAGGGGCTTTGCGCGCGCTTCTGCGCGGATTCCGCAACGGCGTCTGCCAACCAAATAGTGTCAACCGGATGCAACATCTGGTGGATAAAATGCCTACTCCTTCCGCACAACTTACGCGAATGTCCCGTCCGAGCATGTTGGTGCGAGCAGCACGCTTCTGCGCTGCAGCAACACTGCGTCGACGCGCCCGTACGGCCGAGACACGTCCCTTGGCTCCGTTTGACAAATTGATCGAGGAGGAGGCGCGCCTGAACGACGCGCGATGCACGGGTGATGCGGGTTATTCCCCGACGCGTCACGTCGAGGTTTTGGCCTCACTTCTCGCGGCTGCGGGTTATGGTGCCCTGCCGCATCTTTGAAGGCGCATCACTGCTGACAAAATCTAAGCAAAGGCGTCAGGCATCTCTGCCTTACGCCGCGCGACAAAGTCGCGTAGATGTTCCGCGATACCAGGATCAAGTCCGGGCGCCTGATACTCTCCAAGCATCTTTGTGACTCGGGCGCTCGCCAGCTCTATCGTCGACAGGCCGCCCTCATCGATCCACGTCTCATATGGTTTGTAATCCAGCACTTCAGTGCGCCAGAACGCCTCTTTGAAATGGGCCTGCGTATGGGCGCAGCCAAGATAATGGCCGCCGGGGCCGACTTCGCGGATCGCCTCCATCGCTTGCGCCTCTTGATCGACGGAAATGCCCGCCGCGATCCGGTGCAGCACACCCAATTGATCGGCATCCATAACAAATTTCTCGGGGCTGGAGGCAAGACCGCCCTCTAGCCAACCGCAGGCATGCAACATGAAGTTCACGCCCGCTAAAAGCCCTCCATTGAGCGTATTCGCACTCTCATACGCGGCTTGCGCATCGGGGAGTTTCGACCCGGTGAAGCCGCCGGCGGACCGAAACGGCAGGCCCAGGCGCCGTGCCAATTGACCCGCGCCATAGGTGATCTGTGCCGCCTCGGGCGTGCCGAAGGTCGGCGCCCCGCTATTCATGTCAATCGAGGTTACAAATGCCCCAAAGATCACCGGGGCACCCGCGCGGACAAGCTGGGAATAGCC
>JBCCXT010000009.1:0-87091 GCA_039191215.1 Pseudomonadota bacterium
GCGAGGTCGGTCCCTGGGTCTTGCATGTCCTCAAACGCATAGTCTGGGCGCATCACAAGGGTCAGGTTTGGATGTCGATCTCGCAGGACCGGAAAAAGTTCCGTGGCGATCAGCCCTCCGAAATCTGGTGTCGCCGCAATGGTCACCTGCCCAGAGACACCAACGCTCTCTTCCTGCGCGATGTCTTGTAGTAAGTCGATCTCCGCGAGGATTGAGCGGATGCGTTCATCAAGCTTCCGGCCGACCGGTGTCAGGCGCACAGACCGCGCCCCTCGCTCCAAGAGGCTGACACCAAAATGGCTCTCAAGTTGCGAAACGTGACGGCTGACACCTGACTTCGCCATTCTCAACTCGTCTGCTGCTGCGCTTATACCGCCGAGCTTTGCGACAGTGTGGAAGCTGAGAAGTGCTGGCAGACCAAGCGTTCTAATATCGTGAACCATGGGTTCAAACTTATCCATCTGTTCCAACGGCCATGCAAGCCGTAATTCTACGTCATCACAACAGCCCAACAGCTTTTGGGCACAGCAAATGGAACATGGACATGAATATTCTGATTACCGGAGCAAGCAGCGGATTTGGCAAACTCATCGTTACCGATCTTGTTAAAGCCGGTCACCGAGTCGTGGGCTCGATGCGCGATATCGCTGGCCGCAATGCCGCTGCCGTCGAAGAATTCAAGGCTTTGGGCGTTGAGGTCGTCGAGATTGACGTGACCGATGACGCATCCGTCAAAGCAGGCGTCGCAGCCGCGACCAAAATCATGGGAACCGTCGACACACTCATCAACAATGCCGGTGTCGGTGCACACGGACTACAGGAGAACTTCTCAGCGGACGACTTCCACCGTCTGTTCGACATCAATGTCTTCGGTGTCCAGCGGATGATCCGCGCCGTTTTGCCGGACATGCGGGCACGTGGCGACGGGTTGATCCTCAACATATCAAGCTTGCTGGGCCGTGTAGCGCTGCCCTTCTATGGCCCCTACAACGCCAGCAAATGGGCGTTGGAAGCGATGAGCGAGAATTATCGCGCGGAACTGAGCGCCTTTGGCGTCGACATTGCAATTGTCGAGCCCGGCGGTTTCCCCACACGATTTATCGACAACCTGATGCAGCCGACGTTGCGGGATCGCGATATTGGCTACGGAGACATGGCAGGCGCTCCTAAAGCTTCGCTGGAGGGCTTCGAGGGCTTTCTCGCAGCCAATCCGCAGCAGAACCCACAACTGGTTGCTGATGCTGTTGTTGACGTGATCGGAACTGTGCCGGGGGCTCGGCCGTTCCGTACAGAAGTCGACCGCATCGGCATGGCTGAGCCACTGAAGGGCTACAATGACCACCTCGCTCAGGTCACGCAGGGGCTCTTCGCCAATCTCGGCATGGAGGGCATGCTGAAACTCAAGACCGCTCACACGGAAGCAGCATAATCCCTGATCCCGGTCGCAGACTGCTGCGGCCGGGGCCAAAGGCTCGGAGGAACGAGAAATGAAATATGCAATTCTGGGAACCGGTATGGTCGGCCATACGCTTGCAACCAAATTGACGGCGCTAGGACATGATGTCCAAATGGGTGCCAGAAGCGCAGAAAACGAGAAGGCTGCGGCTTGGGCCGTGGCCAACGGGCCTCGAGCAGGGCAAGGCACCTTTGAGGGTGTGGCGACATGGGCCGACCGAGTGATCTTTGCAGTGAACGGCGCTAACATCGTCGAGGTGGCGAATGCCGTGACGGATGCCGCCGTGGCAGGCAAGACCGTGGTGGATGTGACCAACCCGTTGGACATGTCGAACGGGATGCCTCCGACCTTGGTCCCTGAACTGTCGAACACCACCTCCGCCGGCGAGGCCCTCCAGGCACGTTTGCCAAGTGCCAAAGTGGTCAAGGCGCTCAACACGATGAACCATCAAATCATGGTGGACCCCGCCCGGGTTGGCGGTGAGCACGACGTGTTTTTGGCTGGAGACCATGAGGACGCCAAAGCTGACGTTGTCGCGATGCTGGCTGAATTCGGATGGTTTGATCCGATAGACTTGGGACCGCTCTCCGCGGCTCGGGGAACCGAAGGCATGATGCCCTTTTGGCTCAGGATGTGGGGCGTCGTGGGAAACGCAGATTTCAATTATCGGATCGTGAGGGCTTGATGGTGAAGATTGCAGTCATCACAGGAGCATCACAGGGGTTGGGCCTCGAAACAGCACGGCAACTGGCGGCGCAAGGGATGCATGTCATTCTTACGGGACGCAACGAGAAAGCATTGTCTGATGCTTTGGAAAGGATTGAGGGCTCAGCCGAATTTCATGTTCTTGACGTCACTGATGACTTCCTAGTCGCTCGGTTCTTCGCATGGCTAAAGGAAGCCCACGGGAGACTAGACGTTCTCGTCAACAACGCGGGGCGGGTCTATGGCGCGCATGGCGCGACCTTAAACACCACCGAACCAGGGGTCTTGGGTGAGGCGATCGAAAACAATGCTGTCGGTGCATATCGAATGATGCGTGCAGCGATGCCCCTCATGTCCGCTGGCGGCTATGGCAGGATCGTCAACGTATCGTCTGGCATGGGTGCATTGAATGATATGGGCAGAGGAGCCATCCCCTATCGTGTGTCAAAGACGGCCCTCAACGCGCTTTCAATCCTCGCTGCGCACGAGGCACCGGACGGGATCAAGATCAACGCTGTATGTCCGGGATGGGTACGGACTGAGATGGGAGGTCCGAGTGCAAACCGATCTGCAGAAGAAGGTGCGGCCGGTATCGTTTTGGCGGCAACGCTCCCGCCTGAAGGTTCAAGCGGCGGGTTCTTTCGAGACGGAAAACCTATCGAATGGTAGAGCGCAGACTCCGGAATGAGGTCGACCCCACATAGAATGTCCGGAGTCCCTCCGAGGTGCTCTTCAATGGAGTCACGAAATGCGCAATGCGGACTTTTGGGATTGAATATCGAACGGCAGGTTTGTCCCGCAACCCGTGAGTTGCCCTGAAAATACTCGCTGCGCGATGAACGAATGGCAGCGATCTCCGCTGCCGCGCGGCGTCCCGAACTGAGCATAAGCAGCAAATTTTGTGCTGCGATCGCGCGCAGCACAAAATAGCAAGGACCGGGTCGGGCTCCTAGCAAACATTTTCTGCACCGCTGCGTGCGCAGTGACGCCGCCGCCTAAAGGTGGCGCAAACAGGACCGTTTTTGCGCGGCCCATCTACCGGCAACTGCCCCATCCCACGGATTGCATGTGGAAATGATCGGCGTGCAGATTGTTGAAATCGGGGCCAAGAACTGTAAGGAACCAGTCGCAGGCGCCTTCGTGGATCTCCTGATAAAAGCCGAGGATAGACCTTCCGTCACCCCAGTTGCCCAAAAGTGGGATATGCGCCCCACTTGTGGTTACGACTCCAGAAATATCAATCGCCTCTGCCGTGGCGTGGGTGCTGAGCCGCGTGCCACCACGGATCGGGCGGCAATTGTAGCTGGATTGATGGCGCAGCTCTGAAATGCGCGTCCCCAGGTGCTGTTCGGCGGCGGGTTGCAGGGAAAAGCGTTCCCAAGCGGCCAGGCGCAGCGCAATGGCGCAGGTGGTTTCAACCGGCGCAAGACGGGCATCGCCGACTTGTGATAGCCGCACGCGCGGATCGATGCCGCAGCCGCCTTCGCCGATCAAGGGCTCCATCCGTTCAAAGATTGCATGCCCATCGAGTGTGGCGAGGCAGCTTTCAGTTGACGCCAGCGCGCGCCGCAGTTTCATGGCGGTCCAAAGCGTTTCAGGCTGGGCCAGGTCAAGAGGCGTGACGGGGTTCCATTCGGGCGGAAGCGGCGTGTCAGGATCAGAGATCAGCCAAAACCCGGCCCCAAACACAAATGCGCCGGCCACCATCGTGCCGAGCGCATTGAAAAACCGCCGCATGGGCTGTCAGTACCGGTAGTGTTCGGGCTTAAACGGCCCGTCCTGCGGCACGCCGATGTAATCGGCCTGGTCCTTGCCCAGGGGCGTCAGTTTTGCGCCAACCTTGGCCAGATGCAGCATCGCGACCTTTTCATCGAGCTTCTTGGGCAGGACATAGACCTTGCTGTCATACGCGTTGCTGCGGTTCCAAAGCTCCATCTGCGCCAGTACCTGATTGGTGAAACTCGCGCTCATGACAAAAGACGGATGCCCCGTCGCGTTGCCGAGATTGAGCAGCCGGCCCTCCGAGAGCAGAATGATCCGATTGCCCGACGGCATCTCGATCATATCAACCTGCTCTTTGATATTGGTCCATTTGTGATTGCGAAGGGCTGCGACCTGAATCTCATTGTCGAAATGACCGATATTGCCGACAATCGCCATGTCTTTCATCTCGCGCATATGTTCGATGCGGATCACGTCTTTGTTGCCTGTGGTGGTGATGAAGATATCGGCGTCCAGGTTTTCCTCCAGCAGCACGACCTCAAAGCCGTCCATCGCTGCCTGCAGCGCACAGATCGGATCGGCCTCGGTCACCTTCACCCGCGCACCCGCGCCGCGCAGGGATGCGGCCGACCCTTTGCCGACCTCGCCATAGCCCAGAACAACAGCAACTTTGCCCGCCATCATCGTATCGGTGGCGCGGCGACTACCGTCGACAAGGCTTTCCTTGCAGCCATACTTGTTGTCGAATTTCGACTTGGTCACGCTGTCATTGACGTTGATCGCGGGGAAGGGCAGGCCGCCGTTGCGTTCCAGCTCGTAAAGCCGGTGCACGCCCGTTGTCGTCTCCTCGGACACGCCTTTGATCTGATCGCGCATTTTGGTGAACCAACCTGGCGTGGCCGCCATGCGCTTTTTGATCTGCGCCTTGATCACCTCTTCTTCTTCGGATTGCGGCACGGGAATGATCTCTTCGCCGGCCTCTGCGCGCGCGCCAAGGAGCACGTAAAGCGTGGCATCGCCGCCATCATCAAGGATCAGATTGGGCCCATCTTCGAACTGAAAACTCCGGTCAAGATAATCCCAGTGCTCCTCCAGGCTTTGGCCTTTTACGGCGAAAACCGGAATGCCCGCATCGGCAATCGCGGCCGCGGCATGGTCTTGGGTTGAAAATATATTGCACGAGGCCCACCGCACATCGGCCCCCAATTTGACCAGCGTCTCGATCAATACGGCCGTTTGAATGGTCATGTGAAGCGAGCCGACAATACGCGATCCGACCAGTGGCTTTGACTGTCCATATTCGTCGCGCAGTGCCATCAGGCCCGGCATTTCCGTCTCGGCGATATCAAGCTCCTTACGGCCAAATGCGGCAAGGGCGATGTCTTTCACGATGTAGTCGGTCACGGCGCGGATTCTCCTGCAAAGCGGGTTTGGCCGCACATATCAGCCACCCCTAGGCACGGCAATGGCAAGACATTTTGCATTGAACCTAGTCCGTCTGCCCGGCGCGCCGCCGGCGTTTTCAACCCGCTTTTCAGGCCAGGCCGACACCGGGCCGTGACGGTACCGAAGGATGCAAATGAAAACGGGGCCATCACGATCAGATGACCCCGTCACCGGCATCATTGAGGGCTTACTTTCCCTTTCCGCCTTTGCCGTCCTTATCGCCTGGCATCGGCTTTGAAGTTTTGTCGTCTTTCATCACTCAACCTCCCAAAAAGACAGATTTGTCTGCCGACCTTAGCCGCAACGCAACGATATCCCCTAGAGATTTCGCATCGGGTCGGTCAGGTTGGGCTGAGTTTGGTAATCCGACGGAGCAGATATGCCCAAAGCACCGCCCCGTGCTTGGCAGCGCATGCTGTCGGGCCGACGGCTCGATCTGCTTGATCCGACGCCGGTCGATATCGAGATCGAAGATATCGCGCACGGGTTGGCCTTTGTCGCGCGCTGGAACGGGCAGACCAGGGGCGATTTTGCCTATTCGGTGGCGGAGCATTCCTTGCTTGTGGAAGAGATTTTCGGCCGCCTCAGTCTGGATGCTCCCGCGAAATGGCGGCTTGCCGCACTTTTGCATGACGCGCCCGAATACGTCATCGGCGACATGATCTCACCAGTGAAAGCAGCGGTGGGCCCGCGATATCAGGCGCTTGATGACAGGCTGGCCGCGGCGATCCATCTGCGCTTTGGCCTGCCGGCGCAGCTTCCGAAAACGGTCAAGGCCGCGATCAAGCGCGCCGACAAGGTATCGGCATGGCTGGAGGCGGTGCAATTGGCGGGGTTTTCGGAGGCAGAAGCCGACAAATTCTTCGGACGGCCAAAGGCGGAGGTGGTGGCGGGCCTGCGCCTACATCTGCGCCCGCCAGCCGACGTGCGGGCCGATTTCACGGCCCGCTTCGCGGCCTTGTTGGCTGCGGTCTAAATCGCGGCGGACCTGACCGACAACCAGACATTATATGCCAGATCACGCGATCTGGGCGCCAGATTGTGGCGCGGTCGGCCCAGACTGGGCCCGCCAGTCGACACGAGGGGATCGTCTCCGGCATGGCGGGCCCGCGCCGATGGCGATACGCGAGCCAAGCTCACATTACACCTGTTTCGGCAAGCCACCGGCGCATCTTCTGTTGCTCGGCGATCCGGTTGGCCCGTTCAGAGCGTGGGGGATGCTCGTTCTCGTGCCAATGATCGGGCGCGTCCCATTTTTTTTGGCGTGTCGCGGTCAAAAAGCTGTTTGCGAAGATCGTAAGCATTGTTCATCTCCTTGATTACATCCTGCATTGGATATACGTGTTCAGCCCCAAGATCCCTAGCCAGGAATATTTTTGAACTGTAAGTGAAAATTACATATGGATTGGCGTGATATCCCCTCTCTCGCGGCGCTTCGGGCATTTGAGGCCGCCGCCCGTCTGAAAAGCTATTCCGCTGCAGCGCGAGGCTTGAACGTGACCCATGCCGCGGTGGCCCAGCATGTGCGCGCGCTTGAGGAACGCTTTGGGCTGCCATTGATGGTTCGCTCGGGCCGGGGCATGGTGGCAACCGTTGAAGGCGCCCAACTTGCCGATGCGCTCGGCCGCGGGTTTGCCGAGATCGCCGGCGGCGTCCGCGCGTTGGATGAAGCGCAAGCCGACGGCCCGCTTTGCCTGACGACAACCCGGACTTTTGCCGAAAATTGGTTGGCGCCGCGCTTGCCACGGTTTTGGTCGAGCCATGCCGACATCACCTTGGCCATCTCAACGGGTGACGCGGTGATCGACCTTCGGCAAGAGGGATTCCACATGGCCATCCGCTATAGCACGACCGGGCAATGGCCCGGCTATGACGCGCGTTACCTGACCTCCGGCCGCACGGTGCTGGTCGGTCATCCCGATTTGGCGGCGCGCGTGGACGGCAATGCCGACCTGCTGGCCGAAATCGAAAAGCTGCCCTGGCTCATCGAAACCGACTACACCGATTTTAAGGCTTGGATGGCCGCGCAAGGCATTGTGCTGGATCGGGTCCGGGCGACATATCTGAAGGGCAACCCGCTTGTTTTGTCGGCAACCCGCGCGGGGGCGGGAGTCTCGATGCAGCCGACACCGGTCGTTGCCGACGATCTTGAAGCTGGTCGGCTGGTGGCGATCTTAAACCCCGGAGAGGATGGGCCCGGCTATTACCTGGTCACACCGCAGGGACCGGCTTCCGACCGGGTGCGTATCTTTGAGAAGTGGCTCCGCTCGGAGATCGGCGAAAGTGATGCGGCCGCTCGCAGGCAGACGGGCTGAGGCAGGCTTAGCGGAAAAAGCAGGTCGCCCCGGACCACAATTGGGCAACTTCGTCTTCGCCGGGCAAAATGATCCCGAAGACGCCGCCGGCGTCAAATTCCGTGCCAAGCGTCGTTTCTTGATAGCGCAACGGTGGAAGGGCGTCGCGCGGGGTGCCAACCGTCAGCCCGCCCGCGGGCAAGCCGGGTGCGGCGACAACCCAGCCGCGGAAATCGCCGTCAAGGAAGTTGAGCGTGACACCAGGCCAGCGTGCGGCCGTGACCGTGCCCGCGCCGCATTCCGTCTGGATGATGACCTCATCAGGTGCGGCGCCAAAGAGCCTGGAGGCGGCCTCGATCACGCCCGGCTGTGCACGGCCGAAATCGATCCGCAAATCGGTATTGGGCGGCTGGATGCCACCGGCATCGAAGCTTGGGCCCGTCGTGCGCAGCACCGTGCTTTGGAAAGGTGCGAATAATTGGCAGCCGGTGAGCGCAAATACAGCGACGAAACCGGCCACCCTCCTCACTTCGGCGACCGTTTGGCCAGGATGCGTTGCAACGTACGCCTGTGCATGTTCAGTCGTCGCGCCGTCTCAGAGACATTCCGGTCGCATAACTCATAGACCCTTTGGATATGTTCCCAACGGACACGGTCGGCCGACATCGGGTTTTCGGGCGGCGGCGGAAGCTCTTCTTCTGCGGCCAAAAGTGCCGCCGTCACGTCATTGGCGTCGGCGGGTTTTGAGAGATAGTCGACCGCGCCGATTTTCACCGCCGCAACGGCCGTGGCAATCGCGCCATAGCCCGTCAGCACAACAACGCGGCTATCGGGGCGTCGTTCACGTAACGTCTCGACCACGGTCAGCCCGTTACCGTCCTCCAGCCGCAGATCGACCACCGCGTACGCTGGCGGGTTAGCCTTTGCGATCGCGTTTCCGGCGGCAACGGAATTGGCGGCCGCGACCTCAAAGCCCCGCTTTTCCATCGCGCGTTCCAGGCGGCGCAAAAAGGGTTCGTCGTCATCGACCAGCAATAGGGATTTGTCCGCGCCGATGTCGCGCAGCCGGCGGTCCTGGTTCATTTTGTCCACTCCGTTCCAGGCGGTAAGTTATAAACCTCTGGCGCCGGGGGTCAATTTCAGCTGGCGGCTTCGATAAAACATGCCGTGCGGTCGGCCATTTGCTCGGCTGTCACTTCGCGCCGGAAAAAGTCGACGAAGCCGTGCTCGGGCAAGACCAGATAGGTGAACGCGGTGTGATCGATCAGGTAATATTCGTCACCGCTGTCATGAATGTTGTAATATGCCCGATAGGCGTCAACGGCACCGTCAATCTGCTCGGTCGTGCCCGTCAGACCGACCATCCGGTCGTAGATACTATCGGTGTAATTGGTCAGCTGTTCAGGCGTGTCACGCTGCGGATCGACGGAGATGAAGATCGGCAAGACGCTCATACCGCGTTCGTCCAAAAGTGCGGCGGCATCGGCATTGCGCACCGTATCAAGGGGGCAGACATCTGGACAGAAAGTATAGCCGAAATAGACCAGGGTCGGTTCGACGATCAGCGTCTCATCGGTCACCGTTTCGCCCGTCTCAGAGACCAGCTCAAACGGGCCACCGACATCTCCGGCGCCTGCGATTGACGCGCCACGGCATTGCGCGAACTCGGTCTCGGGTTCACCGGCAAGTAAAATCGCCGCAGCCACACCGCCGACCAGAAAAACAGCCGCAATAACGGCCGCTATCGCATAGGTTCTGGTCATGTGCGTCTCCTGTGCTAAGCGCTCGACCCTTTACCTATGCGCATCACAGTGCAAATTCACCTCATATGACTGTGACCGAACATCCCACCGACAATGATCGGGCGCTTAATCTTCTGGTGGCTGAGGCGCGCAGCGATTGGGTGCGCCTGCGCACGCTGCTTGTCTTGCGCTGGTTGGCCATTGGCGGGCAGACCATTGCGGTTGTCATCGCCAGCTTTTATCTCGGCCTGCGGGTTGAGTTGGGGTTGTGTTTTTTGGCGATCGGCGCCTCGGTCGTGTCGAACCTCGTGGCTATGGCGGTCTTTCCCGAAAACCAGCGGCTAAGCGATCGCGATGCCATGCTCACGCTGCTCTTTGACTTGGCGCAACTGGCATTTCTGCTGTTCTTGACGGGCGGATTGAATAACCCGTTTGCGTTGTTGATCCTGGCGCCAGTGACAATCTCCGCCTCCGCCCTAACGCTTCGCTCGACGCTTTTTTTGGGCCTTGCCGCGATTGGGCTCGTGACGCTGTTGGCGTTTTTTTACCTGCCGCTTGTGACCGCGACCGGCACGATGTTTGAATTGCCTAGCATTTTTGTCGCCGGGTTCTGGTGCGCCATCGTGATCGGGATTGTGTTTTTGTCCGGCTATGCCCGCCGGGTCGCGCAGGAAAGTTATTCGATGAGCCAGGCGCTGGCGGCCACGCAGATGGCGCTGGCGAGGGAACAGAAACTGACCGATCTGGGCGGCGTTGTCGCGGCGGCGGCACATGAATTGGGCACGCCGCTTGCAACCATCAAACTGGTCTCAACCGAGCTTGTCGAAGAACTCGATCATCGCGCGGACTTGCAAGAGGATGCCCGGTTGATCCGCGACCAGGCAGATCGCTGCCGCGACATCCTCAGATCGATGGGCCGGGCGGGTAAGGACGACCTGCATTTGCGGACGGCACCTTTGGATGCGGTGTTGCGCGAGGCGGCCGAGCCCCATGCCAACCGCGGGATCTTCATCCATTACAACCTGTCGCCCGAGGACTGGGCCGAGCCGGCGCAACCTACCATTTTGCGTTTGCCGGAAGTCATCCATGGGCTGCGCAACTTGGCCCAAAACGCCGTCGATTTTGCCAGGCGGAACGTGTGGATCGAGGCGCATTGGTCCGATGATGTGATCCGCGTGCGAATGATTGATGATGGGCCCGGCTTTCCCTCGGACCTGCTCGGCCGGCTGGGTGATCCGTTTTTGCGCCGGCGGCGCAGTGAAACGGGGACCGCGCGACCGGGCTATGAAGGAATGGGCCTGGGGCTTTTCATCGCAAAGACCCTATTGGAACGGTCCGGCGCGCAGGTGGAGTTTCACAATGCCTCTGACCCGTTCCTTTCTGACGAGGATCAGACCGAGAAACGCGGCGCAATTGTTGCGGTGACCTGGCCACGTGGTCAGATTACGCTGGCACCTGATGAGGCCGCAAAACCACTTGGCGAGAACAAGCCAATTGTGATCTGATCATTAACAATGCATTAAGATATATCGGCGAATATTTGCCGACACGATATAGTAGTATTCGGTATGCCCGAACCCAACCTATTTGCAGTGGCTGCCCTTCTCGCCTGCAGTACGAGTGCCGCGATCTTCGCGATCTTCTTGTCGCGCTGGCTCTTGTCCAGATGGCGGAAACCAAACGAAAGGGTCATGACTTGGGCGGCCCATGAAGCGCCGCGTGTCTACGAATTCCGTGACGGGTATCTGATTTCTCAGCTGGATGGGCAGGACGTCTTTTTGTCCGATCAAAATGACCGCGCGGGCGCTTGGAGCGCGCTGGCCGATGTCCTAGTCCGTGTCAATCCCCAGGTGCGCGCGAGCTTTGATGCGCTGCAACGGTCGGGCCGTGGGTTTTTGCTGACAGGTCAGGCAGGCCAGGACACGCTGACCATCTCCGGCAACGTTGAGCAGGATGTCGTGCGCATCACTGTTGCCAATGCGCTGACAAACGGTGACCGGATCATCGTAGATACCGAAAGCTATCGCCGGTTGCGGGCCGAGACCGAAAGCCTGCGCAAGACCGCCGACAGCATTCCCGTTGTTTCCTGGCGGGAAACGTCCGAAGGGCAAATCACCTGGGCCAGCGCCAGCTATTTTCGCTATCTCGAGAGAACGCAGGAGGAGGATGCCATCCTGCGCTGGCCGCCGCGTCAGCTCTTTGGCAAAGACATTCGCCCCCTGCCTGAGCCTGGCCAAACGCGGCGCTGCGCGCTTAATCTAAACGACCGGCGGGAGCCGATGTGGTTTGAGGTGTCCTCGCAGCCCGCGGGCTCAGAGGTCCTGTTCACCGCCATGCCCGCCGAGCGTCTTGTCGCGGCCGAAGATGCGCTGCGCGAATTTGTGCAGACTCTTTCAAAGACCTTTGCCGATCTACCCATCGGGTTGGCAATATTTGATCGGCGGCGCGAGCTTGTCTTGTTCAACCCCGCGCTTGTGTCACTCTCCACGCTGGACGCGCAGTTTCTGTCGGGTCGCCCGACGCTCTTTTCCTTCCTCGATCAGTTGCGGGAAAAGCGGCATATGCCGGAGCCGAAGAACTACAAGGCCTGGCGTGAAAGTATCGCGCAGCTTGAAGCCGATGCCGAAGAGGGCACGTATCACGATCTTTGGACACTGCCGATGGGCCAGACCTACCGGGTCATCGGCCGGCCACATCCCGACGGCGCGATTGCGTTTATGTTCGAAGATATCAGCTCCGAGGTCTCGCTCACACGGCAATTCCGGGCCGATCTCGACCTTTATCAATCCACGCTGGACCAGCATGGCGCCGCGATCGCCGTCTTTTCGGCACAGGGCCAGTTGGTCATGTCAAACACCGCCTATGCAGAGCTTTGGGGCCACGACCCTAGGGAATTGCTGGGTGTGCTCACGCTCAATGAAGCGACGCAACGGTGGGAGGCCGCGACAATTCCGGCGCCGGTTTGGGGCGAAGTGCGGGATTTTGCGCAGCAGCGGCAAGATCGCGTCACATGGGGCGACCAGCTGCAAGTTCCGGGGCGCGGGCTGCTATTTGCCCGGGTCGCACCGCTGAAAGGTGGTGCGACGATGCTGAGTTTTGAATTCCAAGATGCCGAGCAACCGGCCCTGACCGAGCCTGCAGCCAACACACCCCCCCTCTGAGCGCTTGCGGGCGGCAGGCTGGCGCGTAGACTGCGCCCCATGACATCGCCTGCTGCGACGCGCCCACCGATTACCGCAACCGACCCGCTCGGCTATCGCAATGCACGCGATGAGGCGGCCACGCAGCGCCTGGCGGCCGCCATGGCCCAAGCCCTTTGTCCCGGCGATACGATCCTATTGTCAGGCGATCTTGGCGCTGGAAAAACCGCCTTCGCCCGCGCCCTGATCCAGGCTCGAATGGCCGAAGACGGCCAGCCGGTCGAAGAGGTGCCGTCGCCGACCTACACTTTGGTGCAAACCTACCAGACCGCCACGCTAGAGATCTGGCATGCCGATCTTTACCGCCTCGGCGATCCGAGCGAATTGGTCGAACTGGGATTTGACGGCGCAAGCCCGGCGGCACTTCTGATCGAGTGGCCGGAGCGGGGTCATGACTGGCCAGATGACGCGCTTTGGCTACGCATTGATGTGACCGGACCCGATAGCCGACGGCTGAGCCTTTGGGGCGCGCGCGGCCCCCGCATTGACCGTTTGGCGCGCGCCTTCGGTGTTGGGCCATGAGCGAGCAGATCGCAGACTTTTTAGCCGGCACACCCTGGGCGTCGGCAAAGCGCGAACCGCTCGCGGGTGATGCCTCGGCGCGCCGGTATGAGAGGCTTTATGGGCCGGGCGGCACAGCGGTGCTGATGATCGCACCGCCTGCAGACGGCACGGCGTTTGACCGCTTCGTCAAAGTCGCCGATTGGTTACGCGCTGCGGGCTTCTCGAGCCCGATGATCGAGGCGGCCAACCGAGCGCAGGGCCTGTTGCTTTTGGAGGATTTTGGCGACGGGGTTATGGCCGATCTCGCCCAGGAGAGTTCTGCGGCTGAGACAACCCTCTATGAAGCAGCCGGAGAGGTTGTCGCAGAACTGGCACGGTCGCAGCCGCCCGCCTGGCTTTCCCACCTGGACGCGGGCGGACTGACCACACAGCTCAAACTCGCCTTCGACGAAATGCCGGACCGGGCGCTCGGCCAAGCGCTTTGGCCGGATGCTGCGGCATGTGCGCGTGAGCTTCTTGACGCGCTGCCCGGATCTGGCGCGACCCACATCAGCCTGCGCGACCTGCACGCTCAAAACATCATCTGGCTGCCCGAGCGTGAAGGGTTAAAGCGCGTCGGTTTGTTGGATTTCCAAGATGCCGTTCTGGCGCCCGAAGGTTATGATCTTGCCTCGCTCATTGACGACCCCCGGCGCGCTGTCCCGTTGGGGCTGCGCGCCCGTATCATAAGCACGCACGCAGCCGTCATGGATCGTCCGGTTGCCGAGATGCGCCAGGCGGTCAACACGCTCAGCCTTGTGCGAAATATGCGAATATTGGGCATCTTTCGCCGCGCCGCTCGCGATCGCGCGCGCCCCGCTTATCTGGACTATCTGCCGCGCACAGCAGCCCTGGTGGCACAAGCCGCTGACCAGGTCGCCCCGGCCGCGCTGCGCTATATCATTAATCGCGTTTTGGCAGGCTACGGCCTGGCTGCCGCCGCATGAGCCTGCCGGTGATGATCCTGGCCGCCGGTTTCGGCGCGCGCATGGGTGCGCTGACCTCGGACCGGCCGAAAGCCCTGATTGAGGTCGCAGGCAAGGCACTTATCGATCATGCCCTTGACCTGACCGCGTCTCACGGACCGGTTGCGGTCAATGGCCATTACCGCGCAGCCCAACTGGCCGCTCACCTGGCCGGTCGCGGCACGCACTTCCTGCACGAGCTGCCTGATATCCTCGATAGCGGTGGTGCGGTTCGCAATGCGTTGCCGATCCTCGGCGACGGGCGGTTTGCGACGCTTAACGCCGATGCAGTCTGGTCCGGGCCAAATGTTTTGGATCAACTTTGTGCGCAGTGGCAACCTGAGATGGGCGGTCTTTTGGCGCTTGTGCCGATGGCAAGGGCAGTGGGTCGGCAGGGCGGTGGCGACTTTCGGCTGGAACGTGATGGCCGTCTGCAGCCCGACAAAGCTGGGCATGTCTATACCGGAGCGCAAATTCTGGCGGGCGGGGTCGTGTCGCGCTGGCGGCCGGGCCAATTCTCGATGTGGGAAATCTGGCAGAGCCTCTTGGCCGAAGACAGGCTTTTTGGCTGCCTCTATCCGGGTTACTGGGCCGATGTTGGCCACCCAGAGGGCATCGCGCTGGCTGAAAACATGTTAGAGACACCACATGCTTGAGCCGATGCAGCATGAACTGGGGATCGACCCGGCAGTACCCGTTGACCGGCCCGCCAATGTCTTTGCCACGCCCCTTGGCGTGGATTTTTCAGCCGAATTGATCGCAGGTCTGGATGCCAAGCTGGCCAATGCGCCGCCGCATGCATTGGCGCAGGTTGAGGTTTTTGTTGCCTCTGACCGCATGCGCCGCCGGATCACGGCACTCTACAGCGAAAGACAGGCGAGTTTTCTGCCGCGTTTGACACCGGTTGGCCGGATCGCCGATCGGCCGGAATTGTCCGATCTGCCAAGTGCCCTTAGCCCGCTGGGCCTGCGGCTGACCCTGGTGAACCTGATTGGGAGACTGCTCGATAGCGCGCCCGACCTGGCCGCGCGATCAGCGCTTTATGATCTGTCGGACAGCCTGGCCAGTTTGATGGCGGAGATGCATGAGGAGGGTGTGACACCGGCCGATATCGCCGCGCTGAAAACCGACGACATGTCCCAGCACTGGGACCGCAGCCTGAAGTTTCTGCAAATTGTCGCGCGCTATTTCGAAGACGGTGCCGGCGCGCTTCCGGCGGAGGCGCGCCAGGCCATGGCCGTTGACCGGCTGATCGCCCGCTGGCAGCGCGATCCGCCAAAGACACCGATCATTGTCGCAGGCTCAACCGGCTCGCGCGGCGCGACGGCACGGCTGATGGCGGCGGTGGCGCGTCTGCCGACCGGATTGGTGGTCTTACCGGGGCTTGATACCGATATGCCAAAAGACGTCTGGCAGCGGCTGCGGGAGGAGCGGCGCAGCGCCGGTTTGGGCGGTGAAGATCATCCGCAATACAGGCTCGGCCGATTTGCCGAGGCAATGGGGATTGAGCCCAACAATCTCGCGCGCTGGACGGATGCAAAACCGCATGCGCCCGGCCGTAATGCCTGGATGTCGCTGGCGCTCCGGCCCGCACCTGTGACCGATACGTGGCGGCGCGAGACTACGACCCTTGCAAAGGCCGCGCCGCCTCAGACAGCCTTTGCCAGTGTCACTTTGCTTGAGGCGCCGTCACCGCGCGCCGAGGCCACAGCCATTGCCTTGCGGTTGCGAGAGGCCGCCGAGGCGGGCCAGCGCGCGACATTGGTCACGCCCGACCGAACGCTGGCGCGCGCCGTCACCGCAGCGCTCGACCGGTGGGGGCTGATGCCCGATGACAGCGCCGGCCTGCCGCTGGAAATGACTGCATCGGGGCGGCTTTTGGCGCTGGTCGCCGATCTGATGGCCGGGCGCGGCGATGCGGTTGAGCTTTTTGCGATCCTCAAGCACCCGCTGACTATGTGCTGGCCGGAGCGTGACCGCCATACCCGCCTCGTCGAGGCGTTGGAGCTGAAGATGCGCGCGGAAGCGGTCCTGCGACCCGGCCCCAAAATGGTCCGAGACTGGGCGGCCGAGCATCACCGCGACGGCGCCGAGGATTGGGCCGAATGGGTGATCGACACCGCGATGGGCGCGCGCGCGGCAGAGGCGTCGATGGCCGATCATGTCGCCGCCCATATCGCCCGGACCGAAGCACTTGCCGCTGGTTCGCTCGGCACGGGGAGCGGTGCTTTGTGGGAAGGTGAGACGGGTCTGGCCGCGCTTGAGCGGGTCCGTGAGGTGATTGCCGAGGCCGAATTGGGCGGCGCCATGAGTGCGCGGGACTACCGCGATCTTATTACCGCTATCCTAGCAGATGCTGAATTGCGCAATCCCGTTCGACCGCATGCGGGCGTGATGATCTGGGGCGCTTTGGAGGCGCGCGTGCAAGGGGCTGACCTAATGATACTGGGCGGACTGAACGAAGGGACCTGGCCCGCCGAAGACGCCGCCGATCCTTGGCTCAACCGCGCGTTACGAGAGGCGGCGGGCCTGCGATTGCCCGACCGCCGCACCGGTCTGTCGGCGCATGATTTTCAGCAGGCTGCCGCCGCGCGCGAGGTTTGGCTGACCCGCGCGCTTCGCGACGTGGAAACCGAGACAGTGCCGTCGCGCTGGCTGAACCGGCTGACAAACCTGCTAAGCGGATCTGGCAAAGCGTCGCAGAAGGCCTTGCGCGCGATGCGGGCCCGGGGTGCTGCCTATCTTGTCCGCGCCGCGGCGCTGGAGATTGCCCAACCCGTTGCCCGCGAAGGCCGCCACGCCCCAGCACCGCCGACCCAGGCCCGTCCGTTGCGGCTTTCGGTGACCGAGATCGAAAAGCTTATCCGCGACCCGTTTGCGATCTATGCCAGCAAGGTTTTGGGGTTGCGCCCGCTTCAACCTCTGCGCCCGCAGCCCGACGCACGCATGCGCGGCACGCTGATCCATGCGATCCTGCACCGGTTCATCAAGAAGGTCCCCGGCACACTGCCTGATGATGCCGCCGAGGAACTGGTTCGTGTCGCCGCTGAAGAGCTTGACCGCGCCGATGAATGGCCTGTTGCGCGCGCGCTGTGGCTGGCAAAGATCCGATCGGCCGCGCCCACATTCATCGATGGCGAAATGCAACGCAGGCAGGTTGCAAAGCCCTGGCTTTTTGAGGTTCGCGGCGAGGCCGTTTTTGAATCTCTGGGCGTGACGCTCCATGGCCGTGCTGATCGCATCGACCGATTGCCCGACGGTCGATTGGCCATTTACGACTACAAATCCGGCAGCGTGCCAACCACAAAGCAGGAAAAGGCCTTTGCCCTGCAATTGCGCCTTGAGGCCGCGATGGCGATGCGCGGCGCCTATACCGACGGCGATCCGGCCCACGCCGCGCAAGTCGCCTATATCGCCATCGACAGCGACAAGAAAAGCTGGACGGAACCGCTGAGCCCCTCGGAGATCGAAGCGGATGCAGAACGGCTCATGACCCTGTGGGCGGCATATCTCGACCCGTTCCAGGGCTTTATCCCAAGCCGTGCGATGCAGAACGTGAGCTATGCAAGCGACTATGCGCATCTGTCGCGATTTGGCGAATGGGATGAAAGCGGGCCGCTGGTGACCAAACAGGTTGGCCTATGATGCAGCTTGACGAGGCAACCCGGGCCCAGATTGCCGCCGCCGATCCGGCTGCGTCGACTTGGCTGATGGCCAATGCTGGTTCCGGCAAGACGCGCGTGCTGACCGATCGCGTCGCGTGGTTGTTGCTGAAAGGCGCGCGCCCGGAACGCATCTTGTGTCTGACCTTCACCAAGGCCGCAGCATCCGAAATGCAGAACAGGCTTTTCGATCGGCTTGGCCAATGGGCGATGCTGGAGGATGCAGCGCTTGACCGGGAATTGGCCCAGATGGGTGTGCCGGAGACCGATCGCGGCCCCGACCGCCTGGCCCGGGCGCGCACGCTTTTTGCCAGCGCGATCGAGGCGCCGGGCGGGTTGCGCATCCAAACGATCCACGCCTTTGCCGCAAGCATCCTGCGCCGCTTCCCGCTCGAGGCCAAAGTCTCGCCCGCCTTCCAGGAAATCGAAGAGCGGGTGCAACTGGTCCTGCTCGATGAGGTCTTGGACCGCATCGCCGAGGGACCTGATGCAGACGCGGTCGCCGGTGTCGCCGCTTATGCATCCGGCAGTGACCTGCGCGATCTGATGACAAAGGTGCTCGATCACCGCGATGCGTTCGAGGATGATCGACCGGATGCGCGGACGGCTCTTGGCATCGATGCAGGGCTGACCGACGAGCGGGTCCTGGCGGCCGTTCTGCGCGGGGGGGAACGGGCGCTGTGTCAGCGCGTGGCGTTGCATCTGGACTTTGACAACAAACAACAAGGTGCGGTTCGACGCCGGTTGCAGGCCGTTTCTTGGGAGCGGCCTCGGCTGGAGGATTTGGCGCTGCTTGAGGGCGCCTTGCTGACGAGCGCCAAAGCCGCTGAGCCTTTCGCGCCGAAGATCGGCACATTCGCCAGCGCCGAGGTGCGCGACGCGCTTGGCCCCGATCTGGCCTTGTTGGAAGCCCTGATGGAGCGCGTGGCGCATGCGCGCACGCAGCGGGTGGCGCTATTGGCTGCTGAGCGGGCCGAGGCGCTGGACCGGTTTGCCCGTGTTTTGATCCCGTCCTATGACGCGGCCAAAGCGGCGCGCGGTTGGCTCGATTTCAGCGATTTGATTCGCCGGGCGCGCGCATTGCTTGTCGACCCCGAACTGGCTCCGTGGGTGCTGTTCCGGCTTGATGGCGGCATCGATCATCTGCTGGTTGATGAGGCGCAGGATACATCGCTGGCGCAATGGGATGTCGTCACAGCCCTGACCGAAGAATTTGCCGCCGGCCACGGCGCGCGAAGCGATCTGACACGCACGCTGTTTGTCGTCGGCGATGTGAAACAGTCGATCTATTCCTTCCAAGGCGCCGACCCGGTGGCGTTTGACCGGATGCGGCACCATTTCGACACGCGGCTAAGCACCGGGCCTGCGCCTTTGCAGACCCGCAATCTGATCTATTCGTTTCGCTCTGCGCCACTGATCCTGCGCCTGGTTGATGAAGTTGCTCGCGGTCCTGCCGCGGCCGGGATCGGTGCGGATGTGGAGCATGCGGCATTTCACGGCGAGATGCCGGGCCGCATCGATATCTGGCCGGTGATCGAGAAGGCCGAAGACACACCGGCCCCTGACTGGTTCGATCCGGTCGACATGCCGCAGAAATCCTCGCCAGATGTGCAAATGGCTGTGCGGGTTGCGGATTTTGTTGCCGACACGCTGAAAAACCCGCCGGAGCTGCAAGGCGGCAAGCCTGTCTCGGCCGGGGACATCTTGATCCTCGTGCGGCGCCGATCACGACTTTTCACCCATCTGATCCGAGAGTTGAAGGCCCGTGACTTGCCGCTTTTGGGCGCCGATCGCTTTCCGGTGACCGAGCAATTGGCCGTCAAAGATCTGATGGCGCTGATGAAGGTACTGGCAACACCGGCTGATGACCTTTCGCTCGCCGCGATTTTGCGTTCGCCGCTTTTTGGCTTTAGCGACGATGCACTTTACCGGGTGGCCCATGGGCGCCAGGGCAAGCTCTGGTCCAACCTCGACGGTGAGGCGGCAGAGATCTTGGCTGATCTGCGGCGACGGGCGGGCACGCTGCGGCCGTATGAACTGCTTGAGCGCGCGCTGACGGCACATGGGTTCCGGATGCGGATCATTTCGCGGCTGGGGGCTGAGGCCGAAGATGCTATCGACGCGCTGCTTGCTCAGGCGTTGTCTTATGAGCGGTCCGAGATTCCGACGCTGACGGGATTTATCGCCTGGCTTGAGGCTGATGAGCTGAAGATCAGGCGCGATGCGGGTCAGTCAACGGGCATGATACGGGTGATGACGGTGCATGGCGCCAAGGGCTTGGAAGCACCCGTCGTGATTCTGCCGGATACGGGGAAATTCACCCCCCGCAGCAGTGGCAACACCCTATTGGCAGACGATGACGGCCCCGTTTTTTGGGCACCGCGCAAGGACGACATGGCCGAGGAATTGGCCGGGCTTGCGGCGACAAAGGGTGCGGCCAATGCCGCCGAAAACGACCGCCTGCTTTACGTTGCCATGACGCGCGCGGCCCAGTGGCTGATCGTTGGGGCCGCCGGTGCGGTTGACAGCAGCGGGGCGGCGGAAGGGGCCAGCTGGTACAGCAAAATCCGCGCAGCCATGACCCGGATGGACGGGGTAGAGACGGCCTTGCCCGGCGGTGCGGGCCTGAGACTGCAAACAGGCGACTGGTCGGTGCTTTCTGCGCCCGAGCCCGAGCAGCCAGAGCCCGTAAAACTGCCCGCCTGGGCCACAAAGCGGGCGCCGCAAGAAACCGCAGCTCGGGCGCTCAGCCCCTCCGATCTGGGCGGCGCAAAAGCGTTGCCGGGTGATCCAGGCGCACGCGATGAGGCGGCTGCTTTGCGACATGGCCGGCTGATCCATCTGCTTTTGGAGCATTTGCCGCCGCTACCCCAGTCAAGCTGGGCCGCAGCCGCCCCGGGCATCTTGGCCATCGACGGGCCCAGTGTGCCGCAAGGTGCGGAATTGGAGGCCCTCTTGAGCGAGGCAGTTGCGGTGTTGAGCGCACCGAAATTGCGCCCGCTCTTTTCGCCGCAGGCATTGGCCGAAGTTACCCTGACCGCCCATAGCCCGACGCTCGATCGCCAGCTATTGGGCCAGATCGACCGCCTGATCGTAGAGCCAGGCCGGGTTCTGGCCGTTGATTTCAAGACCAATATGCAGCTGCCCGTAAAGCCTGCGGACGTGCCCGAGGGGCTTTTGCGGCAGATGGGGGCATATGCCGAAATGCTGGCGCCGATCTACCCAAATGACCGGATCGATACCGCGATCTTATGGACCCGCGGCCCTGTGTTGATGGCGCTGCCGCACGACGCGGTGCGCGCTGCTTTGGCGCGCGCGCGTGCACCTTGACCCTGGCGCGCTCCGTCCATACTTTGGGGTTCGATTTCGCATAACCCCAAACTGGAGGGTGTCATGGCCACCGTTGCTGTCACCGACGATACATTCGATGCTGAGGTCCGGCAGTCGCCGATCCCGGTCGTTGTGGATTTCTGGGCCGAATGGTGCGGCCCCTGCAAACAGATCGGCCCGGCGCTCGAAGAGCTGTCGGACGAACTCGACGGCAAAGTGAAGATCGTGAAGGTCAATGTCGACGAGAACCCCAATTCGCCGATGCAATTGGGCGTGCGCGGCATCCCCGCACTGTTTATGTTCAAGGATGGTGAGGTTGTGTCCAACAAGGTCGGCGCCGCGGCCAAAGCGGCCCTGCAAGGTTGGATCGAAGAAGCCGTCTAAATCCCCGCCCTTTTTTGTCACAAGACCAAACCGGCCCGGCAAGCAGAGTGTTTTGCCGGGCCTCTTTTTCGGTCCGATCCGCGCCTTGGATGTGGCGCGGTATGCCAGCCAAGACGAAAGCAGGTTAGGCCCCAACAGGGCTTTAAAGAAAATGGCTCCAGCACCTACTGGCGGCGCTGGAGCACGAGGTTTGAGACCCGCCTGGATCAGTTGGCGTAGGCCTTGATCTCGCCGCTTTGAAGTCGCTCAGTGTAACTGTTGAGCTCGGCCCGGACGACCTTCATCAGGAAGTAAAGGCCCAGGATGTTCACAACGGCCATGGCAAAGATTGCCGCGTCCGAGAAGTCGATCACGGGGCCCAAGCTTGCCGCGGCGCCGATCACGACGAAGACGCAGAATATGATCTTAAAGACCAACTCTGTCGTTTTGCCCTCACCAAAAAGGTAGGTCCACGCCTTAAGGCCGTAGTAGCTCCAAGAGATCATGGTCGAGAAGGCGAAAAGGATCACTGCGATGGCCAGGACATAGGGGAACCAGCTTATGCCAGAGGCAAAGGCCGCCGAAGTCAACGCCACGCCGGAATTGCCGTCAACCGTGGCAATGGCCGAGCCGGCTTCGTTGAGCATGTATGCCCCGGTGGCCTCATCGATGATCAATTGCTGCGAGATGATGATGACAAGTGCGGTCATGGTGCAGATGATGACCGTGTCGATGAGCGGCTCCAGCAGGGATACGAAACCTTCGGTGATCGGCTCTTTGGTTTTCACCGCCGAATGCGCAATCGCTGCCGATCCGACACCCGCTTCGTTCGAGAACGCGGCCCGCTTGAAGCCCTGGATGAGCGCCCCGACCATGCCGCCGGCCACGCCCAGTCCGGTGAAGGCACCGGCAAAGATCTGACCGAAGGCCCAACCGATCATGTCGTAGTTGACGATCAGGATGATCAAGGCTGCGCCGACATACATGATGCCCATGAAGGGGACGACCTTTTCGGTGACATTGGCAATGGACTTGATGCCACCGACGATCACCGCGAAGACGACCGCAGCAAAGACCAAGCCGGTGATCCAGCCGGGATAGTCGCCGACAATGCCAGAGATCTGCGCATGTGCCTGATTGGCCTGGAACATGTTACCGCCGCCCAAAGCACCCAAGATGCAAAAGATCGAGAACAACACGGCCAGGATTTTGCCGCCCGGCAATCCAAGCTCCTTGAAGCCCTTCGATAAGTAGTACATCGGGCCGCCTGAGACGGTCCCGTCTTCGTATTCGTTGCGATATTTCACGCCCAAGGTGCATTCGGTGAACTTCGATGCCATGCCCAAGAGACCGGCCAGGATCATCCAGAACGTGGCCCCCGGCCCACCGATACCAACGGCAACCGCCACCCCGGCAATATTGCCCAGACCGACAGTGCCAGAAAGAGCCGTGGCCAGGGCCTGGAAGTGGCTGACCTCACCGGCATCGTTTGGGTCGGAATAGTCGCCTTTGACCAGCCGCACCGCATGGCCGAAGAAGCGAAACTGTACTGCACTGAAATAGATCGTGAAAATTGAGGCGGCGATAACCAGCCACATCACAATCCAGGGAAAGCTCGTGCCCGGGATCGGCGCAAAGATAAAACTAACGAATGGACCAGTCGCCGCGGCGAAGGCCTCATGAACCTGCTGGTCGATGCTTTGTGCCTGTACTGCAACGGCAAAGAAGCTTGCCCCGGCAGCCAGCGTAAACGTCTGAAAATATTTCATTATTGCCCCCTATCCAACGACCGTGACCGGCATGTCGGAATGCATCACAAGGTTCTGAGTTGAGCTGCCGAAGACGCGCTTGGTAAAGCCGTCATTGGAGACGCGCCCGACGATGATTTGTGAAGCGCCGTGTTCGACCGCGATCCGGTTGATGGTCTCGGCAACATCGCCGTGTTTGACGACGCCAGTGGCCTCAAAACCGGCCTCTTTTAGTGCAGCGACAGCAGGCTCGACGATGCGTGTTGTCGCGGTTTCGATCTCCTCTTCGCGCCGCTTGTGGCGGTGTTCGTTTTCCTCGGCAGTTTGAAAAGTGAATGGAGACCAGTCGATGACATAAACCACGATCAACGCACAACTTCCGATCCGAGACGCAAGGTCTCGGGCGAATTCCAGTGCGCGTTCACCGGTTTCTGTCCCGTCTAATCCCACGGCGATTTTGACTGTCATTGGTCATCCTCCGTGTCCGTTTTTTACGCTTCCTGGACGCACTTGCGCCCAGCCATCGTGACGCCCTTTACCATATCCCTAGGCCGTCTCGATGCCGCTACAATAAGTTAATTTCACTAGTGATTGCGCGATTTTGCAGTGTATATTATGGTCAAATTTCCGAAGAATGCGAGATTTGTAGGCAAAATCACTAATGCGAAGAGAATTGGACGGAGTCGATCGGCGTATCCTGGCTGAGTTGGAATCAGATGGCCGTCTATCGATCGTGGAGCTTGCGCAGCGCGTCAATTTGACCAACACGCCGTGCTCGGAGCGCGTCAAACGGCTGGAGCGGGACGGCTATATCCGCGGCTACCGCGCCGTGGTCGACAAAGAGCAGTTGGGCCTGGGCCATCTGACCGTGGTGCAGGTCTCACTTGCCGCGTCGGCCACTGAAAACTCGCTCAGCAAATTCAACCAGGCAGTGCGCAAGATCGAAGAAGTTGAGTTATGCTTGATGATTGCCGGCTCGTTTGACTATCTGCTGTTGGTGCGCACCCGCGATATCGCCGATTTTCGCGCCGTGCTGGATGAAAGCATCAACAAGCTGCCAGGCATTCTGCAAACCAACTCTTTTGCCGTGATGGAGACAGTCCGGGATGCCCATTTTGGCCGCGCACCACAGCGCCCGCGCCCGCGCTAGCTTTGGGGCAGCGCCTGGCGCTAGGCTGACAAGGCAATCCACGGGGTAGGCTGTGATGGATCGACGAGATGTTTTGCTGGCGGGGGGAGCTTGGGGCATGGCCGGTCCAGTCGGGCACGCGATAGCACAGGAGCGCGCGGGATTCTACGTCCCCGCCGAAGAGGCCCGCCATGCGCGCTGTTTCATGCAATGGCCGGTGAGCCGGGAAGTGCATCCTGACCCGGTATTTCGCGACTTGGTGCAGCAGGCCATTGCCGACACCGCCAATGCGATTGCTGATTTTGAGCCGGTTACAATGCTTGCCGCCGCGGCCGATCACAATGCGGCACGGGCGAAGCTCTCGGGCATGGTCGAGCTCTGGGATGTGCCGACCGAGGATCTGTGGTGCCGCGACAGCGGTCCGATCTTTGCGGTGGATGGCGCCGGCGGCATCGCGGTCAGCCATATCCAATTCAACGGCTGGGGCGCCAAGCAGGTCCATCGCCGCGATGGCCGGATCGCGCTGCGTGTGGCAGAAATTTTGGGGCTGGAGGTTCTGCCCTCGGGCCTTGTCGGCGAGGCCGGCGGGGTTGAGCAGGACGGCCATGGCCTGCTGATGGCGCATGAGAGCAGTTGGGTGAATGACAACCGCAATCCCGGCCTGTCGCGTGATGAGATTGAAGCGCGCCTGTTGCGGGCTTACGGCGCGGAGCGGATGATTTGGGCGCCGGGCGTTTGGGGCGAAGACATAACTGACTACCATATCGACAGCCTGGCGCGGTTCACCGGGCCGTGCCGCGTGCTGGTCAACCTGCCGGCTGCGCCCGATGCTTACGATCCGTTCCATCAGGCCGCACTTGAGACCCACGACATTCTGGCGGCGGCCGGGCTGGAGCTCGACGTGATAGCCGAGCCCTCCGAGAGGCGCGTACAGAGCATCGATTTTGTCGCGTCTTACGTAAATTATTATGTTTGCAACGGTGGCGTCATTGCCGCGGAATTTGGCGATGCGGAGAGTGATGCCCGCGCCATCGACGCGCTGGCCCGGCATTATCCAGGCCGCGAGATCGTCACGCTGAACGTGGACCCTTTGGGCGAAATGGGCGGCGGTATTCATTGCGCCACCCAGCAGATGCCCGAGGTCTAGGCGCGCAGAACGTCTCAGTATCTGGCATCGACATTCGGAAGGACGCCAGCAATACGGGCGCCCAAATCCGCTCCACCGACGATTGGCTTGGTGCTTTCTCGTCGCTTTTGCCCATTGCGTGCCTGACCGAATCTATCCGCTGCCGATAGGAGCCCAAGGCGCGATGCCACCGCGACCATCTTCAACGCGATATCGGTCGCCTATTCCTGTGCGCTGATTTCCGCGCACCCGACAATTCACCCCCCGCATCGTCAAGCCATTTTGACCGCGGTTGCCGGATTCTGGTCCGGGCCGGGGTCTTGCCAATCTATTATCCGTTCCTGCCGGGTTCAGGCACAAGAACGCCTGGGAAAAGGACGCCTGCCAAAGGCTGACCGGTCTGAGTAATCTGAGGAACGCAGCCGCGCTGTTACACAGTTTTGGCGCGCGCGCGTTGCGACAAGGCTCTATTTCTGGTATTCAAAAATACCATTGGCACTTGTGTTTCTTGGCGCACTTCAACGGTTTGTGCGTATTCAATTTGTTTGCTCCTGACAATTTTCGTCACGCGAGGGGGCATTTTTCGATTTCTTGTTTTACCGGACCGATCTGGGGTCCGGGAACCCGCCGAGAAACACCTTTCCGCCTTGTCCGGCGCGCCCGTGGCCATGGGCTGTGCGCAACATGAAAGGTTTCTCATATGTTTGACACGCCAGGCGTTTATGTGCGCGAGATCCCCAGTGGGGTTCGATCGATTTCCGGGGTGGCGACATCGAATGGCGCTGTGATCGGCCCGGCCCGCCGCGGCCCGGTTGGCCAGGCCGTCAGGCTTACCTCGTTTGGCGAGTTCGAGCGCAGATTCGGCGGTCTATACGCACCATCTGAGGCAACTTATGCCGTCCGTAATTTCTTCCTGAACGGCGGCGCTGTCCTCTTCTTTGTGCGGGTCGCCGACAGCGCCGCAGCGGCCGCAACGGTCAACACGCTTGGCCCAAATGCCGATGACCTGGCAGTGACGGCAAGCTCGGAAGGGACATGGGGGGACAATCTGCGCGTGGGGATTTCACGGGCGCCAGATGCCGACAGCCCGACCACTTTCAACATGTTGGTGCGCGAATACCAAGGCCCCAATGTCTTGCGAGAGGAGGCGTTCATCGACCTCTCTATCACCGAAGGCGATCCGCGCTACGTCGAAACCGTTGTCGACGAAGAAAGTGAGATGATCACGGCCGCGCATGTCACCGCGACATTGCCCGATCCAAGCGACCTGGACGGCGCCGGAACGCCGGCCCGCACACTTGATGATCTTCTTGAGGCGCCGGTGACGGCATTTACGCCCTTAGCCGGTGGCGATGATGGCGCTGTCCCCGGCACGACCGGTTGGCCCGCGGCGATGCAGACCCTGATTGTCGGCAGCGAGGCCAACACGACCGGCATCTTTGCCCTCAACGGCATTGTGCCGGAGGTCTTTAACATCATGATGATCCCCGATGCAGCCGGGCTCAATCGCACAGATGCTACCGAACGAGCGGCCATGGTTGCCGTCTACCAGCAGGCCTATACCTATTGCCGCCAAAACTTTGCCTTTCTGATTATTGATCCACCCGATGACGTGGACCGCTCCAACATCACCGATTGGCGCGATCAGCTCGGGGCGGCCGCCGGGCCAAACTCGGCGATGTATTATCCCCGCGTTGAAGGCGCCGACCCGCTCAATCCGCTCCGCTTGCGCATGATGCGTCCATCGGGCATCGCAGGCGGCACCTACAGCCGCACGGACACGACCCGCGGCGTTTGGAAGGCACCCGCCGGGACAGAGGCGCGGATCGCCGGCGGTACACCGGTCGATGTGATGACAAACCGGCAGCAGGGCCCGCTCAACACCCAAGGCATCAATGCGATCCGTACATTCCCAGTCTACAACTCCGTAATCTGGGGTGCGCGGACGCTGGACGGCGCCGATGCCCGCGCGTCGGAGTGGCGCTACATCAACGTGCGCCGTCTTGCGCTTTTCATCGAAAACTCGCTCAACCAAGGCCTGCAATGGGTTGTGTTTGAGCCCAATGACGAACCGCTTTGGGCCAATGTCAGGCTGAATGTCGGCGCGTTCATGAGCCAGCTTCACCGGCAAGGTGCATTCCAAGGGGCCTCCGCGCGCGATGCCTATCTCGTGAAATGCGATAGCGAGACGACCACCCAGGCAGATATCAACCTGGGCATTTTGAACCTCTATGTCGGATTTGCCCCGGTGCGCCCGGCGGAGTTTGTCGTGCTGCGCATCCAACAGCGTTTCCAGACAGCGAACTGATTAAAGGGCAGAACCATGGCACAATTCACCGTTAACGCGAACCGATTTGACCCCTACAAGAACTTCAAATTTCGCCTCAAATGGGACAACCGCTATGTGGCGGGCATCTCCAAGGTTTCGCCCTTGAAGCGCACCACCGAGATTGTCGAACACCGCGAAGGCGGCGATGCATCGACACCGCGAAAAAGCCCGGGCCGCACCATGTTTGAGGGCATCACGTTGGAGCGTGGCGTGACCCATGACGTGGCGTTCGAGCAATGGGCCAACAAGGTGTGGAATTACGGCTCAGCACTTGGCGCGGAGGTTAGTCTTGCCGACTTCCGCAAGGATATCGTGCTCGACCTTTATAATGAGGCCGGACAGCTTGCCATCAGCTATCGCATCTTTCGCTGCTGGGTATCGGAGTACCAGGCCATGCCGGAACTTGATGCCAATGCAAACGCCGTTGCCATCCAGATGATCAAGCTCGAAAACGAGGGATGGGAACGCGATTACGACGCGGTTGAGCCTGAAGAACCAAACTTCCTGGAGCCAGCTGTCTAACGCGCCATGGGGGAATTTTCGGGAGCTCAGCTGCTGTCGCTATACGCGAACGGCCAGAACAGCAGCGCGCCTGCGCGCCGCACCATGCTCACGGGCGCGGTGCTGCCGGACACCACCTTGGAAGGGCGCGCAGCGCTCGCCATCGGCGTGGTGGAGCGCGCCTATTTGCGAGCTCTGGAGTCCCTTTGCGGGGCGGCTACGCCGCTTGAGCTGGTCTGCGATTGCCCCGAATGCGGACAGATGCTTGAGTTTCAGATCACGACACGGGCCATTTGGTCGGTATCCGCTGGGCGTGCGGTGCCGGACAATGTGATCGTCTCTCACAAAGGCCGGAAGTTCGAGATTTCCATGCCAACACTCGGTGTTGTGGGGGCAAACGGCCTGGATCTGGTGGCTTTGGCGCCGGATGCCCCATGGGACGACCCGGAATTTCGCGCCACGGTTGAGGACGCGCTCTCTGAGGCCGATCCGTTGCTCGGGCCAGAGATGGCGCTGCAATGCGCCGCTTGCGGGCATGAATTCTCCCTACCAGTCGATCTTGCGGCCCTGCTTTGGCAGCAAGTTGCAAACACCGCGCGCCCGCTCATGCAGGAGGTGATCCGGCTGTCGCGCGCCCTTGGCTGGTCGGAGCAGGACATTCTGGCGATGCCCGCTGCGCGTCGGCGCTTGTATCTGTCGGAGCTGGGTGCATGAGCGGGCTCTTCGATATGCTCAATGCCCGATTTACCGGCCAGGCAGAACCTGGTTTGCGCCTGCGCGCACGGACCACGTTCGAGACGGATTTTGCAGGCGACGCGACGTTGGAGGCGCAGGATGGAGAGGTGCCTGCCCCGATCCCGTCGCCTCTGAAACAGGATCCAAGAACGGTCAGCCAGCCAGCCGCACCCCCGGCACCGGATCCACTAACATCAGGGGCGCACCATTCTGATCAGCCAACCAAAGCCGAGCCAAACGCGCCTGAGCGCGCGGACACGAATGCAGAATACATGGCGGCCAGTCATCCGGCGGCGCGCGATGTCACGCCCGAGCAGGTCATCGCGACGGAAGAAACCGAGCCTGTCCGTCGAAGGGCGGCCGATACCTGGGAATTGACCACAGAGCCACCCTCGCACGCGATATCGTCGCGCAATGGCGTGGCCCACGGGGAGATCGAGGAGCCGCCGCCAGAGATCGAGCTGGCACGCGATCAGGCGCGCGCGCCGATAGTCGAAACGCCGCCACCCATTCAGACCCAATTGCCGACACTCATGCCCGAGAGCATCGCCCAGCCCGACGCGCCTGCGCCCGAACCTGCTGCACCGACCGTCACGGTCAAGATCGGAAAAATCGAGGTGAAGGCGCCGCAAAAACAAACTGTGCCTGCGCCCGAGCCTAGACCCGCAACACCCGCCCCCCGACCGGTGGATCGCGCCGCGCATCAAAGCTCAAAACTCACCAACTACCTGGGATGGAAGCGATAGATCATGGCAAATGCCCTTGCCATCGCTGGTGTCACGGCTGTCCTCAAGGACTTACTCAATGATGGTCTGATCAACGCCAATATCGATGCAATCGGCCAGTTCTCCGTCACGTCCGTTCCGTTGGATGAGATGGAGCCGCCGCAGGATGCAAGCCAGATCAACCGCCTCAACATCTACATGTGGAACGCCACGCGGAACGCGGCATGGTCAAACGAACGCCTGCCCGGGCGCAATGCCGCCGGCGCGCGGATCGACAGCCCGTATTTGGCACTCGATCTGCATTTCGTTCTGTCCGCCACGGGCTCACAGGAGTTAAACGCCGAGATTTTGCTGGGCTTTGGCATGCAGGTTCTGCACGAAACACCCCTGCTGACACGCGACGCGATCGGTGCTGCCCTGGGCGGTCTAACGCCGCCGGTGGATGCCCAGCTTTTACCGGCAGCGCAGCAGTTTTTGCAGGCATCCGACCTTGCCGATCAGTTTGAGCAGATCCGGATTACGCCCGCTGTGCTTGACAATGACAGACCCGGCCAGATCGAGGCGCTGTCGAACATATGGTCGGCCTTTTCAACCTCGCTCAGGGCGTCCGCCCTCTATCAGGTGTCCTGTGTGCTGATCGAAAGCCAGACACCCGTCAGCTCGCCTTTACCGGTGCTGACGATCGGCGGCCGCACGGCCCCGTTGCGGGCGCCGCAAATCCTGCGGGTGCGCGCCTTGCCCGGCGGGGCGGGCAGCTTGCCTGATGGCCGTGCGCCGCTGATCCCGGGCAATTGGGTCGCGCTGGAGGGGACAGCGCTTGCCTCCGACGCCATCCGGATTGGCTTGGGCGATCGGACCCTTAACGCGCTGCCCGCCAACATCGCCAACGGCCGGATCGATGTGCAGCTTCCAACCGATATACGCGCCGGTCTGACCCGGATCGCCGTCGAACATCTGTTTGTGCCCGAAGGCAGCGTCGACCAGCGCGTATGGGAGATGTCGAATGCAGCCCCACTGGTGATCAGCCCCGTTCTCAATTCCCATCTAATCGACGGGGTTGTGACCGACAGCCGCTTTGCTGGCACCGTCACGGCAACACTTGACCACCAGGTTGGTGAGGACCAGACAGCTGCGCTTCTGTTCAATCCCCTGCCCGGTGGTCCGGAGCAATCCTTCTCGGTGCGCTGTCGTGCGCGCCCGGCCGTCGGTGTGGAAGTGGTGGCCGATCTGCGTGGTGTCGTGGCGGCCAATTACCTGATCCGTGTGGAAGTGGACGGCGCGGCCTCGCAGCTCACCATGGGGGCAAGCGGGTTTGACGGCCCGGTGGCCGATCTCACCTCATGACACGCGCCGAAGCCATATCACCCGCCACTCTGCAGGCCCGTGCGCAAGCCATAGCCGGGGATCGGTTGATCTGGCTATTGGGCAGCCAAGATGAGCCTGCGCCGGATCTGATGGCGGGACTGCGCGCGCTCGCTCCGATGGGCCGCATTTACTTGGTGGACTTGATTGAGCGCTTTGGCCTCGGCCGGATTGAACTGGACCTCTTCTTGCTCGCCGCCGGGACCGAGCTGGGGCCAAAAGCGGCAGCCGCCCTTGCGGCCCATCCGCTATCGGTCAAGGGCCGGGCATGTCCCGCGCTTGCCGCACTTGCGCTGGGGCCGGACGCCAATTCAGCGCTCGGCGCATCCAGCCTTTTGCGCGAAAGCGCGCTTGTTCTTCTGGATGCCGGGACGGGGTTTGCGCAGCGCGGACTTTATATTCACGACACGGTTGCGGGCTTCTTGCATGGCACGCCCGCGTTTGACGACATATTGCGCGTCGCGCTTGAGCCGCTCGCCGGGCAGGAGCCTGCCCGTTCCGTGCTGGCAGCCGCTTTTGTGGAAGCTCGCAACCAAACACCACCCCCCATTCTGCACCTGGCGACGGAAGACGCCTCCCGCGGGCAGGCGCATGCGGCCCAAGCCGCAGCTGCACTTGGGTTGGCAGCCTTTGCGCTCGACCCGGATGGGGTATCGCAGCAACTGGCACCAGGGGATCTGGCGCGACGGCTCAACCGTGATCTCATCTTGATGGAAGCGCTGGTCTGCCTACCGGCTACAGAGGCAGGCTGCCGTATCGCAGACGCCGTGTTTGCGCCTTGTGCGCTTTGGGGCAAAGAGCCGAGCCCGACGCAACGCCCGATGGCGAGCCTTGCGGTCGGGCCGCAGGATGATCCGAAGGGCCGGTTCGAAGATATTCGCGCGGCGTTCAGCCTGTCGCCACGCGATCTGCGCGACGTCGAAGCCACTCATGCGCTCGGTTTCACGCCCACGCCATTTGCTACGGCACGCAATAAAGCAAGCCGAGCGCTTGCGGGCCTGGCAGAGCGCATCACGCCGCAGGCGCGCTGGAAGGACCTGGTTCTGCCTGCGGCACAAATGGCGCAACTCAAACAGCTTGCCAGCTTCAAGACACATCGCGATCAGGTGCTCGATGGCTGGGGGTTTCGAGCAAAATCGGCCCAAGGCCTGGCGCTCACGGCCCTGTTCTCCGGTCCGTCCGGGACCGGCAAGACCATGGCCGCGGAAATCCTGGCCCGCGAACTAGGGCCCGCCGATGATGCGCTTGATCTCTTTCGGATCGATCTTTCGGCCGTGGTCTCAAAATACATCGGTGAGACCGAAAAAAACATCGGTCGTATCTTTGACGCGGCAGAGGCCTCGGGCGCCGTTCTGATCTTCGATGAGGGCGAAGCGCTTTTTGCGAAGCGCTCGGCTGATGTGAAAGACAGCCTCGATCGCCATGCCAATTCAGAGACGGCCTACCTCTTGCAGCGGCTGGAGGCCTATACGGGCGTCGCAATTGTCACCACCAACCTCAAAGCAACCGTGGATGAGGCCTTCCTGCGCCGCTTCCGGGCGGTGGTCGAGTTCTCCTTCCCCTTGGCAGAGTTGCGCGAAGAGATCTGGCGCGCGGTGTTCCCAGCCGACACGCCCCTGCAGGATATCGATTTTGCCGCCCTTTCGCGGCTGGCCGTGACCGGCGGGTTCATCCGTTCAATCGCTCTGACGGCAGCCTTTATTGCAGCCGAGGCGGGCGGCCCGGTAACGATGGCCCATCTCGAACGCGCCACTCGGCAGGAATACGGCAAGCTCGGCAAACCGCTCTCCGAGGCTGAGCTGAGGGGGTTCCGATGACCCAAGCCGCGCGCACAATCATCGAGATCGACACGCTGACCCTTGACGGGTTCTCGGAGCAAGACGGTCGCAAGGCGGCGGCGGTGTTTGAAGAAAGGCTGACAGAGCTTTTGAACCGCCATGGCTTGCCTGAGGGTCGCACGGCTGAAGACATTGCAGCCGTTGATCTGGGTAAGCTGCCAAGTTCCGCCACCACGCCCGAAGGTCTAGGCCGGGAGCTTGCGGGTGCGCTTTTTCAGCAGGTCTGGCTATGAAGTCCGCGGCCGCCAAAACCCTAAAGCCGCCCGCGGCCGAAGCCAAGAAGGCGAAGCCAAACTGGTCTGTTGTCGTTGACAACACGAAGGCCGAGCGTGCCCTGGGTGTCGAAGATAGCGGCGATTTCATCCCCCTGGATCGGCTGCGGGAGGCGGCTAATCTTACGCCCGGCCCTGTGCCCCATAGGGCGGAGCTTGAAGCGCAATTCGGCCAAGACCTGAGTGGTCTTAGGACCTTTACCGGGCCAAAGGTTGATGCCGCCTTGGAGGCCGAGGGGGCCGAAGCGGCGGTGCTAGGCGACGTCATCTACCTCAATCACGCGATGCGCCCGGCGGTCGTTGCCCATGAGGTCGCCCATATGCTGCAAAAGCATGGCTTCCATCCGGTCGATCCGGCGGGCGCTGAGACAGAAGCACGCCAGGCCGAGGCGCGCACAGATGCCGGGCGACCGATTCAGCCGTTGCAAAAGGGGCTTGGCGCGCAGGATGTGGCGTTCCGCGCCACAGGCGACCTGGCCCCGTCAGAGCGTCGCCAGGCCGAAAATCCGGCGACGTCTTTCCAAGAGGGGGCGCAAAACGGCCCAGGCCCAGGTCAGCAGAGTGTACAACCCGAGACGCGCACGCCTTCCGAAAGCACCACCGATGTCGCAGGCGATGACAGTGCCGGTCTGGAGGCGCCCAATCTGCCGGCTGATATCGATGAGAACCCAGTTCCAACCTTCGAACTCCCGCCGGAGCCAGAGATCGAGGTCGACGAGGAGGCCGCAAATGCCGCGCGCGAGGCGGCAGAAGCGGCCCTTGACGGGGCGGATGATGCAGATGGCCTGATGGGGGCGTTAAAAGATGCGCCGCCCTCGGTCAAAGCCACCCGGCAGGGTGATCTTGAAAGCGAAACCGACCGGTTAGCGGCGGAAGAGCAAGCCTCCTTTGATGAGGAGGTTCCGAACTTTGACGCCGAGATGAGTGGCGAAGATGATCTCGAAGCGCCCGAACCTGTCGCCACGCCCGAAAGCAGGGAGGCCGTGCTGGAAGACGGCACGCCGGCGCCCGCACCGGAACCCGAGGTCGATCCGACGCCTGAGCCTGCCGAGGCCGATCTGAACGAGAATTTCTCAGAGATCCTCAGCAATCTCTTTGGTTTTGGAGACGCCAACGGCCTGGGCCGCGCGTTCGATCGGGTAAACACGTCCGATAGCGACGTTGATATCTCGGCCGGTCAGCGCCCCGATGTGCCGCTGGAGGGCGAGACCGACCCCGAGCGCGTCACCAACCAAAACGAGGCCGCGCGCAATGAGGCAAAGCTCAAGCGGCAAGAGGCAACCCAAGGGGTGCTGGATGGCCCCGGGCCAGAGCAGGCCCAGTTGAAAGAGATGAGCGAGGAGTTCACCGCAGAAGCCCGCGAAGCGCCCGAGATCGAGCAGACCGGTGACGTGGCCGAGGGCGCTGAGGAGTTCACGCAAAAAGAGCTCGACCCGGAAGTCACAGCCCTCTTTGACGCCCATCACCACGAGGCGATGGCCAATTCGCTGACAGACGCCCAGTCAGAGATGGACACAGCCGTTACTGACCGGGACGCGGGGCGCGACGCGGAGATCGCCACGGCTCAGGGTGCGCGTGATCGCCTGAATGACGAGGCCCAACAGGACCAACGCGACGCGGTCATCGCGCGGCGCCAGGACATCCAGGACGCACGCCAACAGGCCGTCAATGATCAGGCCGACCATGTCGCAGATCTCGAGGATGATACCGAGACCGCGCGGGCCGACGCGCAGACTGAGATCGACGATGAGGTGCGCACGACTGAAGAGGAGGTTTCGACCAGTTTCGACGATGCCGAAAGCGACGCCCAAGATGAAGTCGACGAGGGTGACCGCCGGGCTGAGGCCAAGCGGGCTGAAGAAGAGCGCAAAGCCGAAGACGATAGCTGGTGGGATCGCGCCACCGATTGGGTTGAGGAGCAGTTCGACCGGCTGACCGGCTTCATCAACGACATTTTTGATGCCGTTCGGCAGGCCGTTCGCGCCATTATCGACGCGGTCAAGGAGGCCGCAATTGCCCTGATCGATGCCGCGGCATTGGCCATCAAGGATGCGATCGAGGCGTTCGGAGAACTTGCCCGGGGTCTCGTCAACGTGCTTTTGGCCGAGCATTTCCCCGAAGTGGCTGCAGCCCTCAACACCGCCATTGATGCCGGCGTTGAGCTGGCCCAGCAGGCTGTTGATCTGGTGGCCGAAGGTCTGAAGGCCGGCATCACGGCCCTTCTGGACGCGCTTGCCGCCGGCCTTGATGCGATCCTTGCCTCATTTCAGGCGGCGGTGAATGCGGCCATCGCGATTGCGCGCGCCGCGCTCACCGGCGACTGGCAGGCGCTTGCCAGGCTGGTACTGGAGCCCATCCTGCTGGCGCTTGGTATTCAGCCCGAAGCTTTCTACCAGATGATCGCGCGGGCCGAGGAAAGCCTGGGCATCATCATCGACGACCCAGTGGGTTTTTTGTCCAACCTGGTGGATAGCGTCACCGGTGGCATCCGCTACTTTGCCGACAATTTCCTGACCCATCTGCAAGCGGGCATCATTGCCTGGCTCACCGGCGCCTTGGGCAGCGGCATCACCCTGCCCGAGCGGTGGGATCTTCGGGGATTGCTCGATCTGGCGCGCCAGATCCTCGGGTTGACGGTGGATATGATCCGCCGCGTGGCGGTCCGCATCCTCGGCGCCGAGGCTGTCGCGCGGATTGAGTTCTTCATGGGTTACGCCGTCGAGCTGATCACCGGCGGCTGGTCAGCCCTGTGGGAGCGGATCCAGGCCGATCTTGGCCAGCTCAAGGATATGGTGCTTGACCAGATCAAGACCTTCCTGGTCGAGCGCGTCGTTGTTGCCTCGATCATGTGGCTGGCAAGCCTCTTCAACCCGGTCGGCGCGCTGGTCAAACTGGTCATGACAATCTGGAACTTCGTCATGTTTCTGCGCGATCAGCTGGCCCGGATCATCCAGGTCGTCCAGACGGTCGTGAACACGATATGGGAGATTGCTACCGGCGTGCTGGAGCCCGCCATGCGCGGCGTTGAGCGCGTGCTCGCCAACCTTCTGCCTGTTGCCATCGACCTTCTGGCGCGGCTTTTGGGGCTGGGCAATGTCAGCGGCCGCGTGCAGCGCATCATTGCCGATGTCAGGCAATCCATCGAAGACGCGATTGTGCGGCTGATCCAGCGAGTGCTGGCCCGGTTCCGGGGCGGGCGTGGCGGTGGTGCGGGCGAGGGCGCGGATGACAACCAAGACCTGATGCAGCCGATCAACGTCCGCGGCGGCGGCGAGAGCCACAGCCTCTACATCCAGGAAAACGACGACAACGCGGTGCCGATGATGCGCTCCACACCCACGCCGGTCGAAACCTGGCTCAACGGGTTGCGCGGTTCAGGGCTCAATCGCATCGCGGCGCAAAAAGACCCGCCCTGGTCAGAGGACCAGATTGCCGAAAAGCGCCAAGAGATCCGTCCCGATTTGGATCGCGCGTTCGGAATAGAGACCCAGCTTGATGACCAAAGCGACGCGGCCAACCGCGCCGAGGACAGTGCGCCGGCAGGTCAGGAACCCGAACCACCGCAAGCGCTTGCCATCAAAGGCGAGGAACTGGCCGAAGTCATGGGCACGATCCTGGAGAAACTCGGGCTCAGCAGTCAAACGCTTGAGGAGATTTTCGGCCCGAACATCCAGGCGATGCATGTCGATATCGGTAGCAGCTTAGAGCGACACATTCTGCCGCTTCTGACGCCTGCGACCGATTACCTGGAGTTAACGTGGCCGCAAATGTCGGATCGGGTCGCGGCGAGAACGGATCTACCGGCGGCATGGACGCAACAGGGCCTAAAACCCTCGCTGCCGCGCGATGCGATCGGGGCCGGATTTGTCGATCGCGTCAAGGAAATCGCGCTGGCTGAGATCAACGCGCGCCGGTCGTCAAACAACGAGCAAGAAGACGCATCCAACCTGCCGCTGAGCACCGAGGAGCGCATGGATGAGTTCTTTCATCGGTACCTAGCCACGGAGTTGAATAACTCATCGCAGAAGCAGGCAGTCATCAGACGCATGATGGGTCCTGCGCCCAATGCCGGGCCGGACATAGCCAATCTTTTTGAGCAGGACATCAAAAACGCCGTGGGCCGCATGGTCGGCAATCCCCAACCCGACTTCACCGTGCGCACGCAGTTCACAGCGGGCAACTTCCAAAGCCTCATGCTGACGGCGGCTGAGAACTTTAACAATCCGAGCGCCTCGTTTGGTCCTTATTACGACGACGACAACGACAATATGAACGGATCGAGTTCTGTGGCCGCGCCCGAGAAGCCGCTGATCTACTTTCTCAACAAGGGCGTGCCCTCAAATCAAAGCCGGCGGGCTGGCAAGAACAGGGAAGTCCTTTCAAACCGCATTCGAGCGGCCAATGAAGGAAATCACGAATGGATCCCCGGCAATCTGGCCCGCCAGGTGATCGAAGTAACCGCGCAGAACCTGGAGCAACGTGGCGAAACCGAAAACATCGAAGGTGTCGACAAGATCATTCGCTTCCAGCACGAAGTCCGGACGCCGACATCAAAGCTCATCTACAAGCCCAACGCGCCCTTGTCGCGTATCAGCGAGACCGTGCCGTTTTTCTCCCGGTCTCACTATAACCGCATCCTTCACGGTGAGGCCCCGGCACCCGAAGACATTCCCGAGCTTTACGCGGGCGGGCCGGCTTTTGGATCGGACGTGCCGGTGCTGCAGGGTCACTCGGGCGGGATCGATGCGTTCCAGCCGTCGGGCAATGACATTACCAGGCGGCCTTTGTCATCTGCCAGCAACGAATGGCACAGGTTGCTAGAGGCGCGGATACAGAACCCGCTTCAAGATTTTGCGCTGACCAATGCCGAGGCCGATAGCTGGAAAACTCAGATCATCGGGTTCTTCGAAGAAACGATCTGGCGCGGAGCCGTTCCAATCCCGCCATCCGCTGGCGGGGGCCGCTTCGATCTCTACTACCTTTCCAATGGCAGCGGTCGGCTGGTCACCTATGCGGGCCTGCAAGAGACGGCCCGCTTCAGCTTTGGTGAAACCGTTCAAGAATTGTCCGACCAAATTGATGGGGTTCTGTCATGACCGGGTTCTCTCGCACACCTGTGTTGATCAAATGTGCGCTGATTGCGTTTCGGCCGCCCATTCCGATCCCGTCTGTGATCCCGTTTCAGATCAACCCGGAAAATCTCGGCCGGACGGTCGAGGCCAACTCGGCCGAGGGCGAAGGCGGGGCAGAGACCTTCCGGCTTGCCGGTGCGCCGAAGGAGGTCTTCAAGATCGAGACCTCCATCGATGCGACGGATGATCTTGAACAGGGCAACCAGACGGCAAACGAAATTGGTATTCATCACCGGCTCGCCCAGCTTGAGACGCTGATCTACCCGCAATCGGCAACCGTGATCGCCAATTCGATCTTGTTGGGTGCCGGGACGGTGGAGATCCTGCCGGCCAAGGGGCCGTTCACGATCTTTGTATGGGGCAAGACGCGTATCCTGCCGGTAAAAATCGCGTCTTTGAATATCACTGAAGAGGCCTTTGACCCCAACCTCAACCCGCTGCGCGCCAAGGTCGCCATGGACCTGCAGGTGCTCAGTTATTCCGATCTCAAGATCACCCATCCCGGCTACTCGATGTTTCTCGCCCATCAGGTGGTCAAAGAAACCATGTCACTCATCGGGCAGGCCAATTCGCTGGGCACTGTCTTGGGCTCGGATGTGAAGATATTGTAAGGAGGCAAGCCAATGTTTGACCGCGACAGCCGCTATGCAGGCAAGCCGATCAAGACCCTGATCGACGAAAATGGCCGCGAAATCTCCTATGTCTCACGAAGGCTTATTCCGCAGGACGGCCGTGTGATCGCTGAGGTCCGCGTGCAGGATGGCGACCGGCTCGATCTGATCGCTGAGCGTGCCTATGGCGATCCGCGCGCCTCTTGGCGGATTAAAGATGCCAACCCAGATGCCGAGCCCGAAAGCCTCGACGACACGCCCCGCGCGCGGCTGAAGCTGACCCAGGTGGAGGCCGAATAGCACCATGTTCGACCAGCTCTTCGGCGTTTATCTCAACCTTATGGTCGGCCAAGGCGTGCCGCGTCCAGCGCCCCTGCCGGTGATGGAGCATTTCGTATCTGCCGAAGTGGCCATTTCCGACCGGGAGCGGTCAGGCTTCACACTCGTCTTTGATGCTGTCCGATCCGGCACGCTGGCCGGTCTGTTTCCAATAATGGCTGAGCCCGGGCTTCAGGCCGGTGCCCGTGTTGTGATCACGGCCACAATCGGCGTTCGCCCAACCATTTTGATGGACGGGATCATTGAGACGGCCGAATTCAAGCCGTCCGAGGGCGAAGGCCCCGCCAAATTGACGCTCACGGGCAAGGACCTGACATTTGCCATGGACCGCGAGGAGCGGGAGGCGACCCACCCTGCGCAAGGTCCTGGAGAGATCGCCAACCTGATCCTGTTGCGCTACGCGGGCCTTGGTGTGATCCCGCTGGTAACCCCGCCGCCAACGGCTGAGCGGCCCAATCCGGTGGACCGGGTGCCGATGCAGCGCGGCACGGATTTCGCCTATCTCTCCGAACTGGCCGAAGCCCATGACAGCATCTTCACCCTCATTCCCGGGCCCGCGCCGCTGACCTCCATCGCCTATTGGGGCCCGCCGCCGCGCATTGGTGTGCCGCAGCGCGCGATCACCACCGATATGGGACCTCAGACCAATGTCTCGAGCCTAAATTTTGAAAACACCGCTTCTGAGGCAGCTACAGTCGAGGGCCAGGTTCAAGACCGGCAGACGGGCCAGAACGTGCCGGTGCGGTCCATCACGCCACTGCGTGTCCCGCTGGCCGCGCGACCGGCACTCGCCAATCTCGGCGTGGTGCGGCGCAACCTTTTCCAGACCAACGGCGCGCCGACCGCGTCCCAAGCGATGGGCGAGGCGCAATCCCAGTCCGATGCCACAACCGATACGCTGAAAGTGACCGGCGATATCGACACCGGCAATTACCAGTCCATCCTCAGCCCCCGCGGTCTTGTCGGCCTACGCGGTGCGGGCCTCGACCATGACGGTTTCTACTACGTCCAAAGCGTGGTGCACAAAATCACCTCGGGCCAGTGGCTTCAGTCCTTCACACTCAATCGGGAGGGGCTGGGCACAACCACCCCCATTGTGCTGCCATGACATTTGTCGATCCAAACCGCACTGGCTCCGCCACCTCCGGCTATTACGGCAAGTACCGGGGCACGGTGTCCAACAACGTGGACCCCAATACATCCGGACGGCTGCAGGTCAGCGTTCCGGCGGTCTACGGAACCAATACGCTCAATTGGGCGATGCCATGCGTCCCCTATGCCGGGCCCGATCAGGGGTTTTTCATGATCCCACCCATCGGCGCGAATGTCTGGGTTGAATTTGAGGGCGGCGATATCTCCTTTCCGATCTGGTCGGGCGGATTTTGGGGGCAGGGCGAATGCCCGGGCTCCCTTGCGCTCACGAAGCTGATCAAAACGCCAGTGGCCACGATCACGCTGGATGAAACCCGGCCCGACGCCCCGGTCGTGGTTGAGACGGAAGCTGGCAACAAGATCACGATCACCGCGCAGGGCCTAACTTTGGAGACCTCGGGCGGCGCCAAAGTCGAGATGACCGGCCCGCAGGTAAACGTCAATTCTGGTGCATTGGAGATCATGTGACATGAGCTTTCTTCTGCATCAGGGCGCGCAAGTGATCTGCACCCATGGCGGGCAGGCAACACCCACGACCGCCTCGACGCGGGTGATGCTTTCAAGCCAACCGGCGACCACCCTGTCGCACAGCTACACCATCGCTGGCTGCCCGTTCACGACGCCGGAGCCTGCGCCCAAACCTTGCGCAACCGTCACTTGGACAACCCCGGCGACCCGGGTGCGCATAGAGGGGCAACCGGTGCTGCTGTCGACATCTGCGGGTCTGACCAACGGGCCGCTTGGGGTGCAGGGCACGCCGCAGGTGGTGATGCAGCAATCCCGAGTACGCGGTCAGTAGAGAAGGAGAAAGAAGATGTTTCTTAGCCAACCCTACCGCGTAGATGGCACCGGGCGGACGGCCGCAATCCAGGACGCACATGCCCATGCCCGCGACCTGATCGAGGCGGTGCTTTTCACCGCACCCGGAGAGCGCGTAAACCGCCCTACTTTCGGCTCCGGCATCTACGAGATGCTGTTTGATGCCAACAACCAGGCGCTCGAGACGGCAGCTGATTTCCTCATCCAGTCGGCCATCCAACAGCATCTGTCAGACATCGTGACGGTGGAGGGGTTGGAGATACAGCGCAACGAGGGGTTGCTGGAGATCAAGCTGACCTACGGTCTGCGCGGCGAGGAAGAGCGCGTCACCGACACCTTCACGCGGGAAATTTAGGCGCCATGGAACGCACACGCTCATTCCTTGATGAACGCCGCGAAATGCTCGCAGGCTCACCGGCTGATTTCAACGGGATCGCCGGCCTAGAGATCGACCCCGATGACCAGACCCGGCTATTCGTGCGCATGGTAAAGCCCCTGCCGGGCGTGCCGGGCGGCGTGCCAAGTGCGGCACCGGAACTGGGCGCGGGCGATGTGACCATTACCGGCGGGGATCGGGTTGCGGGGATACGTGTGCTTGTGGTCGCAAGCGCGGGCCAGGTGCTTACGGTAGATGTGGATCAACCGGGCGATTTCTCGACCTATACGCTGTCGATTGACGAAAATGTGCCGGGCTTTGATCCGATCCTGCGAGAGATCAAGTTCAGCTTCAAGGTCCATTGCGATATCGATCTGGATTGCGAAGATCCGAACCTGCCCGGCGGCGATCCTGCAGAAGAGCCACGGCTGGATTACCTCGCCCGCGATTACGAAAGCTACCGGCAGATGATGCTCGACCGGATGGCCGTTATCGTGCCCGACTGGACCGAGCGTAACCCGGCGGATCTGGGTGTGACGTTGGTCGAATGGCTGGCCTATATCGGTGATCAGCTCAGCTACAAGCTTGATCATGTCGGCACCGAGTATAGCCTTGGCACCTCGCGCCTGCGCGTGTCTGCCGCGCGCCACGCCCGCCTGACCGGCTACAGGATGCATAACGGCGCAAGCGCCCGTGTATTGGCGCAGGTCGAACTGGCCGAAGGCGTCAGCACCGCCAATATACCGCGTGGCGATCTGGCGTTTTTGACCCGCTCTCGCACGTTGCCTGATCCGCGCATCGCGCTGGATGCCGTCGCTCACGAGGTTGATGTCGGCGCGCAGGTTTTTGAGCCGTTGCATGATGCCGAGTTTCACGCCGCCAACCATGTGATCGCGCTGCATCACTGGAACGACCCCGACGCGATCCTGGCAAAAGGCGCCCGCGCCGCCTATCTGCGCGACCCCGGCGCGCTCGTGCAGCTTCGGCGCGGATCGCTCCTGGTTCTGGCCCAGAACCGTGACCCTGACACGGGCCGCGCGGCGGACGCTGATCCGGCCCACCGCCAGGCCGTGCGCCTGACGGCCGACCCGGTGGCGCTGATTGACCCGCTGGAGCAGGTGGACACAGGCGGCGGGTCGGTCAATTTACCGGTGCTGCGCATCGAATGGGGCCCCGAAGACGCGCTGGCCTTCGATCTGTGCGTCGGAATGCGCCCCGAGGACGAGCCGCCGCTTGCGGTCGCCTATGGCAACCTCGTTTTGGCCGATCACGGCTACAGCCTGCCGCAGGATGAGCCGCTTGGCACAGCCATTGGCCTGACCGATCCGGAGGCCCCACCCGCCGAGGGCGCGCCGGACGAACTCAAGGCTCTGGCAAAGCTTGATCGGCCCAAGCCTTTCACGCCGGAGCTTTCCCGGCGCGATCTTACATTTTCGGTCGAGCCTTTCGCGCCGGCGGACGGTGCCTCTGCCGCCAGTTTCTTTGCCATACACCCGTCCGAGGCGCGCGCCGCGATCACACTTGTTTCCGAAAGCGGCGGCTGGACCGCCGAGCCTGATCTGCTGGGGGCAGGGCCGGAGTCGCAGGTCTTCGTCACAGAGGTGGAGACCGATGGCACCACCCGGCTCCGCTTTGGCCGCAACGTCCGTGATCAGCGCAGCATACAAGGCAAGGCACCGGTTGAGGGGGAAACCTTTGCTGCCCAATACCGCATCGGCCTCGGCAGATCGGGCAATATCGGGGCGGGCGCCCTGGCCCATATTGCAGCCTCGCCGACGCAATTTGCCAATGTCGCGGCTGTGACCAACCCGATGCCCGCCTTGGGCGGGGTCAATCGCGAAACCATCGCCGAGGCCCGCCAGCGCGCATCCGTTGCCTTCTTAGAGCTCAAACGCGCGGTCACATTGGCCGATTATGAGACGCTTCTGACGCTGCGGGACGATGTGCAGCGGGCGCAGGCCCGCAAACGTTGGTTGGGCAGTTGGTCTGCCATCTTCATCACCGTCGACCGCGTCGGCGGGCTAGAGATCGACCAGGCGTTTCGCGACACATTGCTGGCCTATCTGGAGCCCTTTCGCATGATGGGCCACGATCTGACGATTGATGCGCCGATCTACGTGCCGCTGGAGATCACCCTGCGTGCCTGTGCCCAGCCGGATGCCTTTGCCGACAAGGTCACCGAGGCGCTGCGTGATCGGTTTTCGCCGGGCCTCACCGTGACCGGCCAGCGCGGCTTCTTTCATCCCGACAACATCACGTTCAGCTCCGAGATCTACCTCTCGCGGCTTTATGAGGCGGCCTTGGACGTGCCCGGCGTGGATGATGTGACGGTGGAGGTCTTCCAACGGGCCGCGGCCATCACCTCGACGGGCATAGATGAAGGCGTTTTGCGCTTTGGCCCGCGGGAAATCCCGATCCTTTCGAATGATCCAAACCGCCCCTCTGAGGGTGAGTTGATTATCATCACGGAGGGCGGAAGATGAGCGGCAGTCTGAACAAACCGACACCCGTGACGGTCGAAAACCGCGCCGGATTGCCCGCCATCCGCACCCGCGTCGGCACCCATTCGACGTTTTTGGACGCCATGTTGCGCGGTCTGGCTGATGCCAATCGGCCAGGGCTGTCAGAACTGCGCACGCGTGAGGCGGGCGATTTTAGCCTTGGGCTGCTCGACGCCTGGGCAGGTGTCTGCGACACGCTCACCTTCTATCAAGAGCGCCATTCAAACGAGGCCTATCTGCGCACCGCAACCGAGCGCGAGAGCATCCGCGCCCATGCCCGACTTGTGGGCTATGAACTGGCGCCCGCCAAGGCGGCAGGCACATTTCTTGCCTTTGAGGCCGAAGAGGTCGACGCACCCGATGATGCGCTACAATATGGGCCCGGTCTTCAGGTCCGCTCTGTCCCGCGCGACGACGAGCTGCCGCAGATCTTTGAGACGATCGAGCCGCTGACGGCGCGGGGCGATTGGAACGCGATGCGCCCGCGCATGGCCTATCCGCAAATCCTCACGGCCGATGACGACGAGATCTCGCTGACACCGGACGCACCGCGCCTAATTAAGGGCGATCCGATTCTATTCATTCAAGGTAAGGCGCCCGTCGCATTCACAAATGCCGATCGGCCTGGCTTTTTGCGCCGAGTGACGGATCTGTCCGACGGATTGGGCGGCCGGAAGATCGGCAGTTTGGCCGCCAATCCCACAGGGCCTGCACCCTATATCTTCGAGATTGCGACGGAGTTTCTCGCCTGGCCGGCAACGCTTACCTTAAGCACAAACAGCCTTGCCAGCACGGTGCCGGCAGCCAGTTGGTCCGTGGGCGCGTTTTCCACCGCGATAGCTTATAACTCGGTCTCGCTTTTCACGCTTAATGCCGCGATCACAGCGCTCACCATTACGGCGGAAGACCCGATCCTGCCCTTTGTGATGCGCGTGCGCGCGGGGTTCTTCGGCAACACGGCTATCTCCAAACGCGCCTCGCCGGTAGAGGCCAGCGACCAAACCGTCAGCGCCGTTTCTTACACGACAAGCGCGCCTTCGGGCCTTGATGACACCCATCAAGAGGTCAGCGACGCCGCCCATCCGTCAGGCCGCTATTACGTCTACTTGGACCGGGAATATCCCGAGATAACACCGGGCCAGGTTCTGCTTGTGCGCGACGCGGCGAACGAGGCGTTTGTCGAGATCCACGCAGCCGAGGCCCAAAGCGTCGAGGGTTATTCGATGTCGGCCAAGGTCACGCGGCTGGAGGTCGACAATGTCGGCCGAACGCCCTCTGGCGGGACGCGTAATCTCAATCTTTTCAACACGCGCACTGCGGTGGCCTACACGGTCGCCGAACCGCTGCCCCTGTCGGATCTGCCCATCACCCGACCAGTCGGCGAGACATTGGGTGATCTGCGCACCGATCAGCTCGAGCTCGACAGCCCGGAATTGCAGCTTCTGCCGGGCAAATCCGTCGCCATCACTGGCGCGTTGCAGGAGCTTTCCGGCGTTGCCGGAGCCGAGATCCGCACAATCAAAGAAAACACCCTCAATGACGGTTTCTCGGTCCTGACCTTCACCCAACCCCTGTCGCAGACCTATGTGCGCGATAGCGTGCGCATCAATGCCAATGTCGCTGAGGCGACCCATGGCGAGACGGTGGAAGAGATCTTGGGTGACGGGGATGCAACGCTGCCGTTCCAAACCTTCAAGCTGAAGTCCACGCCGCTTACTCATGTCTCCGCCCGGACCACGTCCGGTATGGCACCGGCACTAGAGGTCCGCGTCGATAATGTCTGTTGGGATCTGGTGGAGGATTTCCGCGACGCAGGCCCCGAGGATCAGGTGTACCTGCTTAGGATCGAGGAAGACGGCACAACCTTTATCATTCTTGGCGACGGGATCACCGGCCAGCGCGCCGCGACCGGTCAGGACAACGTTACAGCACTTTATCGCAAGGGCGCGGGCCTGAATGGGCATCTCGACGCGGGCCAGTTGTCGCTTCTTGCCACCAAGCCCGTGGGCCTGAAGGGCGTGACCAATCCGCTTGTCTCCTCTGGCGCGGCTGATGCCGAAGCGCTCGAAGATGCCCGCCAGAACGCACCTTTAAAGGTGCTGACCCTCGGCCGCGTTGTGTCCTTGCGCGATTACGAAGATTTCGCCCGCGGGTTTGCAGCCGTTGCCAAGGCGCGCGCGGATTGGACCTTTGACGGCTTTGCGCGACCGATCTTCCTGACCGTGGCAGGTCAGGACGGCGCAATTCTCGCCGAGACCGGAAAGGACATGACCAATTTGCGTGCCGCACTTCTGGCCGCGGGCGAGGCCGATCAGCGCGTATCCGTTTTCAATCACCGGCCCGCAAGCTTTGCCGTCGCCGCCCAGCTTTATCTCGATCCAGCCTACATCCCCGATGACGTGCTGGAGGCCGCCCGGCGCCAGCTAGAGCTCGATTTCTGTTTCCAGGCCCGCGGTTTGGGTCAGGCGGTCAGCCACGCTCAGATCATCGCAAGCCTGCAAAGCGTGCCCGGGACGCGGGGGGTTGATCTGAATGCGCTCTACCGGGTGGGCGAGGCGGAGGAGCGGCGCAACCGGCTGGTGGCTTCCGTCGCCCGCCCTGATCTAAGCGGTGCCATCCCCGAACCTGCTGAGCTGCTGATCATCGATCCTGCCGCAATCACGTTGGAGCCTGCGTCATGAGCCTGTCCGTAGACGAGATTTTCGAGCTTCTGCCGGCCTATCTTCGGGTACGAGACGCAACCGAAGGTCAGCGGGTCAAGGGCCGAGTGGCCCCCGGAGATGACCGCGAGGCCGAGGATTTCGGGCCGCTGCGCAATCTCGCATCCCTCATCGCGCGCGAAGGCCAGATCGTCGAGGAGAGCCTGCACGCGCTTTATGATGACGCCTTTATCGAGACCTGCGCGCCTTGGGTGATCCCCTATCTGGGGGATCTGTTGGGCGTACGCGGCCTGAGCCAGACGCCCAAGGGCATCGATATGCGTGCTCGCGTGGCTGACGCGCTGAGCCTGCGCGCACGCAAAGGCACGCTCAGAGCCTTGGAGCACGCGGCCGCCAAGGACAGCGGCTGGCCAGTCTACGCCGTTGAGTATTGGAAGCGCCTAAACCACGCCCAGTCCGTGCGCCTGATCCATCCAGAGCAGGGCGCATCGGTAGATATGCGCAACAAGTCGGCCCTGGCACGCGTGGACACGCCGTTCGAACAGGACAGCCGCAGTGTCGATGTCCGCCGGATCGACACCAGCGGCGGCGGAAAATGGAACCTCAGCAATATCGGGCTGCATGTTTGGCGGCTCATCCCCTATTCGCTGACCGGGCATGTGGTGCAGCCGGTGAGCGCCGGGCGACGGGATTTCCGCTTTCATCCACTGGGCTGCGATGCGGGCCTGTTCGATCTTTTGGGCGTGCAAGGCGACATCGACACACCGGCCGCGGAGGCGGTCATGCCGTCACGCATCACGCGGGCGATCATGGCCGAACGGCCGGATCGGTTTTATGGCCCGGATCTGGCCATTGAGGTCAGAGTCGGCGGCGCAGCCATACCGGTCGAAGACATCAAAACCGCCCATCTCGGCGATCTGCCGACCGGAGAGGCGGAGCCGGATTGGAACCATACCGCGCGCAACGAGCAGGTTCTCATTGACCCCGAGCTGGGCCGCCTCAAAGTTGGGCCCGATCTCACTGGCCCGGTACGCATCACCTGCCATTTCGCCCGTCCGTTGGAGTTGGGCGGCGGCGAGCACGGGCGTGAAGGACCCATTGGCTCAGTCGAGGGCGGCGCGGTGGTCGCACCCTCGATTTCGGTCTCCAACCGGATCTCATCGCAAGGTGGGGCGGGCGTCTTCCTGCTCGATCAGACAACGCGCTATACGGCCGGCGGCATCATCAACGTGCCTGCTGACGGTCTGCTCAAGATCGTAGGGACCGATGGCCACTTCCCCACATTGCGCCTGACCGCACCGCTTGAGATTGCGCTTGGCAACGGGGCGGAGGTGGAGCTTAACGGCCTGCGCGTATTCAATAACGTCCTGAGGGTCACAGGAACCGGTGCCAAGGCGACGTTGAAGGATTGCACGCTTGTGCCAGGTCGCAGCTTGCGCCGGGACGGTGCCGCTGTCAGCCCAGGCGCTGCGGCGCTGGAACTGGATGTCGCGGGCGCGACGCTCTGCCTTGAGCGCTGCATCGCGGGTCCCGTCCGGCTGACCACGGATGTCGATGCGAGTTTCGAGGAATGCATTATCGATGCCGGCAGCTCTGAGGACCCGGCCATCTTTGCCGCGCCGGGGTCAGCGCGTCACGTCATGCGACTTGACCGCTCCACCGTGCGCGGCCGCGTCGAAACGGACGCGTTCAGCGATGGCGCCCGATCCCTGGTTGAAGGCATTGGCGTGCGGCGCGACAGTGACGCGCGGTTGGCCACATCCGATACGTTGTTTGTCTCCGCCGCCACCCCTGCTGTGCAAGCCGCACGACGCCAGGTTGGCTGCATCCGATTTTCATACGTGCCCCAGGGCAGTTTCACACCACGGCTTTACCGCTGTGTTGAGCGACCCGCCCCGGTCTTTTCCAGTCTTAGATACGCGGATCCCGATTACATGCTGCTGGCGCCCGAGGCGGGCGACGAATTTCGCCGCGGGGCGGCAGGGGGCGGCGAGATCGGGGCCTATAACCGTGCTGCGCACACGGCGCGCGCAGATAACATCCGGCGCTCCATCAGCGATTTCCTGCGCTTCGGACATAGGGCGGGGGTCTTCCATGAAACGTGAATTTGAGCGCATCGGAACAATCAGATTGGAGGGTCTGACATGAAAGGGGATTTTTCACGCTGGCGCGCACCAAACGGCCTGCAGCAGGCCTATATGGGCGTGGTTATGCAACAGGGCCGGTTGCTCACCGACAGCGACTGGAACGAGACTCTGTCGATCCATGCTTTTCGCTCTGAGACGGCGCTTACTGATTTGGTCGGCCGCTCCGGCACATCCAAAGAAGAGCCTGGCTTTGAGATCAATCCTGGTGCTGGTGGATTTACCATCGGGGCGGGCCGCTTTTATGTCGATGGGCTTATGGTCGAGAATGCCGAAGCCGTCTCCTACGATGCCCAAAGCGGCGATGATCTCAGCTTCGATCCGTTCTTCGCCCCAGATCTGGGCCCCGGCGCGGAAGCGCTGATCTTTTTGGAAGCCAGCAAGACCCATGTCACCGCCCAAGAAGATGCGCTCCTCTCCGACCCCGCACTTGGCGGTCCTGACACGTGCACCCGGATCAAGGCGCAATGGCGCGTGCGCGCCCTGCCGATCAACGTCACGGGTGATGCCCGGGATACCCTGATCGAGCGTGCTCGATGCGGGATTATGCCCGATGACGACGCGTTTCGTGCGACGACCGGCCGGATGCGCGCGGGCACAGCACCGGCAGCCGAATTGCCCGAGGATGCTGATTGTCTGATACCGCCGGAGGCGGGTTATTTGAGCCAGGAGAACCAGACATACCGCATCCAGATTGTGACGGGCGGCAGCCGGAGCGCCGCGCGATTTGTCTGGTCGCGCGAAAATGGCGCCGTTCAGGCCCTGCTTGAGCGCAACGCGGATGGCGAATTTGTTCTGCGCGGGGCGCAGGATTTGGAGCCGATGAACTTCGTCTCCGGCGGCTGGGTTGAGGTGTTTGACGACCACAACACGGCTCTGGGCACCACCGGTCAGTTTTTGCGGCTGACCCTGACAGAAGGCGTCGCCAGCTTCACGCCCGGCGTCACCGGCATCGACCAGATGGTCAATCCGCGCGTTCGGCGCTGGGATACGCCGGCAAGTGGCCCGGCGCGCCTGCCGCTCACCACCACCGCCATGGACCTGGAGAATGGCGTTCAGGTGAGCTTCACCAGTGGGTTTTACCAAGAGGGCGACTTTTGGATCTTCGAGGCGCGCGCGGCCACCGGCACCGTCATCTGGCCGCAGCGGCGCGACGACGAGCCCGATGAGGCCGTCCTGCCCTTTGGCTGGGGCCGCCACTACGCACCGCTTGCCCTTGCTACCCGCGCAGGCGGTGGGATAGCGGGCGTCGAGGATATTCGTCCGCTGATCCCGAACCTCGTCTGCCTGGAAGCCGAAGATATCCGCTTTGATGACACTGTTTGCCAAATGGGTGCCGAGACTGTCCAAGAGGCGCTGGAGGTCCTGTGCCAGCGTTCAGGCGGCGAGGGCATCTGCACTTTTGTCGCCGGCTCGCGCGGTGAGCTCCTCTCGATCGTGCGCGCTTTGCAGCCGGGCCAGCACGCGCGTATCTGCCTGCGCGGTGCACAATTCCCGCTCGACATCCCGCTTGAGTTCAATCGGCTTGGCCACATCACCCTGGAGGGAACCGGCCCGCAAAGCATCGTTTCCGTCGCTGATGGTGAGGCGGCCTTCCTGTTTCGCGACTGTGCCTCGGTCCGCGTAACCGACATGTCGCTCAATGGCGGGCGGACCGGGACAGAGCCCCCCGGCCGGCGCGCCGGCCGGTTGGGGTCGATCACGGCCATCAATTGCGGCGATACATCGGTTGAGCGGGTGCGCCTGCGCTGTAAGGCTGGGCTGGATCGGGCGGCGGCCTGCATTTCAACCCGGGCCGGCAATCGGCGGGCTCAGGTGCTGGTGCGGGATTGTCATTTGACCGTGGGGCAGGCCCAGATCGGGGTGAACATCATTGAGGCCCGCCGGGCTGTGGTCGAAAACAACTTGCTGGTGCCCGAATTTGTCAGTCCTGGTCGCGTTTTAGACCGCATGATTGCCGATCCGGTCCTGGTTGGCCGCATTTCTCGTGGGCTTTTGTGGTTTGATGACAGCATACCGGGGAATGCGGGCAATGTGCTGGTCAACGGGCAGGAAGCCCCTCTCAGCAGCCTGCGCCCTCGTTTCGAGGCGTTGAGCTTTGATCTAAACAATCAGGCGCGACGGCTGCGCGGCTTTGCCTCCTTTGGCGTGGCACAAAATCTGCTGCGCGCGATTGAGGCAAACCGGGCCGAGGCGGTGGCAGATACGCGTGAGATGCGGGCCTATATCCGCAATGTGCTGGCGACCGCGATCCGCAATAATGGAAGGGCGCGTGTCGGCCAGTCGAACCAGCGGATCTTTCCCTTCGCAACGCTTGGCCTGCCCGATGCGGGCTATATGGCGCAAGGCATTGTCATCGCGGGCGCCGAGGTCGAAGAGGCGCTTGTGACAGGCAATCATATCGAACGGGCAAATGACGGTATTCGCATTGCAGCCAGCGGCAGGGAGGATCCCAACCCACCGGGCTGGCTTGACGGTCGGCGCCCGCGCAATATCGTCCGCCAAGCGCGCGTGCGGGAAAATGTCATCGAGCTCCAACCGGTCTCTGCCCTGTCCGTCGCCCATGGGATATATCTCGGTCATGTGGACAATGTGACCGCCGGGCAGAACCGCATCACCGGTACGCAAAATTTCGAGCAATCTGAATTCCGGCCGCACTATGGCATGCGTCAGTTTGGGTACCGGGGCCGCCTCCTTGTCTGGAGCGAAAACCATGCCGAGCAGATCTCCAATGGGTTTGCGGTCTTGCCGAGTATCAATCCGGACACGGTCGGGACCTGGCGTCTGCGGGACAACAACGCATTCGACACCCGCAACCGAACCATCGTGGCGCAAGGTGTGGACGTGTTGTGATCAAAATACACCTGCCGATTGGCTAATTCTGTGAACGCAATTTTCCGGCAGCTGGTTGGCCTCTTGGCGTATGCGCCAGGAAGGATTTGTGATACAATATTCCTTGCCCGCGACGGTCGCCCGATCGTCTTCGGTATCCTTCGTTGGAGATACCAATGAATACAGCCGTTCGAATCGGTTCAAGGGCAAGGATGAGGCGCTACGGCGCCTCTACCCACGTTTGGGGCTCCCATTCTGGGGACTTTGAGCGTCGCGCCAACAAAGCGCAGCAGATTTGGCCGGCGCCCTGGAACCAAGGCCCGCCGAAAACGGGCGAAGTCCTTCCTAGCCCCAATTTCCGGTATTTTAGCTTCCGCCCACCGGCCGACAATGAATGTCAGGCGTCCCACTATCCTGGCCCCAATTGCAGTTTCGGATTGGTAGCGCCCTTTGGTTCGGCTTTGCGGTGACATCTCGACTTTGGCGTAGCAGGCCCCCGGGTCTATAAGGCTCGCCATGTCAGCATTTCGACTTGCAGCGCAGCCATCGCCCTCGTTACGGCGGCAATACTTGGCGTCGCTTCCAGAACCCCAGGAATGGTTCTTGGAAGAGTTGATCGGTCTTGGGCAAGTCTGGACGCTGGAGGATGGATCATACTGCGTCACCCACAAGAAGACCCTGGTTGAGTTTGTCAGCGCTGACCCGGCGCGTGGCGGAACGCGACTGCGCGATTTTCACGACCAGCATGGGTTCTCGGCAGCGCTCGTGAAGTCATATGATCATGACTTGGTGCGATCCTTTAACCAGCTCGGATGGACGGCCGTTGTCGGAGGTCTTCTATTCAGGAAGCGACGAGCCCGCTACACGGCAGCCTTTGACGGAGCAAAGATACGGGCCGCCACCTCCGCCGATTTGCGCGCAATTTGGCAGATCAACGACACGTTCTTTGACAGCCGAGAGGAGCTTGATGGCCTGCTTGGTTCAGCAAGCCTCTGGACCGTCACAATAGACGGGGGGGTTGCCGGTTGTGGCCTGACAAATCGTATCAACGCAGAAAGCGACGCGGTTGATGTCGGAATGATGGTCGCGCCAAGCTTTCGTCGAAGAGGATTGGGAACCCACATTGTCAGCGAATTGTGCGCCAAAGTGGAAAGCCAGGGTTTGCGCCCGGTATGCGGATGCGCGGCCGACAATATTGCGTCGCGGGCGACCTTGGAAAAGGCAGGATTTCTGTCAGAGCATCAACTCCTGAGGTTCACTCCCTAACTGTTCGGTCCCGGCGGCTCTGAAGTTCAGGTTTTGCAGATGTACGTGTAAGGTGTGAGACCGCTCAGGGTCTTCGGGCGATTTGTGAAGGTATCGGCATCGAGGACGTCGGCAATGTGGCTGCGGCGCTGATCGCGGCTGTTGTCGCGATGGCTTTTGACGGCTCCATCCTGGATCGTGTGGTTCTTCCATGCGACCTGGCCATCGGTCCGTGGATGGTTCGGTTTGGTCAGTCGGTGGTCAATCTCATTTGCGGTGCAGATCATGTCGACGCGCGTGGTCGCGGCGCTCCCACGACGAACCTGTCCCATCCTGCCTGCTTCCATGCCAGCGAAAAGATCACACCAGCAAACCGTGGGATCAAACACCTAGGCGCATAAAGCCGCTACATGTCGTTCCCGCAAGATCTCGTGCGCGCGGCGGCTTCTAAGACCCTCGACGAAGTTCGCAGGGAAAACGCAGCGCCAGCGATGCCTCGGGCTGATCTAGCGGGTGCCAATGTCGGCACAGCAAAGCTGCAATCTGTCGCCGCTCGGCGTCAGATATTCAAATCTACCGCTGGGCTCGCTGACCAACCCTGGCAAGAAATCAACCCGCCCGACATCAGCGCGCAGATAAGACGGCAATTGCGTCGGATTTGATGGCAGACCGCTTTCAGGCAGGTCCGAGCCTGCTTCGGCCAGAGCCGCGGCGAGTGCCTCCAACGTCATCGTCTGCGACGGATCCCGTGCCGCGAGGACGGAGCTCAGATGAACGGCCATCGGCCCAACCCATGGCGGGATCGGGTTGCCGTTCGATCCCGTGATCAAATCCTCAGGATCAGTCAGCCGCGAGGGCAGCGGTAAGACCGGGGCACCAACGCCGAACGGCGCTGCCTGAAACGCCACACCCACATCGAGTGTGGCGCGAAAATATTGCTCTGTGAGACTGTCGAGGAACCGGCTCGTTCGAGCTTGATCGGTGGCCACCCCAAATGCGCAATTATCGAGCAGGAGCAGGAATGGTACCGGCGCGTTATCGACCGGTCTGGCCCCAAGCTGCGCGCGGCTTTCTGCAAGTCGCCGCTCGCGTGCCGCCAAATTCCGCCCATGTTCTATGATACCAATCAGGCCAGCGCGGTCCGAGAATAGGTCAGCTTCGAGCATTGGGTCGAGTTCTTGAAAGAAAGGGTCGAGCCGAAAATTCATCAGGGTCGCAAGCAGATCGACGCTCCAGATTGCCCGGCGCGCCAGGCGCAGGGCATGGCCTTGTGATATCTCCGGCTCCGGGATGTGCAGATCGTCGGTCAGCAGATATGTCTGGCGACCCGGCGCGTCACCAACGCCATGCGACATCGCATAGACGACGATCCGGGGAGCCAAGGCACCGTCCGCCCGGATCCGAGCCTTGAGCTGTGTGAGCGCTGAACGCACATCCTCGCGGGTCACGTAACCGTCCTCTCCCGGCCGACTGACCAGCACATAGCCAAAGCGTGCGCCCGCGCCGATCAGCGCCCGCGCGACTACCTCCGCCGAACTGGCGGACGCCTGCAACGGCACCGAACCGCTTTCCTCAAAATTGCCGATACCGATGGTCAGGAAGTAAAGGTCTGGCGGCCCCTGACGTGGTGCGGGCGATTGCGCGTTCAATCCCGAGGCCATGAGCACCAGCAAAAGCCATAGCCGCACCGTCACTCGAAACCGCATGTCCGATCCTCCCAAGGGTTGGAGAGTATTGGCAGGAAAGTCGCTCGTTGCGCCCAGGCCTTTATCCATTCCGCATATTGCGCGCTGTCTTCGTCAAAGGCACGCCGCCATGCGGCCATATCGACAATTCGCTCATCGCGCAGGCGCGTTCGGTTCACGAGCCTTTCGAGACAAACACGAAGGTTGTCCGGCAGCCTGCCGCGCAATAAAAAAAGGTCTTCGTCCAATTCTTCTTCAAAGCGCTGCTGCACGTGGTCGGGCAAATCGACCTGCGGGTCGCTGCGGTCGCGCGCCAGCACGGCTGCCCGGTTAAGCGCGATCGCAGTCTCTTGGCGCAACTCTGCCACCTCCGCTGCCCGTTGCAGCATAAACCCCACGATCAGCGCCCCGATCGTGCCTGCCACCACTGCGTTGAACACAAGCCGGACCAGTGCGAGAAGAAACTGGCGGATCATGGCTGGCTGAACATCAGCATTATCAGCCCTTTGAACTGGATCATGATCTTGTGGATCACTCGGCATCGCGGGCGTCTCCGTTAACCGGCGGTTGCGGCACAAAGCGGAAATAGCGCGGATAATCTTGGTTGTCGCAGGTTGTGGCCAAGATGAGCTCTGGGCTGGTCTCGATCACTGCAAAATCGCACGAGCTCCCCTCCTCGGTGTCCGATATCCGCAGCCTTTCGACGCCAAGCCGCTCGATCACAACGGTTTCCCAACTCAATCGGCGCGCGCCCGAGGCGATGGCCTCAGGGCAATCCGGTACCGCTTCGCCAATGTCTGCAAAAACAATCTCGCCCGAGGGGTCGAAGGACAGATCGGCCAGCATGCAGGGGAGCGCGATTGCGCCGCCCAAATCCAACCCGCCGCCCGGCTGATGTAGCCAGATCGCAGTTGCCTCGTCGCCATCTTCCCCATGGATTAGAATATCGCGAAGAGCGTCGCTTTGAGCAAAGCCAGGGCCGCCGCTAAGCGACACACATAATACCAAAAAAAATCGCCGCATGTTCATTGTTCCAAATCAATTCACCCATCATAGAGCCACGCTGTGATGGTTCGTGCAATCCCAAGGTCGTGAACTCGGCCTCGCGTGATCGTTCGGCACGCCGCCGATGGATTGCCGCGATTTCCTGGGCTCTATTTGCCGGGTTACGTTGAAGGCGCAGCGGGACAAGTCCGATTAGCCCCAGCCGTGCCGGTCGATATAGGCCAGCAAAGGTTGGGACGAAATCTGCAAGGATCAGGGGGCTTTGCCAGCGGCATTCACAGGCGCGCCCGCGTCGGCGCGCTGGACACTTTCAGAGAGGCTTATCACGGAAATGCGTGTGGCACGATCAGCATCCTGTGGTGCGCGATTGCGTGTCAAAGAGCGCGCCCGTGCGGGTTTCGAAATAGGCATCGCGCGAGATATCCTCCTGCCGCAGGAACCCCGATTGCGGCAGTGTCCCGGCCCGAACCATTTCGATCACGGCGACGACGGAGGCGGCCGTTGTCCAGGCAATCGCGGTGCGGGGTTTGCCAGCAAGATACTGTGGGCGGTAGCTGCGTACGAATTCTCGCCGCTGCAGCCGGTCGGCCTGCATCCCTTCGGCGGCAACATGGACATAGACCACGTCATCGGCGACCGGCGGTTTGGCGTTGACCAGGATATCGCCCGCCTCGTTGCGCCGATCACGCATCAAAAGCTCATGGAAGAAGAAGTTCATTTGCGCGGCGTGACCGGGGTAGCGCATTGTTTTGTAATCGATGTTCTCAACCCGGCCGAGATAGGTCTCGCACATGGTGCCCAGCCCGCCCGAGGTCGTGAAGGCCTCCAACCGGACCCCGTCTATATAGATGTCCTCCAGCCACTCCATGGCTGAGACCCATTTGATCTGGCCGTTTTCAATCACCTCGCAATCGTTGAGGTATTCGTTCACCACGCCCTCGGGCGACCAGTTGAACGCGTAGCCCATCAGCCCAGTCGGGTTTTGCGGTAGCGCACCGACTCGCATCTTGCAAGATCGGCAGCGGTCGAGAGAGGCGATCAGATCCGCGCCGATGATCCCGACAAAGCCCGGCGCCAGGCCGCATTGCGGCGCCATCAGCCCCTTGGCGGTCTTGCTGAGCCCGATGATGGCCTTGGTCGTGGGCACATCCTCGGTAAGGTCGAAATAGTGTATTCCGGCCGCGTGCGCGGCCCGGGCCAGGGCCGTGTTGAGCGCAAATGGCAGGCAGGACAGTACCGCGTCCTGGGCCTCAAAAAGCGCGCGCACCGCGCCTGCCTGGGACAGATCGAGAGCTTCAATCGGGTATCCCACCGCACCAGGTGGGGGCCGCATATCAACGCCGGTGACGTCAAAGCCCTGCTCCATCAGCAGATCAGCGGCGAGCGCGCCGACCTTGCCAAGCCCGAGGACGGCAATCTTTTCCATGGCATGCTCCCTTCAAAGGTCGAACCTAATGCCTTGCGCAAGCGGCAGATCGCGCGCGTAGTTCACCGTATTGGTCTGACGGCGCATATAGTTTTTCCAGGCATCAGAGCCGCTTTCGCGACCGCCGCCAGTGTCTTTCTCACCCCCAAAAGCGCCCCCGATTTCAGCGCCCGACGGTCCGATATTGACGTTGGCGATCCCGCAATCCGAACCGGCCGTGGACAAGAACGTCTCGGCCTCGCGGATATCGGTGGTAAAAATGCACGATGACAGGCCCTGGGGGACGTCGTTTTGCAGCGCGATCGCCTGGTCCAGTGTCTTGTATTTCAACGCATAAAGAATCGGCGCGAAGGTCTCGTGGAGCATAATCGCCGATTGCGCGGGCATCTCTACGAGTGCGGGATGCACGTAAGCGGCATGCGCGTGGCTGTGCATTAGTGCCGCGCCGCCGCCGTGGACCGTGCCCCCTTCGGCCTGCGCCTGATCCAGCGCCCTGTCCATCGCCGCTTGCGCCTTTTTGTCTATCAGGGGGCCGACCAGTGTATCTTCAATCAACGGATCGCCAATCGGCAATGCGGCATAGGCCGCAATCAGGCGCGGGATCAGCGTATCATAGACCTCTTCATGCACAATCAGTCGACGCAGGCTGGTGCAGCGTTGTCCGGCCGAGCCCACAGCCGAGAACACAATTGCCCGCAGTGCCATTTCCAGATCGGCCGATTGGGCGACGATCATTGCATTGTTGCCGCCAAGCTCCAGGATGGTTTTGCCCAAACGACCCGCCATTTCGCCGGCAACGGCCTTGCCCATCGGCACTGATCCTGTGGCCGATACGATGGCGACGTCTTTGGATCGGGTGAGCGCCTGGCCCAGCTCAGGCCCACCGATCAGGCATTGGATCAGACCCTCCGGTGCGTCCCTGCCAAAGAGCGCCATGACACGGTCGCAGATTAGCTGAACGGCAAGCATCGTCAGCGGTGTCTTTTCAGACGGTTTTGCAATCACCGGATCGCCGCAAACAAGCGCAAGCGCGGCGTTCCAGCACCAAGGCGCCACGGGAAAGTTAAATGCAGTGATCACCCCGCAGACACCCGCGGGATGCCAGTTCTCTCGCATCGTGTGGCCGGGACGTTCCGAGGCGATGGTCAGCCCGTAAAGCTGGCGCGACAGACCCACGGCAAAGTCACAGATGTCAATCATCTCTTGCACTTCGCCCAGGCCTTCTTGGTAGATCTTGCCGCATTCGAGCGTGACCAGTCTGCCCAGATTGGCTTTTTCCGCGCGCAGTTCCTCGCCCAAAAGGCGCACAAGCTCGCCCCGACGCGGGGCCGGGATCATGCGCCAGGCCGCAAATGCCTGTTTGGCTTTTGCAATGGCCGCATCAGCCTGCGCCCTTGTGTGTTCCGGCACGCGCGCGATGACAGAACCATCAACCGGCGTCGTGACGCGGAGCGTCCCGCCATTGGTTTGATCCGCGGTCAATCCGCACGCGGTCAGGATCGCGATGTGTGACATAGGTGTGCTCCGGTTCGTCAGCAGCTGCAGCTCATGAGGGCTGTTCATGATCCCCGGCGCAGCCCACTGAATCGCCAGAAAATTGAAAATTTCCGGCAATTCGTCGGATGCGTTTCGGCGGCTTGCACCCGCAGCATGCGCTAGGCAACGCGGCCCGTGGCCACCCGGCAAAGGACAAAGCCTGGGTCGACAAGCTGAACGCCTAGCGGGCAGAGTTTTGGGACGGTGCCGAGCCGCTCTTTCACGATGACGCCCGGCCCTTGAGGCCCGAGTCTTTGGTGCCCGCCTTTTCGAAGCCTTTGAAGCATCCGATGAACATCCTGTCGGATGCGGGCATGCCCACGCCTTACATGACGCGATGGGTGATGCCGACAACGCTTTCATCAAACCACGCGCCTATGGCGGGCTCGGCTATGCGATCCCGACGGTTGTCTGCGCCTGGACGGCCGAGCCCCGGAAACCGTGATCGGGCGTTTTGGTGACGGGTCGTTCAACATAAGCGTTGGCAAGTTGGAAACCCCGGTGCGGCTGAACTGCCCGGCCAAGCTCATCCGGTTCAACAAAGGCTGTTTTGGCTGGATTGAGGGCCTGCATCGCATGGCCGGGCGCGGGCAAATGATTGCTACTCCGTCGATTTCACAAAAGCCAACGCCGGCGAAATAGCGGAGGCGATTGGGCTAAGATCTTGGCGGGTCGAGACGTTGGATGAGTGTGAGGCGGCAATGCGCGCCGGACTTGCCGATGATGGGCCGACCTTTATCGACGTGGTCGTGGAACCGCTCGCCAAACGCATGCCGCCGGTGGTCTCTTGGTTGCGAAAGACCGGGCACGACCGGTTATCGCTGGCGTCAGAGAAGCTGGCATTCTGAAGCCTCCCAGAGCATCCGCGCCGCATCCAAAATACTAAAAACGGGCTTTCCGGTTGCCGCCCGGATCGCCGGAGCATAAGGCGGCAGGTTGCCGCATTCCAAAAGGAACGCGCCGATTTGGGTGTGGCGGACCAGCAAGGCCTTGGCCCGGGCGACAACGGAGGCTTCGATTTTGGCCACATCCAGCGACGGCTGATCGCGCCCCAACAGTATTGGATCGCAAAAGGCCGCGCAGTCTTCCAGGCCGGCCACATGAACGGCGCGGCCGTCGATGCCCGCAGCCTGCAAACCACCGTCAAGAAGACTTGTGGCCGAGGCGGTCAGGATGCCAACCGGCCGCCCGCCGGTTGCGATGCGAACTGTATCAAAAAGCGACAAGGCCGACACCATGACCGGGACATCCACCGCCTGCGCAATCTCATCCTGGAAATGGATCAGAAAGCCGCAGGTGGAAATGAGACCGACCGCGCCGGCGGCCTGCAAATCTTTGGCGGCCTGTTTGAAAGCAGGCAACAGATCGCGGCGGGGATGGCCCGGCCGAACGATCGCGGCGGCACCGGCGCCTGAGACAACGGCGATTTCGGCGCGGTATGGATAGCTTGACGTGTTGCCTGCGTCGCCATGGATGCGCGGGAAGGTCGTGTCGAGCATCAAAATGCCCAAGCAACGTGGCGCGGCGGCATCAGTCACAGCGCCGCACGACACCGTCACGGCGCGCCCTAGTCCGGCAATTTGACGGAAACATGCCAGTTTCTGACATTTTTCCGGCCATGCCTCCGCTTACTCAATGTCGCCGAGCACTTGCTCAGCGATCCGTTGTGCGGTTTCGTTGTAGCGCCGATCAAATCGACGGCCGAAAACGACGAAGGATTTCGTCCGTAGAACGCCGGGCGTCATGGCAATTTCGTCGATGATGATGTCGAGATCTTCGATCCGAGGCGCCTCTACGCTGATGAACAAATCGAATTCCCCGTTGATCGAAAGGCAAACCCGCACCTCGGAATATTGCGAGATTTTATGCAAGATCTTGCGCGTTTCTCGCTGTTTTACTTCTAAAAATACCATGACTTGCACGTTTTCCACACTGGGATTACGGCTCAGCACAACCGAATAACCTGAGATCACGCCGTCCTTTTCCAGCCGTACAATGCGTTCGTGCACGGTGGATCGCGCCACATTCAGGCGCGCCGCGATGTTTGATGTCGACTCCCGCGCATTGCGCTGAAGCTCGCGGATGATGCGGCGGTCCAGCTCATCTTTGAGCCATTTCGAGGTGGGATTCGTCATATTGCCGTAACGGTGCCGGTTTTCGGCAAATCGTCAAGTTACAACACGTGGACTTTGCGCCAGCCTGGGCCAAACCGAACTGCCAAAGAGTGACATGATGGAGCTTTCACCACTGGGCAAAGAGGGCCCCGGCCTGGGATCGTTTGCCTGGGACGATCCGCTGCTATTGCACGACCGCCTGACCGAAGACGAAAAAGTGTTTGCCGACTCGGCGCGGCGCTTTGCCCAAGACGTGGTGCAGCCGCGCGTGATCGATGTCTACCGCGACGCGGTGAGGGATCCAGATATCTTCCAAGAGATGGGCGAAATGGGCCTTCCGGGTGCCACGATTTCCGACATGTATGGCGGGCTGAGCGCCCCGAAAATCGGCGGCAAGTTGAGCGTGCGCGCATCGATCAACGGCGAAATCGTAGTAGATGGCGTTGATGTCCCCAAGGATGCTCTATTGCCGCATATTGAAGGTCTCGAAGGGCCATTTGGCTGTCTGAACAGGGTGCGTTACGGGCATCGCACAGGGTGTGTTGGGTGTTGCGGAATTCTGCTGGCATGCGGCCCGGCAATACGGTCTCGACCGCGGCCAATTCGGCAGGCTATTGGCGCAAACCCAGCTGCTTTAGAAGAAGCTGGCCAATATGCAGACAGAGATTGCGCTGGGCCTGTATGCGGCGCTACGGGTTGGGCGCCTGCTTGATGACGGTCGGGCTGCGTTAGAGATGATCAGCCTGATCAAGCGCAACAATTGCGGCAAGGCGCTCGACATAGCCCGTCATGCGCGGGATATGCGGGGCGGCAACGGGATATCGGAGGAGTTTCAGGTGATGCGCCATTTGGTCAATCTTGAAGCGGTCAACACATATGGGGGCACCCATGACGTGCAGGCGCTGGGGCGTGCGCAGACCCAACTGCAAGCGCTTTTCTAAGGTTGCCCGCCGATGGATCGCGCAGCCATTGTGCACCAGAACTTTCTAAGCCGGGTATCGACGGGCGATCTGCCCGATGGTTTGCCGCCGCGCACCGCCAGCCCCGAAACGCTGATGCGGCTTTTTCATGCGCAATGCCTGTCGCGGCAACTCGACCGGACGAGCCGGGTGATGCAGAAGGCCGGGCAAGGCTACTACTCGATCGGGTCCAGCGGGCATGAAGGCATGGCGGCCGTGGCCGATGCGCTGCGGCCCACGGACATGGCTTTTCTGCATTACCGCGATGCCGCGTTTCAGATTGCCAGGGCAGATCAGGTCCCTGGGCAAACGCCCGCCTGGGATATTCTGCTGAGTTTTGCTGCATCGTCGGAGGATCCGATATCGGGCGGTCGGCATAAGGTGCTGGGGTCGTTTGACCTCAATATCCCGCCGCAGACCTCGACCATTGCCAGCCACCTGCCCAAAGCGGTGGGTGCCGCTCATGCCATCGGGCTGACGCGTCGTCACCGGCCCGAACATGCGCGCTTGCCCGATGACGGGATCGTGATGTGCGCGTTTGGTGATGCCTCGGCTAACCATTCCACTGCACAGGGGGCGATAAACACGGCCTGTTGGGCGAGTTTTCAGTCCGCGCCGATGCCGTTGCTGCTGGTCTGCGAAGATAACGGCATTGGCATTTCGACCCCGACGCCCGAGGGCTGGATCGCCGCCAATTTTGCGGCGCGTCCCGGGCTGAAATACTTTGCCTGCAACGGGCTTGACCTTGATGACACGCTGCGTTCGGCACGTGCCGCCGCCGAATACGTGCGCCGCCGCCGCAAGCCCGCCTTCTTGCATGTTCGCACCGTCAGGCTCTTCGGCCATGCGGGATCGGACCATGAGCTTAGCTACCGCGCCAAACAAGCGATTGAGACGGACGAGGCCAACGACCCGCTTTTGCACACGGTGCGCCTGCTGCGCGACAGCGGGGCGGCAACAGGGCTAGAGGCGCTTGATGTCTATCAGCGCACGGGTGAGCGCTGCGACCGGATCGCCGCCCGTGTGGTCAAACGGCGCCGCCTTGAAACCGGCGCTGACGTCGTGGCCAGCCTCATTCCACCCAAGCGCAATTGCGCGCCCAGCAACGGGCCATCGCCGGAAGTGCGGCAGCAGGCATTTGGCGGTGATCTGCGCGCCTTGGCAGAGCCGCAACCGATGGCACGGCTCATTGGTTGGGGCCTGACCGACCTGATGCTTGAACACGGCGAGATCGTGGTGGCGGGCGAGGATGTCGGCCGCAAGGGTGGTGTCTATGGGGTAACGCAAAAGCTCCAGGCCCGGTTTGGCCCCGACAGAGTGATCGACACGCTGCTTGATGAACAGGCGATCCTGGGCTTGGCCATCGGGCTGGGGCAGAACGGTTTCATTCCGATCCCAGAGATCCAGTTCCTGGCCTATCTGCACAATGCCGAAGATCAGATCCGCGGCGAGGCCGCGACGTTGAGCTTTTTCTCCAACGGGCAGTACACTAACCCGATGGTGCTGCGGATTGCTGGGCTCGGCTATCAAAAGGGGTTCGGCGGGCATTTCCACAACGACAATTCGCTCGCGGTATTGCGTGATATCCCAGGGCTTGTGATCGCATGTCCCTCGCGCGGGGACGAAGCGGTGATGATGCTGCGCGAGGCGGTGCGCCTGGCACGCGAAGACCAGCGGGTGGTCGTTTTTGTCGAACCGATCGCACTTTATCCGATGCGCGATCTGCATGAGGACGGCGACAAGGCCTGGATGTGTCGCTATCCCGGACCGCAAGAGCGCATCCCCCTGGGCGAGGTCGGGGTCGAGGGCGACGGCAAAGACATCGCCATCGTGACCTACGGCAATGGGCGGTACCTGTCGGTACAAGCAGCTAAAGGATTGGAAGAGGGTGGCACCCGAGCGCGTGTCATCGATATGCGCTGGTTGGCACCCTTGCCTGAGGCCGCCCTACTGGAGGCGACAAAGGACTGCCCGGCGGTGCTGATCGTCGACGAATGCCGCAAAACCGGCAGCCAGTCAGAGGCGCTGATGACAATGTTTGCCGAGGCCGGAAGGTCGGGTGTTTCGCGTGTGACGGCCGAGGATTGCTTCATCGCTACGGGTCCGGCCTACGCCGCGACGCTGCCCTCGGTTGACAAGATCAAGGCGGCAGCGCTTAGCATTCTGGGGGCCGCGTCTTGACCAAAACCGCGGTCATCATCTGTCCGGGACGCGGCACCTACAACAAAGATGAATTGGGCTATCTGGGTCGGCATCACGGCAACAGGGCCCGGCAATTGGCTGAATTCGACGCCTACCGCCAAAGCCAAGGTCAGCCGACGCTGAGCGCCCTGGATGCGGCAGACCGCTTTTCTGCGGCCCGGCATACAAGCGGCGACAACGCCTCGCCCTTGATCTATGCCGCGTCGCTTTTCGACGCGCAGGCGGTGGCAGATGATTACGACGTGCTCGCCGTCACTGGCAATTCCATGGGTTGGTATAGCGCCTTGGCCGTCGCCGGTGCCATGAGCGCCGCCGCCGGACTTCAGATCGTCAACACGATGGGCACGCTGATGCAGGAGCGGATGATCGGCGGGCAGACGCTATATCCCTTCGTCGATGACAATTGGGTGCCAAAGCCGGGGCTGCGCGATCAGCTTTTGGCGCTTGTCGCCAAGATCAGTGCGCGCCCCGATCATGCCCTCGACATCTCGATTCATCTGGGCGGGATGCTGGTGGTGGCGGGCGATGAGGCCGGGCTTACGGCCTTTGAAGATGCGGTTGCGCCGCAGGGCGGCCGCTATCCGATGCGCTTGCCCGGCCACGCGGCGTTTCACACGGGTCTTCAAGGCCCGGTGTCTGAGGCCGGGAAAGCACGACTGGCGGTCGATCTGTTTGAAAATGCCAAGCTACCGCTTATCGATGGACGCGGCGCGGTATGGCAACCAGGGACCTACACCGCAACCGAGCTTTGGGACTACACTATCGGCCATCAAGTCTTGGAGACGTACGACTTTACCGGCGCGGTGCAGGTCGCAGCGCATAGCTTTGCCCCCGATGTCTTCATCATTACCGGGCCTGGCACGACGCTCGGCGGCGCGGTGGCGCAGTCACTTTTGGCATGCGATTGGGACGCGATCAGCACGAAAGACGCGTTCCTCGCCCGCCAAGCCGAGGCGCCACTGATCCTGTCGATGGGCCGTGAAGATCAGCGCGCATCCGTGGTCGGCGCATGACCCGCACGGCAGTCCTCGGCAGCGGCATCGTCGGCATCTGCTGTGCGATTGCGCTGGCTGATGACGGCCACCAGGTCACGCTGATCGATCGGTCCAGCCCGGCGCAGGAAACCTCGCGCTGGAATGCTGGGGTGATGGCCACAAGCTCGATCGTGCCGCTCAACAACCCGTCGCGTTTTGGCCTGTTGCCACGGCTTATCGCGGGCCGTCATCCCGGGTTTCGCTTGAACGGCAGCGACGCGGGCGCGCTTTTGCCGTGGTCCTTGCGGTTTCTGTCCAACAGCCGAAAGTCGCGATCCGAGGCCGCGACCGCCGCGCTGAAGCAACTCATCGGCCAATCCCGGCAGGCACATGAGGCGCTGTGCGCGCGCGCGGGATTTGAGGCATTGCAGGGAAACGGCTGGCTGATGCTTTATCGCGGTTCAAAGGGTGCTGCACGCGCAGTGGCCCAAAGCCGAAACTTGATGGCGCGCGAGGTTGAAGCGCAAAACCTGACGCTTGCGGAGCTGGCCCGTCTCGAGCCCAATCTAAGCCCGGCCTTCACCGGTGCCGTCCACATTGTGGGCACAGCCCATACCGACCCTGCTGCACTGGCGCTGGCCTATCTGAAAGTGGCAGCCGATGTCGGGATTGGCCGCAGTGAGGCCCATATAAAGGCGCTGTCCCGAGATGTGCAGGGCTGGCATCTTGATGGGCCCGCAGATCGGCTTGGCCCCTTTGACCAGGTTGTGTTGGCCCTTGGCCCCTGGACAAACGACATTCTACGCAGCGTGTCCAAGCGGCTGCCCTTGGCGATTGAACGTGGTTATCTGCAAAAATTTGCTTGCGATCGGCCACCCGCCCGGCCGTTTCTTGATCTTGATGCGGGATATGTCGCGGCGGCCCGACCCGGCGGCGTGCAGATGTCTTCCGGCACACATCTGACCCGCCTGGGCAGCAAGCCCAACCCCGACATGTTGAGCCGCGCCATCCCAAAGGCGAAAGAGGCGCTGCGTCTGGGCGCAGCACTTTTGCCCGAAACTGTGGTCGGCAACCGCCCGACACTGCCCGATGGTTTGCCGGTTATCGGGGCGCTGCAGGGCCCGCCAGGCCTTTGGATTGCGACCGGGCACCAGCATGTGGGCTTTAGCACATCCGCGGGCACGGCCATTCTGCTCGCAGCACTCATGCGCCAGAGCACCTGCAACATCAATCCTGAGCCTTTCAATCCACGGCGTTTCGGCGTTTGATCGGAACATACGCAGGCAGCCAACCAACGTTTCGGCACTGCGTCTGACGATATGCCGGGAAAGGCGCTTTTGCCGGCAAAATAACGAGGTCCGCCTGACAGCGGATCAAAAGACCGTTCGGTATGAACACCAAGACAGGGAATTCACAATGATACTCAGGAAAAATGTGGCAGCCTCCACGGCAATTCTGTTCGCCCTCGGCGCCACCGCCGCCCAGGCCGAGACTTGGGATTTTGCGTTGGCCTATTCGGCGACAAACTACCATTCCGAAACTGCAGCGGCCTTCGCCGAAGAGGTGACGGCCAACAGCGATCTGGAGGTCGTGACCCATCCCGGTGGCTCGCTCTTTTCGGGATCTGAGATTTACGGCGCCGTCCGTCGCGGCCTGGCCCCAATGGGAGAACGTCTCATATCAGCGCTTGGCAACGAAGACGCGATCTATGAAATCGACAGCGTGCCTTTTCTTGCCACAGGCTTTGACGGCGCCCGGGCGCTTTATGACGCATCGCGCGAAACACTGGTAGAGACCGTGTCAGAAGCCGGCCTGCACTTCCTTTATTCCTGCCCCTGGCCACCACAGGGCTTTTATTCGGTAACCGAGGCCACAACGCTGGACGCCATCGCAGGCCTGAAATTCCGCGCCTATAACGCCACGACCTCTCGCATGGCTGAAGGCTTGGGTATGGTGCCGACCACAATTGAGGCGGCGGAGCTGAGCCAGGCCTTCGCGACCGGTGTGGCGGAATCGATGATCTCGTCCGGGTCGACTGGTTATGACCGGTCCTTGTGGGAACATGTGGACTATTACTATGACGTTCAGGCTTGGCTGCCGCGCAACATGGTCTTTGTGAACCAGGCCTCCTGGGACAGCCTCGACGCCGATACCCAAGGCGTGATTGAGACCGCTGCTGCCAATGCCGAAGCCGCGTGTTGGGCCACAGCAGAAGAGCTGGCAGGCTGGTATGTGGAGCAATTTGAGGCCAATGGGATGAATGTGGGTCAGCTTGAGCCTGACGTTCTTGCCGCCTTCCAGGAGGTCGGTGCAGACCTAATGGAGGACTGGTTGGCCCGTGTCGGCGACCGCGGCCAAGCGATTATCGACACGCTGGAATAACGGGCACGCGCAAAAAGCACTGAAACGGGCGGGGTCAACCCGCGCGTTTCTGTGCCAAAACGGGGGACGGCTATGTGGCGCACTGTTTCACGCGTGCTGACGCGGATCTACACGCTCGCCGGATGGGGCAGCGGAGCACTGCTGGTTTTTCTGTGCGGTTTGATCCTCTATTCCGTGTTGGGGCGGCTTTTTGGTCTTTATCTGGGCGGGGTCAACGACATCGCGGGCTATGTCATGGCCACCAGCACCTTCATGGCGCTCAGTTACACGTTTCGCACAAACGGACATATCCGCGTCGGGCTTGTCATTCAAAGCTTCACCGGAACCACCCGCCGCGGGCTTGAGATCGCTTGCCTGGCTGTGATGTCGGCCGTGACACTGTACCTGGCCTTCTATCTCGGGCGGCTGGTCTATTTCAGTTTCATCTTTGGCGAGAAAAGCGAAGGCGCGGATGCGACGCCTTTGTGGATACCGCAAGTGCCTGTCGCACTTGGTGCGGCTTTGTTGGCCGTGGCCGTCCTGCATTCACTGGTCCAATCGATCTTTGACTACGATGCGATCAACCCGGAATTGGCCGATGGCGAGGTGAATGAAGTCTGATGGAAACCCTCGCGATCCTGATATTCGTCGGCACCTTGTTTGCCCTCTTGGCCCTTGGGGTCTGGGTTGGTGCCGCGCTTTTGACGACTGCTGCTCTAGGCATGGCGCTTTTCACCTCGCGGCCCATCGGAGATTCGATGGCGCTGACGATCTGGGGGGAGCAATCCTCCTGGACGCTCACCGCGCTGCCGCTTTTTATCTGGATGGGCGAAATCCTGTTTCGCACCAAGCTTTCAGAAACGCTGTTCCGTGGCCTGGCGCCATTCATGAAAGGCCTGCCGGGCAGCCTTTTGCACGTCAATATCGGCGCCTCGGCGGTTTTTGCGGCGATCTCGGGCTCGTCCGCGGCCACGGTTGCCACGGTGGGCAAAATGTCGATCCCAGAACTTCGCCGCCGCAACTATCCCGAAAAGATGATCGTTGGCACACTTTCGGGCGCGGGAACGCTTGGCCTGCTGATCCCGCCGTCAATTGCGATGATCGTCTTTGGGGTGACGGTGAACGAAAGCATCTCAAAGCTGTTCATGGCCGCGCTGATCCCCGGGCTGGCTTTGGCCGTTTGCATGATGGTCTATGTCTCCGTCTGGGCGGTGATCAACCGCGACACGTTCAATCCACTGGCCGAGGTGGACACGTCAAATATCGCTCGCAGGTTGCTCGAGCTGCTGCCGGTGCTGCTGCTCATCGCTGGTGTCATCGGGTCAATCTATGCCGGGATCGCGACCGCGACAGAGGCAGCAGCGCTCGGCGTCTTTGGCGCGATCCTGCTTTCGGCTTTGCAGCGCACGCTGACCTGGGGGAGCTTGATGGACAGCATCATCGGTGCCGTGCGCACCAATGCGATGATCATGCTCATCCTTATGGGCGCCGGTTTCCTGTCGCTTGCCATGGGGTTCACAGGCATTCCCCGCGCCCTCGCCGAAGGGATTGAGGCCTGGAACCTCACGCCCGTCATGCTGATCGTCATCTTGACGCTTTTCTACATCGTCCTGGGCTGTTTTCTTGATGGGCTCAGCTCGATCGTGCTGACAATGGCGGTGATTGAGCCAATGGTGCGCGCCGCCGGATTCGATATGCTTTGGTTCGGCGTTTATGTGATGATCGTGGTCGAGATGGCGCAGATCACGCCGCCGATCGGTTTCAACCTCTTTGTGCTGCAAGGCATGACCGGCAAGGATATGGGGTTCATCTCAAAGGCGTCCTTCCCGATGTTCTGCGTCATGGCCGTTTTCATCGTGATCCTTTTCATGTTCCCCGGCATGGCAACATGGCTGCCCGAGGTTCTGAGCAATAGGTAGGTGTCCAAATCCTTGGGACGCGCGCGTCATGGCCAGAGATTTAGTAAACGGAAAGATAGCCGAAATGGGCTTAGGGCTTGGCATGGGCGTGGAGATCAACCTCCGCCCGGCCCGGCGATCAAATGGCACGAAACGCATCGCCCACTATCTCTCGATGTAAGGAAGTAATTTCTTCAACGCGCGCCGGATGAAGCGAATTTGGAGTAAGGCAACATGAGCGACACTGTCACAATCGTCGTGCGGCAGAGAGTTAAGCCAGGTCGCGAAAAAGACTATGAAGCCTGGCTCAAACGGATGACTGAGGGCGCGGTTGCGAATTTCCCGGGCTATATCGGCGTTGGCTTTCATCGACCCGCCCAACCTGGCGACGTGTATCGCCAGATTTTCCGCTTCGATAGCGTCGAACAACTGGAGGAGTTTGAGCGCTCCGATTATCGCTCTGCGATGCTGGCGGAAGGCGCACATCTTTTCCAAGCAGACCCGACTTTTGAACGCATGACGGGTTTGGAGTTTTGGTTCGACCCGCCAAAAGGCACAAAGGTGCCACAGCCGAGCCCCCACCGCATGGCATTGGTTATGATCGCGGTCGTTTTCACAATGATCTTGATTTTGAGCACTCTTATCGCCGCGGTTACGCCCAACTGGCCTCAGCCCCTGCGGTTGCTTTTGACCGTGACAATCCAGGTGTGCCTGATGACATACATGGTCATGCCAAGACTGACGCCGCTTATTGCAGGCTTCGTTTATCCAAAGTCACACATGGTTTAATCGCCCGCACTTGGACCTAGGCTGCGGCCCGACAAACACATCTCGAATCTAGGACGTGTTTCCGGGGACAAGTTCCAGATCCAATTCGAACTTTTGCGGCTCTGTCGCGCCCGCTGGCAGGTATGATGCGATTGCCGCGCCGGCTGCGGCCCCGATCTGTTCGCGTGGTGTTACGGTTGTGGTGAGGCGCTGTGGAAACGCTTCCAAAAAGTCCAATCCATTAAACCCTGCAAGTGCGAGATCCTTTGGGATGGAGAGCCCATTTGCCATGCAGTACAACAGCCCACCCGCGGCGAGATCGTCATTGGAAAAGTAAACTGCATCGATGCTGCTTTGCGCGCCTAGCAGGTCTTGGGTCATACGGTATCCTAATTGCATCGATGAGGCCCCGCCGGACAAAGGCCGCTCAATAATCTGCCCACCGGCTTCAAGGACAACCGAGGCAAATGCCTCAAATCGCTTGCCCGCCCGCACATCGCGCCCGTCGAGGCTTGCCGCAAGGGCAAACTTGCGATGACCGCGACTTAGCAGGTGCCGCGCCATTGCCCTGCCAGCTTTGCGATGTGAAATTCCGATGCTCGATTGGAGCGGCTCTCCGTCGGTGTCCATGATTTCGATTGTACGCACTCCAGTGCGATCAATGAGCTCGCGCAGCGCGTCTGTGTGTTCCAGCCCGGTTAAGATGAGCCCTTGCGGTCGCCAGGACAGCAAATCGCGCGCGACCCGTTCTTCCTCCTCCGGGGCGTATTCGGTGACGCCGAAAACGGGTCGGATACCATGTGTGTCAAGCGCGCTGCTGAGGCCAGTCATAACCTCCGTGAAAACGCGGTTTTGCAGGGTTGGCAAGACAACGGCGACAAGCGGATTCTCGTAATCCGATGCGCCGCCGGCGAGGCGATTGTGAACATAGCCGATATCGGCGGCTGCCTGCATCACACGGTCACGAACCTCGGCTGAAATATAGCCCGTCCCGCGCATCACACGGCTGACAGTCATCTGGCTGACGCCGGCCCGGGCGGCAACCGAATGCATTGTCGGGCGCGCAGTTTTGCCGCTTTTATTTTTAACTTTCAATGCGGTACGACCTTCGTGGCGCCAGATTCAAAAATAGTATTGACGTATGTTTACGTAAACATAATCATGAAGGGAATATGTTTACGTAAACATAGAGCGCGCCGAAGCTGTCACGTCTTGACGGCTTCGGAAGACCAGAGGGAGGACTACGATGAACAAATTACTTCTTACGTCAGCACTGGCGTTGTGCCTCGCGGGTGCAGCCTCAGCACAAACGCATCGCGCGGAGTGTTTCGGACCCGCGCCAGGGACCGCGGCACTGTCCTATGAGGCCCAAGACGGACCCTATAGTATCGCCTTTGTGAATGGCTTTGCTGGCAATGACTGGCGCATTCAGGCGATCCAATCGGCGAAGGCCTGGTCAGAGCGTGACGGCAACGCCGAGCTGATCGAAGAATTTTCGGTGGTCTCTGTCGGCAATGACAGTGCCGCTCAGATCGCCGCGATCGATAACTTCATTGCTGCAGGATACGATGCGATTGTCTTTATCGCTGTGAACCCTACCGCATTTGAGCCGGTGATCCGTCGCGCTGAGCGCGCTGGCACGATCCTCGTGCCGTTTGACAACGTGCTGGATACCGAAGCGGTGGTGCAGGTCAACGAGAGCCAACTGGCACTTGGCGCGTTAAAAGCACAGACGGTGATGGATCTGCTCGGCGGCGAGGCAGAGCGCATCTTGATGGTCAATGGCCTGCCTGGTAATGCCACCGACCGCGACCGCCGCCTTGGCATGTTGAGCGTTCTGGACGAGGTCGAAGGCCTTGAGATCGTCGAAGTCGTCGGCAATTGGGACACCGGCACCGTGCAAACCGTTGTCGCCGATGCGCTTGCCACCCATGGCGAGTTTGATGGTGTCCTTGTGCAACACGGATCGGCCGGGGCAATCAATGCGATGCTGGCTGCGGATCATCCGATTGTGCCGATGGGCGTTGACGGTGAAAATGGCGTGCGCATGTTGATGGATGAACACGAGATCCCCGGTGTCTCCGCCAGCCAGGCGCCGGCCATGTCGGCCATTGCCCTGGAAGCGGCAGTCGAGCTTCTGCGCGGCAACGAGCTGCCGCAAACGATCTATCTGCCGATCCCATACGTGATGTCGGGGGATTTGGTCGCGGGTGAGAATTTCTTTCCCGATCTGCCCGCTTCGTTCAATACAGGAACCGGCTTTGAGGCATGCTTCACACCGTTCACACCAGACGAATTGCTTGGACAAAGCCCGGACGACACCTGAAATCTGGGTCTGTACAATCCTCGGCGCGGGAAACCGCGTCGGGGCAGCAGTTTTTGAGATGTGACCATGACCCAAGCACCCCTTCTTGAGTTGGCCGGCGTGACCATGCGCTTTGGTGCGACCACGGCGCTGGATAACGTTGATTTCGCCTGCCATGGCGCCGAGATACATGCGGTTCTGGGTGAAAACGGCGCCGGCAAATCGACCCTGATGAAGCTGATGGCAGGCGTGTTGCAGCCGACCCAGGGTGCGGTGCGTTTGGACGGTGCTCAGGTCAATCTGGCCACCCCGGCGGAGGCCGTGGCGCGTGGTATTGTCTGCGTCTTTCAAGAATTGTCATTGGTGCCGGATCTGACCGTGCGCGACAATCTGATGCTGGGCGCACCGGGCAGTGGGCTTTTGCGGCTTGATCGGTCCGTGCTGGGCGCGGCGCGCGACATGTTAGACCGGTGCGGCGCGCACCAAATTCGGTTGAGCAGCCGCGTCGTCGACTTATCCCTCGCGGAGCGGCAGATCATTGAGGTCGTAAAGGGTCTCATCCGTAAACCGCGACTGTTAATCCTGGATGAGGCAACTTCGGCGCTGAATACAACGGTGGTCGAAAAGGTGTTCGATCTTGTCCGCGTGGCCCGCGACAGCGGCACGGGCGTGTTGTTCATCTCACATCGCTTCCACGAAATCGAAGCGCTCGCCGACCGGGTCTCGGTCTTTCGCAATGGCCAAAATGTGCGCAGCTTTGCAAATGGCACCCATAGCTACAGCGAAATTATCGACATGATGGTCGGTCAGCGGATCGATGACCTGTTTCCGGCGAAACCTACCACCGACGCCGGCGCCGAGGAGGTTTTGGCCATTACCAGGCTTAGCACCGAAGGCGGGCTGTCGGACGTGACCATGACGCTGAAGAAGGGCCAAATCTTGGGCCTTGGCGGTCTTGACGGGCAGGGTCAAAGCGCCCTGCTACAAAGCCTCTTTGGCCTCATCCGCGGCCAAAAGGGTGGGATTGCGATCGGCGGTGAGCCGGTGCAGATCAGGAACCCGAAATCCGCGAAATCGCCGGAAATTGCGCTCGCCTATATCCCCGAGGACCGCAAGACCGAAGGGCTCATTCAAGATCAATCCATCGCCGAAAACCTGGAACTACCTGCCCTTGGCATCCTCCCGGCCGGGGCGCGTGCCGAGGGGCTTTTTCGTCCCTCGCTCGACGCGCTGGAGCTGAAACATGGCGGCCTTGATAAACCAGTCGCCTCGCTTTCCGGCGGCAATCAACAGAAAATTGTGCTGTCCAAATGGCTTGCGTTGAAGCCCCGCGTGCTGCTTCTGGCCGATCCCACGCGCGGGATTGATGTGAAAACAAAGACCCAAATTTACCAGCTATTGCGGCAACTGGCCGATCAGGGCACGGCGATCTTACTTCTATCGACAGATTACGAGGAGCTTATCCACCTATGTGACGAGGCCCACATCTTTTATGACGGTCGCGTCGTCTCGCGTCTGCAAGGCGAGGATATTACCGCGCATAATATCGTGGCCGCTTCGATGAACTTGCCGATGAACGAGGCCAATCATGCGTGATTACCTGCGGTCCAATCAGCGCGAAGTTCTGGCCGGATTGGTTCTGATCGTTCTTCTGGCATACTACCTTGCCACTCACCCAAGCGGTCCCTCCACCTATGTCATGACGATTTGGGCCAACCAGTGCCTGATCCTGGCGCTGGCCGCGGCGGCGCAGTTCTTTGCCGTGGTTGTCCGCGGCATCGACCTGTCGGTGGGCGCCATCATGGCGCTGACAAACACCGCGGCCTCCCACCTTTTGGATGGCAGCGCCGGTCAAATCACGTTCGGCCTGGTCGCGGTGCTGGCCCTTGGCGTGCTTTGTGGAGTGATCAATGGGCTTCTTGTGGTCTATGGACGCCTGCAACCCATCGTGGTTACGCTGGCGACGGCCTCGGTCTTTGTCGGGCTTGCCCTGCTGCTGCGGCCAACGCCCGGAGGGCGCGTGAACTATGACCTTGCCGATGCGATGACCCTTGATGTGCTTGGTGTGCCAACAGCGCTGATCATTATTGCTGTCCTAATCTTGTGCGTCTGGCTGCCGCTCAGGCGCACGGGCCTGGGCGTTGGCCTTTATGCCGTCGGTTCCTCGGAGCAAGCCGCCTTCCAATCGGGCATCAATGTGCGGCTTATAAAGGTTGCAGCCTTTGGCCTGGCTGGGCTCTTTGCGGGTATGGCCGGGCTCTATTACGGCTTCGTGACGACGACAGGAGATGCCGGGATCGGGCCGAGTTTTACGCTCAATTCGATTGCCGCGGCGGTGCTGGGCGGTGTCCTGTTGCGCGGTGGAGTGGGCTCGCTCATCGGGGCGATGATCGGCGCCTTCATCCTCAAGACGATCGCATCGCTGATGTTTTTCTCCGGCATCCCGTCGCTCGCGCAACCGCTGTTTGAAGGCATGATCCTTGCGCTTGCCATCGCAATCGGCGGCGCGGAGGTCCTGCGTCTGCGCAACAAGCTTGAGGTGTTTGGAAGATGACGATGACCGCATCGACGCCGCCCTCGCGCCGGGCGCGGATCAGCGCGCCTGGCCTGGACGCTATGGCGCCCTTCATTGGCGCCGTGCTATTGATTGGACTTGGCAGTCTGGCCTTTCCACAGCTTCTGAGTGCCACCTATCTGCTGCAACAGATGCAGATCGCTGCCTATTTGGGCATTCTGGCCACTGGCGCGACTTTGGTCGTGTTGCTCGGGCATATCGATCTGTCGGTGCCTTGGGTCCTGACCGGTGCTGCCATCGTGTCCACCAGCCTGGTCGGCACTGGCGATCCGACACTGGCCGCTTTGGCCATACCAGCGGCACTTGCATTCGGGGCGGTCATCGGCGTCGTAAATGGCGTCGGTGTCGCGTTTTTGCGGATCCCGTCGATGGTATGGACACTTGCGGTCAACTCCATGCTTTTGGGGCTCGCGGTTCTCAATACAGGCGGATTCAATCCGCGCGGCGAGGCCAGCGCTGCAATGACCTTCATGGCGACCGGCGATATCGGGCCGCTTCCAGCGAGCTTTGTGTTGTGGATGGCGCTGGCCCTTGCCCTCGGTTTGATGATGGCGCGGACTGCCTTTGGTCGCTATCTGCGGTCCATCGGCTTCAATGAAAAGGCGACATATCTTTCCGGGGTCGCGACGCCCCTGGTTGTCATCGGCGCCTTTGTACTTGCCGCCATGTGCTCAGCCTTTGCCGGTGTCCTGCTGGCCGGTTATGCCAACCAAGCCTATCAATCCATGGGCGATCCGTTCCTTCTACCAACCATCGCTGCGGTGGTGATCGGCGGGACGTCAATTCTTGGTGGACGCGGCGGGCTATTTGGCACAATCGGTGGCGCGATGTTTATCACGCTGCTTACCTCGATCCTATCGATCATGCAGGTCGACCAGGCGTGGCGAAACATCATCTTTGGCGCGATCATTCTTGCCATGCTGCTTTTCCAAAGCCTGCGGCGGAGGGCCGGATGAGCAGCGCGCCAGCATATCAAATCGATGATCCGCGTTTTGAGAGCTTCATCGACACCGCGCAACCGCCCGAAGAAATTGCTGGCGGCTGCGTTTGGACCGAAGGGCCGGTCTGGATCGATGACGGGCTCTTCTTCAACGATATTCCCAACAAGCGAATGCTGCGCTGGACAGAGACGTCAGGCACGCGCTTGGCGTTGGAGAACAGCGAATTTGCGAACGGCAATACACGCGACGGCGGCGGCCTCATGGTGTCTTGCGAACATGGTGGCAGGCGGGTTCTGCGCCGCCGGGACCCTTATGATCGGGACGCCATCGAGGTGATTGCAGATCGGTTCGAAGGCAAGCGCCTGAACTCACCGAATGATGTCGTCGTGCGCTCGGATGGTACGATCTGGTTCACCGACCCGCCTTATGGGATCAATTCCGATATCGAAGGCTACCCTGCGGAAAGCGAAATTGGCGGTTGCTATGTTTTCTGCGCGTCCCCCGGGGGCGATCTTGAGGCAGTGGTACGGGATTTCGACAAGCCGAATGGCTTGGCCTTTTCGCCCGACGAAAGCCAGCTTTACATCGCGGATTCCGGTGCCATTCGCGGGGCCAGCTTTCCTGGCATCGACTACGATCTGCCGCACCATATCCGCGTTTTCGATGTCAATGGCACCAAACTTTCAAACGGTCGCGTTTTCACGGAGATCATGCCTGGCGTACCTGACGGGCTGCGCGTCGACCACGAAGGATATGTCTGGAGTTCTGCGCTGGACGGTATCCAGTGTTTCGCGCCGACGGGCGAGATGATCGGAAAGATCCTGTTGCCGTCACAGACATCCAATCTGTGCTTCGGGGGCCCTGATGGGCAGACGATTTTCATCACATCCTCAGACAAAGTGTGGCGCGTTTCGTCGTCTCGACGCGACGCTGCACATGTGCTGCAGGTCTAGATTGAGGAAGGGGATAGAAGATGACCGATAGACGGGTCGCGGTTATTGGCCTTGGCAGCATGGGCTATGGCCTGGCGCAATCGTGCCACCGTGCCGGGCTTGTGACATATGGTTTCGACACGGTCGCCGAGCGTGTGGCGCGGTTTTTGGCAGAAGGCGGCGCTGCGGGTCCGCTATACGAGGTTGCCGGCACGCTTGATGCGGTGGCTGTGGTTGTGGTCAACGCAGCACAGGCCGAAGCCGTGCTCTTTGGGCCGGACGCACTCGTTGATCATCTAAAACCCGGCGCGGTCGTGTTGGGCTGCACCACGGTGTCGCCGGATTTCGCCCGCACGATGGAAAAAAGCTGTGCTGCGCGCGGCGTGCATTACCTCGACGCGCCGCTCTCTGGTGGTGCTGCTAAAGCCGCGACGGGTGCGCTGACCGTTATGGCCGCCGGTCGGCCGGAGGCCTTTACCGCGGCAGCACCCATTCTCGAGGCGGCAGCAGGTGAGGTTTTCCGCCTGGGCGACGCGGCCGGTGCCGGCTCGGCGATGAAATCGATCAACCAGATGCTCGCCGGCATTCACATTGCAGCCATGGCCGAGGCAATGACCTTTGGCATCACCCAAGGTGTCGCGCCAGAGCGGTTTTTGGAAGTCATCTCAAAATGTGCAGGCTCCAGTTGGATGCTGGAAAACCGCGCGCCCCATGTCATCGAAGGGGATTACACACCGCGCAGTTCGGTGACCATCTGGCCGAAGGACTTGGGCATCGTGCTGGATATCGCACGGGATGCGGGCTTTGAGGCACCGCTGACCGCGACCGCGCTCCGACGCTACGAGGCGGCGGTTGATCTGGGCCTGGGGCCAGAGGATGATGCCGCGGTGGCCAAGGTTTATGCCCGCCAGGCGGGCGTCGATCTGCCGAGGTTTGGACAATGAAGCTCGGTTGTATCGGAGATGATTTCACGGGCTCAAGCGACCTGGCCAATACCTTGGCCAAAGCCGGGATGTCGGCGGTGCAATATGTCGGCGTGCCAAACCAACCGGCTGATCCAGAGATCGGCGCAGGGGTCGTGGCACTCAAATCGCGCTCCATCCCAGCTGTCGACGCCGTTGCGCAATCTCTCGATGCGCTGTCTTGGTTGAAAGATCAGGGCTGCACGCAGTTCTTCTTCAAATACTGCTCGACCTTCGACTCGACCCCGCAAGGTAATATCGGGCCGGTGACGGAGGCCTTGGCCGATGCGTTGGCGGCCGATCGGGTGATTGTCTGTCCAGCCTTTCCCGGAACCGGCCGGTCGATTTATCAAGGCCATCTTTTTGTCGACGACACGCTGCTGAACGCGTCGGGCATGGAAGCGCACCCGCTGACACCAATGACCGACCCTGATATTCGCAGATGGTTGTCGCTTCAGTCGCGCGGCTCAATTGGCCATGTTGATGCCAGCGATGTCTTTGCGGGGTCTGCGGCCATTTCTGCGGGGCTTGATCGAGAACACGACGCCGGCCACCGCCTGATTGTCGTGGATGCGATCCGCGACGCCGATCTCGTCGACATCGGCGCGGCGGCGGCAGACCTTGCCCTGGTCACCGGAGGCTCGGGCGTGGCCATGGGTCTGCCGGCAAATTTTGGCTGCAAAGCTGGGCCGGTGGCCTGGCAGGGTCAAAGCGGGCCCGCCATCGTGCTTTCGGGGTCTTGTTCGCGGGCAACGCGCAATCAGGTTGCCGCGCATTGTGCAACAAACCCCGCCCGAGAGATCGATGTGAGCCATGTGCTTGGCGGCAATTTGTTACCGCGTGAGGTTGCCGATTGGCTCCTGCAACAACCCGGCATACCGCTCGCTTATTCCTCGGCCGAACCAAGTGTCGTCAGCGCCACGCAAGATCGCTTTGGCCGGGAAAAGACATCTGCCGCGTTGGAGGGCTTCTTTGCCGAAGTGGCGCGGCTGACCGTTGCTGGCGGTGTGACGCGGCTCATTACAGCGGGCGGCGAGACATCCGGCGCCGTGGTAGAGGGCCTGGCTCTGCGCGAGCTTGCCATCGGGCCAGAGATTGATCCAGGCGTGCCAGCCCTGCGTGCGCGTCCTGACCTGACGCTCGCCCTGAAATCGGGCAATTTCGGTGGCGCGAAGTTTTTCCAGAAAGCGGCCGATCAGCTTTTAGGCGCGACATGAGCGAGACCAAACTGCGCGAGCAGATGTGCATGCTTGCGAAATCGATGTTTGACCGCGGCCTAACACACGGCTCGACGGGCAATATCTCGGCCCGTACCGAAGATGGCGGGCTTTTGGTGTCGCCCACGGGCACAAGCTTTGGCCGACTCGATCCCGCCCGCCTAAGCCGATTTGACGCCAAAGGTGGCTTTCTCGGTGGCGATGCACCGACCAAGGAGATGCCTCTCCATACCGCGTTTTACGATACGCGCAGCCATACCGGTGCGGTTGTGCATTTACACGCGACCCATTCGGTGGCGATCTCCATGCTGCGCGAAACTGATCCCGATAACGTTCTGCCGCCGCTTACGCCTTATGCCATCATGCAGTTGGGCAAGGTGAAGCTCTTGCCGTTTTTCCTTCCCGGCGATCCGGCCATGGGCGAGGCAGTGCGCGGATTGGCGGGCAAGCGGTCAGCCGTTTTGCTGGCCAATCATGGCCCCGTCGTAGCCGGCCGCGATCTCGAAGCCGCATGTAACGCCACCGAAGAGCTCGAAGCCAATGCGCGCTTGGCGCTTATGTTGCATGGCATACCCGCGCGCATATTGGCACCCGACGAGGTCGCGAGCGTCGTCACAAAATTTGATGTCGAATGGGACGCATGACCAGGTTCTCCGCAAATCTTGGATTTCTTTGGACGGAGCTTGGCCTGCCCGACGCCATTCGTGCCGCGGCTGCGGCAGGGTTCGACGCAGTCGAGTGCCATTGGCCGTACGATGTGCCAGCTGTGGCCGTGCGTGCCGCATTGCAGGAGACGGGCTTGTCCATGTTGGGGCTCAATACAGTTCGGGGTCAGACAAGCCGGGGGGAGAACGGTTTGACGGCCGTTCCAGGGCGCGAGACTGAAGCCCGCGCCGCCATCGACCAAGCCCTCGCCTATGCGCAGGAAGTCGGGGCAAAGGCGGTGCATGTGATGGCCGGTTACGCCGAAGGTCCACAAGCAGAGCAGACCTTTCTCGATGGGCTCGACTATGCGTGCCGCAGCGCTCAAGCATCTGATTGTGTGATTTTGATCGAGCCGCTCAATCGCCATGACGCGCCGGGCTACTTTTTGCAAACGACGGATCAAGCGGCGGCTTTGATCGCGGCTGTGGGTGCCCCGAACCTAAAACTGATGTTTGACTGCTATCATGTCGGCCGCACGGAGGGCGACCTCACCACGCGGCTGGAGGCGTTGATGCCCATCATCGGCCATGTGCAAATTGCCAGCGTACCGGACCGGGGCCCGCCAAATTCGGGCGAGATCAATTACCCGTATCTATTCGACCTCATGGACACGCTCGGTTGGGATCGACCAATCGGTGCCGAGTACAAACCAACGGGCAGGACGGAGGACAGTTTGGGGTGGATCGAACGCGTGCGCGCGACCTGAACACGCGCGCGAAGTGTTGCCTTTATGACTGTATTTGCTCGACGGCATTCCAACTAAGAAACCCGGTTCAAACTGAATGCATGCATGGACTGCGCTGGCCTAACAACGAGTCCGGCGCTGGCGCCAAGTCAGATGCGCATATCGGGGCCAAGAAACGGCCGCATCATATGGCGAAAGCAGAGATTTGATATTCGGCAATCAAGCGCGGCACAGTCTATGTCACCCTTGGTCGGATGAAGGACAAGGGGCTTGTAAAGTCGAGCAAAAACGACGCCCCTTCACACTCCGGTCTTCCCCGGTGGAAATACACGATTTCAGGCGAAGGACGGAGCATCCTTAGTGCTGTGGATGCCGCCCAGAATGCCCTTGCGGCGGCAGGTAGGGCATAATGGAGAAAGACAACCGAATAGAGGCCGCCGAGGAAGCTGTTGGAAAACGGTCAAATTCCAAGAGCAGACAGTTTTTTCTTGATATCCCAAGGCTTGACGATTTTGACACAGCCAAAATCCGTACTCTTGAAAGACTAAGAGCCAAAATCCGCAAGGCAGCGGAAACTCATCCGGCGGAAGCACGTGGCGGAAGTCCTATATCGCGCTTCGGTTCTTTTGGATTGCGCATCCGCAATCCTTCAATAGTAAAACCCGAGGGCATGAAATTAGAGCGCACACTCAGATTCATGATCCCCAAAAAACACTACGAGGAACGCTTTGGTCAGAACTTTGTCGACATGCGCGAAGAATGTAACGAGCTTGCGCAATCAGGCGATGAGCTTGAGCGCAGGTGGAAATCCTTCATCTACCAAGCCGGCATTGTGTTTTCGGTCGTCGTCTATGCCTCCGTGTCCATCCTAAAGCGCATCGTCGATATGTGGCGTTTGCTCTAAGCAGCAGCGACGCTTGGCCGAGTGTGGTTTAGCCGCCTGGCCGAACGTGTGGCGGCGCAGAGCTCATGGACTGTTTAAGGGTCGGCCGGAGTCAACCAAACGCAGTTTTGTGGGCCCTGTCGCCCAAATCTCCCGCGATGGCCCAGCACCCTACATCGCTCCTCGAATGCACTTTTTTGAAATTCAAGTAAGTGGGAAAAGTGGTGAGCCCGGAAGGATTCGAACCTTCGACCAATTGATTAAAAGTCAACTGCTCTACCACTGAGCTACGGGCCCGCCCAAGGCTCGTTCACTTATAAAGGCCCCGCCAGCCGGTCAAGCGAAAATGCGAACTGGGGATTTCATTGCCGGTGCGTTGCGCCTATATGGCCGGGCCATGTTGACACGCGTTCCAGAAAGCGGCCTGCCATTTGCCAAGATGCACGGGCTTGGCAACGACTTTGTCGTGATCGACGCGCGCGGGCGCGCGGCGCCTGTCAGCGCTGATCTCGCACGTGCCTTGGGCGACCGCCATCGCGGCGTGGGCTTTGATCAGCTTGCCGTCATCGAGGAGGCCGAGGGCGCGGATCTGGCTTTGACCTTCTGGAATGCGGATGGCTCAACCGCGGCGGCATGCGGCAACGCAACCCGCTGTATCGCGCGGGCTGAGTTCGACCGTCGCGGGGTTGATCGGTTGGAAATTCGAACCGAGCGTGGCTTGCTGACGGCGGTTGATGCGGGCGGCGGTCTGACCTCCGTCAATATGGGCGCGCCGATCCTCGACTGGGCCGGTATACCGCTGGCCGAAGCTGTCGACACGCTGCATCTGCCGATCGACGGCGATCCGGTCGCGACCTCCATGGGTAATCCGCATATGACCTTTTTTGTCGAGGATGCCGATGCGGTCGATCTTGCCGCGCGGGCGTCGGCGCTGGAACACCACCCGCTTTTTCCCGCGCGCACCAACGTGCAATTTGCCCATCTCGTGGCGCCGGATCATCTGCGCATGCGCGTCTGGGAGCGGGGCGTCGGTCCGACGCTCGCTTCGGGCTCTTCATCCTGTGCAGTCACCGTTGCGGCGGCACGGCGCGGCATCACGGCGCGGCGGGTCCGGCTGACGCTGGATGGCGGCGAGATCAGTGTCGATTGGCGCGATGACGGCGTTTGGATGACGGGCCCAAGCACACATGTCTTTGACGGCACTCTCACGCCCGATTTTCTGGCAGCACTTTGACGGCGCCCAAATTCCATACGCTTGGCTGCCGGCTCAACGCCTATGAGACCGAGGCAATGCGGGCCCTGACGGGCGCGGCGCGGCTGGGCGATACGGTTGTCGTCAATACCTGCGCCGTGACGGCCGAAGCCGTTCGCAAAGCGCGCCAGGATATCCGCCGCCTGCGGCGTGATAACCCCAATGCCAAGTTGATCGTGACTGGCTGCGCGGCGCAGACAGAGCCAGAGACCTTCGCCAAGATGGAAGAGGTCGATCTGGTTCTGGGCAATGCCGAAAAGATGTCGCCCGAGGCGTGGTCGGCCATCGCCATCGGCGAGACCGAGCCGGTGCGCGTCGACGACATCATGAATGTGCGGGAGACGGCAGGCCATCTGATCGACGGCTTTGGCACGCGCGCGCGCGCTTACGTCCAGGTCCAAAATGGCTGCGACCACCGCTGCACGTTCTGCATCATTCCCTATGGTCGCGGAAATTCCCGTTCGGTCCCGGCGGGCGTGGTGGTCGACCAGATCAAGCGGCTGGTCGATCGCGGCTATCTGGAGGTCGTTCTAACCGGCGTCGATATGACGTCCTGGGGCGGCGATCTGCCCGGAGAGCCGCGCTTGGGCGATCTTGTCATGCGCGTATTGCGTCTTGTGCCCGACCTGCCGCGACTGCGCATCAGCTCGATCGATTCCGTCGAAGCGGATGAAAACCTGATGGCTGCCATTGCCACCGAGGCGCGGCTCATGCCGCATCTACATCTCAGCCTGCAACACGGCGCCGATCTGATCCTGAAACGGATGAAGCGGCGCCATCTGCGCGACGATGCCATCGCCTTTTGCGCCGAGGCGCGGCGGCTCCGGCCCGGCATGACTTTCGGCGCCGACATCATTGCCGGTTTCCCGACCGAGACGGAGGCGCATTTTGAGCAATCGCTGTCGCTTGTTCAGGAATGCGATCTGACCTGGCTGCACGTCTTTCCCTTCAGCGCCCGCAACGGCACGCCTGCCGCGCGGATGCCCCAGCAACATGGTGTCGTGGTCAAGGAACGGGCCGCGCGTCTGCGCCAGGCTGGTGCGGCAGCTATCGCCAAACACCTTAAAGCGCAGGTCGGCACCGACCATCAGGTGCTGATGGAAAGCCCGCGGATGGGCCGGACTGCGCAGTTTGCACCGGTCCAATTTGCCTCCGATCAGCCCGAAGGCGGCCTTGTCGATGCCCGGATCGCCAGCCACACTGACGCCGAACTGCGCGCCTAGCCGCGCTTAGGACCGGCTGACCCGCGACATGCATCCCAATCCCGCATTTCGAAACGAACCTGAGATCTTGCACCTGAACTTGGTGCGGGTGCGCAGCTTTGGGATGCTGATTGTGCCGGGCGACGACACGCTGCCGATGATCAGCCACATTCCTTATGTCTTGGCTGAGGATTGCCTCAGCGTCGATCTACATCTGGTGCGCTCGAACCCGATCTTTCGCGCCACCACCACGCCCCGGCCCGCAATGCTGGTTGTGAACGGGCCGGACGGCTACGTCTCGCCCGATTGGTACGACGACCCGACCCACAGCCAGGTTCCAACCTGGAATTATGTCGTCGTGCATCTGTCAGGGCAGCTGGAGCCGCGCCCCGAAGACAGTTTGCGCGCCCATCTAGACCAGCTTTCGGCTGAGTTCGAGCAGCGTCTGGCGCCAAAGAGGCCCTGGCTTGCCGACAAGATGCCGCCGGAAAAGCTCACCTCGATGATGCGCAGCATCGGCGTCTTTCGGTTTCGGATCGAGGCAATCGACGGCACCTGGAAGCTTAATCAAAACAAGGTCCAAGCCCATCGGGAGGGTGCCGCGACGCATATCAAGGCCTCATCGATCGGCCATGAAACGGACGAGCTGTCGCTGTTGATCCGGGGGATCGGGCCGACCAAGCCCGTGGCTTGAATTGGACATCGCGCCGGGCTGTGCTTAAGTCTTGGGTAGTGCCGATATCGGAGGATGTGATGGCTGCCCCTTTAGCCCCGGTTGCGGGGATCGCCCTGAAATATGCCGCCGCGGCGGCGACAGGCTATCTGCTGGCCCGGGCATTGCCGGCGGGCGATGCCGATCCGCGCGCTGATGCGGCGATGGATGCGATGCCCGATGGTTTGACAGCCTCGGCCGATGACAATGCCGCGCGGGCGGGCTTTCGCTGGCGTCGTGCGGTCAAGCTTGGCGCTGTCGGCGCGCAGATCGACGCGGCCCTTCTGGGCCGGCTGCGCGTGCGGCGGACATGAGCGCGGCATACACGCTTTATCACGCGTCCGCTTCGCCTTTTGTGCGCTCGGCCCATGTGGCCGCGTTAGAACTTGGCATCGACTTTGAGCTGAAATCGGTGACGACAACGCCGGTTGCCAGTGACCCGGTGCTTTTGCCGGCAAATCCGTTGGGTAAGATACCTGCCCTTGCCCGACCAGATGGTCCGACGCTTTTTGATAGCCGGGTGATCTGCCGCTATCTTGATGCGCAAGCTGGCGGGCGGCTTTATCCTGCGCCTGGATTGTGGGAGGTTTTGACGCTTGAGGCGCTGGCCCATGGCGTGATGGAAGCGGCTGTGATTTCCGTCTACGAGGTTCGCCTACGCCCCGAGGCTGAGCAGAACGCCGAATGGCTTGCGGGGCAATGGGCCAAGGTAACCCGCGCGCTTGACGTGGTCGAGGCGCAGTGGATGAGCCATCTGTCCGGGCCGCTGACCATGGCGCAGATCGCACTTGCCTGCGGTTTGGGCTATCTTGATCTCCGCCATCCCGACAAAGACTGGCGCCCGAGCAGGCCCGGTCTGGCGGGCTGGTATGAGGTTTTTGCCGCACGTCCCGCAATGATCCAGACGGAACCGGCATGAGCTGCACCTGCCATCCCTCAGACTCCATCTGCCCCGATACGGGCAGCGGTGTTGTGCAGGTCGAGACCAAGGCACAGCTGATGCAGTGCTTTGAGATCAGGCGCCAGGTTTTTATAGAAGAGCAAAATATCCCCGAGGCCGAAGAATGGGACGACAAAGACCTGCTTGCGCAGCACTTTTTGGCCTTTGACCTTGGCGTGGCGGTTGGCACAGCGCGCGCATACGGCAACGGGCCAGAGATGCGGATCGGCCGGATCGCTGTCCTGCCGGTCGCCCGTGGCACGGGTCTTGGCCGCAAGTTGGTCGAAGAGGCGCTGAGCTATGGTGCGGCGGGCCCGTTCGAGACGGCCGCCCTTGATGCCCAGCTTTACGCGCTGCCATTTTATACACGCCTCGGTTTCGTCGCAGAAGGCGGCGATTTTGACGACGGATCCGGCATCCTGCATCGGCGCATGACACGTCCGTTCCCGTAGCGGCCTAACCGGGTCAAAGTTGCGGTTCTTGCGCTGGTGTTCGCAAACGGGTGCGCGGTGGCTATTTCAGGCAAACCGTGTGAATGCCCTGGCGAAGTCTTGTACTGGCTCTTGTCGGGCTCAGAACCGAAGCAAATTTGAAACAAAAGCTGCGACACTTCCGCCAAGATGCGCGCCTTTGTCCGCTGGACGACTATACTATGTAGAACTAGAACCTTGACAGTTGGGCTCTACCTTTGGTGGGGCCGCCCAGGTATTCGTGCCCGCATGGGCAATTGTGGACCAAGGAGATACGCCCCGTGTCCCACGCTGAAGAGCCATCCGACACCCGTCGGGATTTCTTACTTTACGCGACCGGAGGGACCGGCGTGGTCTTGACCGGCGCCGCTGTCTGGCCGCTGGTAAACTCGATGAACCCTGCCGCCGATACCCGCGCCGCCTCGACCTTGCGCGTGGATGTGGCTGGCGTTGTCGAAGGCTCTCAGCTGACGATCCTTTTCCTGGGTAAGCCGATTTTCATCCGCCGCCGTACCGCCGAAGAGATCGAAGCAGCGGTTGCCGTTGACGTGTCAGAGTTGCAAGATCCGATCGCGCGAAATGCAAATTTGCCCGATGGAGATGAGGCTTTGGACAGCAACCGCTCGCTTGCGCCGTTTGACGGCGAAAATACCGGCGAATGGCTGGTGATGCAGGGCGTTTGCACGCATTTGGGCTGTGTGCCGTTAGGTGACGGCGCCGGAGATTTCGGCGGTTGGTTCTGCCCATGCCACGGCTCGCACTACGACACGTCCGGCCGCATTCGCCGCGGCCCGGCGCCCGAAAATCTTCCCGTCCCAACGGCATCGTTTGTGGACGAAACGACCATCCTTTTGGGTTAACGGAGGCAACGACAGATGTCTGGTATCCCCCACGACCATTACGAACCAAAGACCGGCGCCGAAAAATGGCTTCACCGCCGATTGCCGGTTGTGTCGTTGCTTTATGACACACTGATGATCCCGACGCCCAAAAACCTCAACTGGATGTGGATTTGGGGCATCGTGCTGGTCTTCTGCCTGGTGATGCAGATCGGCACCGGCATCATCTTGGTGATGCACTACACGCCGCATGTCGATTTGGCCTTCTCATCGGTTGAGCGCATCATGCGCGACGTCAATGGCGGCTGGGCGCTGCGCTATATCCACCAAAACGGCGCCTCGCTGTTTTTCATTGCGGTTTACCTGCACATCTTCCGTGGGCTCTATTACGGCTCCTACAAGACCCCGCGTGAGGTGACATGGATCATCGGCATGCTGATCTACGTGCTGATGATGGGCACAGCCTTTATGGGCTACGTTCTGCCCTGGGGTCAGATGTCTTTCTGGGGCGCCACGGTGATCACCGGCCTATTCGGCGC
>JBCCXT010000010.1:0-85997 GCA_039191215.1 Pseudomonadota bacterium
CGCTCGGCAACGGTTGTTCGGGGAAAACGCCCCACTGGGGCCTTTTCTGATCCCTCCAACTCTTCAGTCGCGCGTTCTCTTTTGCCAGGCTCTTCATCTCCGACAGCTGCGACCGCGCCAAAGCGCCGGCGCCAGTTGGAGTAAGCCGCATCGCTGATCCCGACGCTGCGGCATGCCGAGGCCACATCATCACCAGCCGTCAGCTTCAACTCGATCTCACGCAGCAGCTTCAAAACGTCTTCGTCTGAATGTCGCTTCCTCGCCATTCATTCCCCCCTTCGGTGCCCACTGTAATGGCCCAGTGTTAAGGGGGAAGGACAGCAGGGTGGTTACACCTCTACGCCTTGCGCGCGTTGCTCATCTGATCGAGCCGATCGGCGAAAGCACGCTCTCCAATACCTTCGGCCAGCGCTCTCTCGAAAAACGCCGCCTGCGTTTCAGGAGCCAGCCCATTCGTCGGCGGATCGCGATCAAGGTTAGTCGGGAACGAATAACCTTCGGCGGCCGCGGCAATTGCTGCAGACACTTCGGCGGCGTTGAGCCTGTTTTCATGTTTGGCCCGAACCACGTGAGGGAACAACAATTTGCATAGTCTATCGCGATCTACCGTCTCCATTGCGCGACCGAAGGCCGATGAAACCTGCAGAAGGTTGGCAAAGCGGTGAATATCATCGCTTGTGTTGGCACCGGCGGCGTGAAACAGCGCGGGCGAAAAGAAAACGGCATCCCCTTTGGCCAACGGCAACTGGACATGGTGTTCCTCAAAGAGCGCCCGGAAGTCATCCCGGCGCCATGCTGCATACCCCGGACGATAGGCTTGCGAGAAAGGCAGCAGCTTGGTCGGGCCACTTTCCAACGGCATGTCGCAATGCGCGACAGCCCCCTGAAGCGTTAGAATGGGCGAGACGTCGTGGACCTGCGCGGGATAAGAGGCGCTGACGTCTGCGGTTTGAAATCCCAAATGATAGTCGCGATGCGCCTTCTGCGCCGCGCCGCCAGGGTGCACAAGGTTCACCTGCGCGGTCATCTGGTAATTTGGCCCCAGCCAAGCTTCGCAGACTGCAGCGATCGACGTGTTTGCGAAGTAATTCAGAAACACCTCGGGTGAAGCTTCGCAGAGCTTCTGGAGCGCGTTCCAGATTCGATCGTTCGCTCCAGAGGCTGCGAAATGATCGCCGCCGCCACCGGTTCCCGCCTTCTCTTCCGCGATAATGGCATCGTAGACACGGGTCGCCTCATCGACAACCGCCGTATCGGTATAAGCTCTTTTCAAGGCTACGACACCGGCACCAGAGCGCAGGACCCGCGCCCATTCCGCCATAATCTCGCGACGGCTCGGCGGGTCGTCCAGCGACGGACGCAGGTCGTCCATGTCGTAAATGGGGATATTCTTTTTAATGGCGGTCGCATGCGGCACCTGCTCACTTCGTGTCGTTTGACCTATGAGCGCTATGAACTCCTCCAGAACACATGCATCGGGGTCGTAGTAGGTAGTAGTATTTTCAACGGTATCCTTCATGACGGCTCCTCCCTTGTCTGGAAAAGGATAAGGTCGCGAGGATTGTGTTGGCCCCAAAAACACATCAGAAATACATCAAATGACGCACCGATTTCCCATCAAAGAGGTCGCACGGCAGGCAGGCCTCAGCACCGCGACTGTTGATCGGGTGCTAAATGATCGGGCCCATGTAAGCCCGCAGACAAAGCTGCGGGTCGCGGCCGCAGTTGAAGAGTTGAAGGCCCAAGAATCTCAGCTTGCCGCCCGCGGCAGGCGCTTGTTCTTTGATTTCGTTGTCGAGGCGCCATCACGCTTCAGCCACGAGGTGAAGGCGGCCGCCGAGGCCATACTGCCCCGGATCGTAACTGCTGTTTGCCGTCCGCGATTTCTGCTGCAAGACGTCATGGAAGAAGAGGAGGTGGTCGCGGCGCTCGGGCGGATCATGAAACGCGGCAGCCAGGGTGTCTGTCTCAAGGCCCGGGATACAGCGAAAATCAGGGACGCAGTCAAAAGGCTAGCCGAAGCCAAAATCCCCGTGGTTACGCTTGTCACCGATGTCGGCGGTCCCGATCGTCTTGCCTATGTCGGGTTGGACAACGCCGGCGCAGGTCGCACCGCTGCTTACCTTATCTCCCAAACACTTAGAGACGCACAGGGAATGGTCTTGGCCACACGCAGCCATGAAAGATTTCTGGGAGAAGAAGAGCGCGAGTTCGCGTTTGTTGAAGCCTTGGCCAGCGCAAGCCCAAGACTACAGGTCTTTGCGATCCAAGGCGGCAGCGGAATGGACTTTGAAACATCAAGGCTCCTGATGAAGTCGATGGACGACATTCGCGACCTGCGCGCGGTCTATTCGATGGGGGGCGGCAATCGTTCGACCCTGCGCACGCTTGAGAACAACGGGCTTCGCCCCGAGGTATACGTGGCCCATGACCTTGATGCGGAAAATAGAGTGCTGATCATGGACAGACGCCTGGACTTCGTCCTGCACCATGATTTGCAGCTAGACATCAGAAACGCCTTTAACGCCTTTCTGGCCTACCACCGACTGTCGAACGATTTGTTGGCGACACCAATCTCGACTGTTCAGGTACTGACGCCGGAGAATGTTCCACGGTGAGATATTCCTGGCCGTGCCTTATCCATAGAAAAGAGGGCATCATGGAAGTGTTTGTCCAAAATTTTTTGATGTGGGCCAGTGTGTTAGGTTTGTGTTGGGCGATGTGGCCGGCATTGACAGATCTGACACGGTGGCAGCCGCGGGATGGGTGAGCCGTGTTATAGGGAAAGCCCGGGCGTCTGCCCCTGAGAGCGGTTTGAGTTTTGCGCGTTTGTCGAGGTTTGGCGGGTCGGCTTTGGGCAGGCGAGCCCAAATGAACCCTGTCGCAAGTACGAGCATCACGGCCAGTGTTGTGATGACGGATTTAGCGATTGTCGCTGCGCTGGCGGCGTAGACCAGTGATCCCGACACATCTGGCCAACCGTAGATCATCGCCGCTATCCCCAGGTTCTCGAGATAGTCGAACAGCGCACTGCCGACCGCGAAGGCAACGCCAAGATGGACAAGTCTGCTGTTGGGCTGGCGTCGCCCAAACCAGCAGATGGCGCTGCTCAGTGTGAGCGCGAGCAAGGCCGGATAGAGCGTATCCAGAGGAATTTGCCGGCTGAGATAGTAGTCACGCCCATCCGCTCGCAAGGCTTCAAGAAGCGTCGCGGCATCCGAGGGACCGTAACCGAAGGGTCGCATGTCGAATGGCACCTGCCCCGAGACAAACTCGAGATGCGCGAGTGTGACGCTGACCATTGCGACGTAAACTGATGTCGCGAGCAACGCTGCGCCAATCGCAATCTTGCCGTAGTGCTGTGATAGGGTTCTGTGCATCACTTGTGTCCTCCTTGACCTCTGCCACCCATGCCAAAGAACGCGCTCTTCCACATTATCATTTGATAAGGCCCGCTAAGATGGATCTGAGGACTTTTCTGACGCATTCGCCTGACCTGGCAGACGTCGCTTGCGCGGAGGACTTTGCAGCTCATTGGACACCGATGCGCCTAAGCAAGGGGGGGCATGCGAGCCAGCAGGGACAACCCGAAAGGAACGAGTACATCGTCTTGGACGGGTGCCTGGCAAGCACGATCTGTGACCAGGACGGCAAAGAAGTCTGCGTCGGGTTCTACGTGGGGCCCTGTGTCGTCACACCGAATATCGCGAGAACACGGGAGGGTATGTCGCTTGTATCCATTGCGGCAACGAGCGATGCGTCCCTTGTCAGGATCGACACGGACCGGCTCACGGAAAAGATGGTCTCTGCCCAACCCATTCGGAATTGGGGGAACGCGGTCATGCGGGACACATTGGCGGAAAAGGCGGAAAGAGAGTGGTGCCTCGCGGCTCTTGGAGGGGCCGACCGGCTCTTATGGTTTCGCGAAGCATTCCCAGGCTACGAGACCAAGTTTGCCCATTCCCTGATTGCATCGTTCTTGGGGATCACGCCAGTCACGTTGAGCCGCCTGCGCGCCCGCGACAAGCACAAATAGCAGTGAGGTGCAGCCTCCGTCCAAATGGGCCCAAAGCCGCCAAATGAACGGTTCGGCTCGGTGCTGTCTCGCGGGCTATGCCGCGCACACTGCATTTGCCCCACAACTATCGGATTCTCGTACCGAACCTTGGCCGGCTATGCATTGATCGCCGAGGGCCTCTCAAAACGTTCGTTGACGACTGCCTTCGGGAGAACACCGGTCAGCAGGTCCTAGCAAGCACCGAGGAGGAAGAGCGTCAGCCCGTTTGGAGCTAGATAGCGAAATGCAATCCAACGCCGTTTCAGGGCTGTGAACACTTTAGAATATTGAGGGTCTAACATGCACGGAGTGTCGTTCTCTGCAGTTTACGCCTCGTCGGCTTTCAAGCGAGAGCCCTTGATCTCAATGTGCCGTTTGACTGGATCGATGGCGGCACCCTTTCTCTGTCAGATTGGCGTGGCCAGCCCGTACTCGTTGGCAACACTGCTTCGCCATGCGCGTTTATGCACACCATATCCAGCGGCTGATGGTCACTGGCAACTTTGCCTTGCTCGCGGGTGTCGATCTGAATGCTATCTTGCGGTCTACGCCGACACCCACGAACGCGTCGAAGCTCCCAATGTGATCGGGATGAACCAATTCGCAGATGGTGGTGTGCTGGGCTCAAAACCTCATGCGGCTGACGGCAATTAAATCAACAAGATGTCAGACCAATGCGCCAACTGCCGTTTTGACGTGAAGAAAAAATTCGGCGAGGGCGCGTGCCCGTTCAACCCGCTCTACTGGGACTTTCTGATCCGAAACGAGGATAAACTGCGCGGCAATCCCCGCCTTGGGTAGTTTTTCGCACCTGGGACCGGATGGGCGACGACAAAAAGGGCGCGCATCTGGATAGTGCAAAGGCCGTTCTGAGCGCGCTTTAGGCGGAGAGTCCAAGGTCGGCCAAGAGGCGTGGTATCTGCTTTTTCAGTGCAAAGAAGCCTTTGGAAGCATGGGGCCAGGCCAGATCGTCATAGGGGCGTCGGATTTGGTGCAACATGAGGCCCGCAGCCTCCAGTTCACCTCGTACCTGCGCAAGTCGTGAGGCCACCGGGCCGACCGGCGTATATCCCGTTACCACGGTTCTGGTCTTGGCGTGTTCTGCTGCCGCTATGATCGTTGTTGCCCAATCGTGCGCTGATACGGTCGGCTCCCCGATTGGTGCCGCGCGGGCTACAGCGTCGGCCACAGCACCCCGGGCAAAGCTCGTGACGCGTGGCGAAACCGCAAGTGGTGAGCGCCCTTCAGTCGCAACAACACCCAAAACCCCAACCGGCGGCTGCGGCAACAACATTTCGGCGAAACAGTCCTCCTCTGTGACAAGCAGCAGAACGTCACCTTCTGGCACCGGGTCGGCGCTGGCCAGCGGCTGGCGCAAATGTTCCACCGTTTCGCTGAGCGGCACGATCGTGTTGACAAGCTGGTGCTCGGGTCGAAAGCGGCCCTCTGTATATTTTGCGATGTTGGACGCGCGCGCCTGATACGCCTTGCCTTTCGTGTGCAGACCCGCAACCCACCGCCAGCCCAATGTGTTGGAGGCCGGGTCCCCGTCCAAAAGGTGGCGCAGGAAAAAGTCCGCGCCTAGCTCCCACGGCAGGCGTAGCGTGAAGACCCAGATAGACGCAAACCACATGCGCGCGTGGTTGTGCAGGTATCCTTTGGCGACCAATTCCTGCGCCCACTGATCGAAACCCTCAATACCGATGCGGCCCGCAATCGCGTCCTCATAGTCGATTGCCAAAGCGTGGTCTCTTTCCAACTGCTCCACCGCTTGGTCCACCCCATCCAGATAGGCCGTCCAGACGCTGGGCCGATTTTCGAGCCAGCCTTTGAAATAGGTGCGCCAAAAGACCTCCTGAATGAATTTCTCAGCTGCAGTTGGGGTGTTGCGCGCCAGCGTCGCTCGCAACACTTCCTCTTCGGTGATCAACCGGTGGCGCAGCCAAGGTGATAGCGCCGAGACATTCGTGCGTTGCTCCGGCCCAAAGTCATAGTTCCGCTGGCCCGCGTAATGCCGCCCAGTGCGAGACACAAACTGGTCGAGCCGCACTAGGCCTGCTGCGCGCGACGGCTGAAAATCGACAGGCTCGGGGGCACTGTCCAACCCGCTCAAAAGGTCCGCACCACTCATCTCGCGCGCCTGCACTTTTCTGAGCAATACCGGACCTCATCCCAGACCTTGGCCCACTTCTTACGCCAGGCAAAAGGGCGTTGGCACTGGGCGCAAGTCTTGGTCGGAAGCTCAGATTTTTTCGGCATCTTCGTGGGTCAGCTTTCAAAAGGCAAAGTGAGTTGTGTTTGCCTAGTTTTGGAAACATGTCGGCCCCGGTTCGGGATACCGCTTTTTCGGCTGCCGTGTTTGGTCTGGATGGCTGCGGCCTCAACACGAAACGCACCCTTGCTGCGTACAGCCCAGATTTTTTGCCGGGCTTCTTTCGCGGCCCCCAGATGATCAATAATTGGCCATGGATATATGCGCCCGAGCACCTCAGCGGCGTTGTCGGCTTTCCACGGCTCCTGCAAGTGATGATCCGCAATGGTCGCGAGTTCTGGAACCCATCGGCGCGTAAAAGCACCCGTTGGATCGTGATCGTGCCCCTGTTTGACGGGATTGTAGATCCGGACGGTGTTGATCCCCGTTGTGCCGGACTGCATCTGCACTTGGCTCCAGTGGATGCCCGGCTCGTAATCTGTGAAAAGGCGGGCCAGTTCCAGTCCAGGCGCTCGCCAGTCAAGCCAAAGATGATAGCTCGCTGTCGCCATCACCATCGCCCGCATCCGAAAGTTCAACCATCCCGTCGCGCGTAGCGAACGCATGCAAGCATCGACAAAGGGAAGCCCAGTTTCTCCCTGCGCCCAGGCGTCCAGCCGCGCGCTGTTGGGGGCGGATGGCCGGATACCGTCATAGCACGTGTGCATGTTCTCGAACTCAATCCGCGGCGCGTCTTCGAGTTTTTGCATGAAATGGCAATGCCAATGCAGCCGCCCGGAAAACGAGGACATTGCACCGCGCCACCTTTTGGCACGGGCACCTGATTGCGCCTTGAGGCCACGCTGGCGTTCCCAGGTGGCCTGTGCCGTCTCGCGCATAGAGATCGTCCCCCAGGCAAGATGTGGCGACAGGCGAGAGCACGACCGCGCGCCTTCCCTAGGAGACGACATCGCCGTTCGGTATGGCTCCCCTCGCACGGACAAGAACGTTTCTCTTAGGTCGAGCGCGGCCTGCCGCCCACCTGCTTGCCGCCCTTCGCAAGGATCTGCCACCAGACCGAGAGTGTTGCCCGCAGGGATTGCACCGATGTCGATTGAAAGAGGCCGGAGAGCAGGTGCAGGTGCGACTGGTTCGCTCATGAACATGTCCCATGATTTGGCCCACCCGTCGCGCGACTGCAGGCGGCGCTTCACCCCGTGGTTCTGGATCTCATGCCAAGGAACACCGCGTTCTCGACACCAGGCCGCAACACGCAGATCTCTCTGATAGGTCCAGGCGTTGCCGGTTTCCTCGTGTGACCACAGGCCCGCAATCGCGAAGTCTGCGTTGATATCATCCAGCACCTCGGTCACGTCGCCGGTTCGCACAATCAGTGGCTGGCCGCACCGTCCAAGCTCATCGCGAAGCTCAACCAGCGATTCTTCAACAAATAACCAATGTCGCCCCGAAATATCGGGCAATTGCCAATACTCGGGCTCAACCACAAAGAGCGGTAGCGTTGCGCCGCGTGCGCTGGCTTGGAGCAGCGCACGATTGTCGTGAACACGTAAGTCCCGTTTTAGCCAAACAACCTGCACTCAAAATCCCCGCAGCGGTCCCAACCAATTTAATCACTTAGTTTGGTTTCGTTTGATTTCCGCCTCAAGCTGCGCGTCACAAGAATAAGACGCAGGTAACGAGGCGACCGTTTGACGCGCAGCCGGACTGGCCTGCCCCTGAAACTTCCGTCGTTGGGATGTAGAGTTTGATCAACCTTTCGAAGGAGCAAACAGATGCGAAAGAGCCGTTTCTCCGACCGAAGAGATTTAGATGCGACCAAGCGGTGCCGCTGCCGCGGCAAGTCTATGCCACCCGTGGCGATGCGATACACAATCGGCACCGATGCGCTTTTTGCTGGCGTTACAGCTCTCGGCCAGCGCGCCATTCCCCCCATTTCAGCCGTGCGGTTGCGCCGAGCGGCAGAAAAGGGGGAGGGGGCAGGCGTTTGGGCGCCTCTTGTGCCATCATCCGGGTCAGCGCCTTGGTTTGGCGGCCCGTAGCCAGATCCGCTGCGCAAAGGCCTGCAAGCGTGCCTTTTACCGTGCCAAGCCCGTTCTGGCAGCAGGCCGCATAAAGCCCCGGCGCCATCTCTGCGACGACCTGTACGCCGTTGAGGCTGAGGCACAGCCGTCCGCCCCAACGATATTCCATATCGACAGATTTCAGCATGCCAAACCGCGCGGTAAAGGCGCGGTCATGATCCATTGCGACGCGTTCCAAAAGCTTCGGCCCAGCCTCCAGCCCCTGGTTCAACGTGAAGCGGTTGCGGATGATGATCCGGTCGCCGCCGGTGCCGGAGATGCGCCGCACCGTTGTGCCCATCGGATCGGAGGGTGTCGCGCCCCAGATCGGTGCCCCGCCGAGGCGCGCGATCTCCTCGGGTGCCAGCGCGCGGGTCATCGAGGCATAGGTGAAGACATGCATCAACCGCCCGGCGGCGAATCCGAAGCTGTTGAGATGACCGTTAACCGCTAAAATAACGCGCGCGGCTGTGACCCGCCCTGCCGGCGTTGTCGCCACCCAGTCGCCGTTTTGATCAAGTGCTGTCACGGGGGAGTTTTCGTGGATTGTCAGGCGGTTGCTTGTCATCCCCGCGGCAATCCCTCGGATGAACTGCGCTGGTTGGATCATCGCCGCGCCTGGCGTGAAGAGCCCGGCTTGATAATAGTCGGTTCCGGTCAGCGCGCGCATCTGGGCGGCGTCGAGCATCTCATGCGGCTCTCCCATGGCGCTGAGATGGCGGGCATAGCTTTTGTTATGCGCATCACCCTTGGCGGTGGCGGCGGCATTGATCTTGCCGGATGGGTGGAAGGCTTCTGCGCTCAGGCCGTATTCGCGGGCCATGTCGGCGGCAAAGGCGATTGCACTGCGATTATCTGAGGTTTGGGTGATGTCGTCATCCAACGCGCCGCCATAATCGTCGGATGTCAGGTCATGCGGCAGGTCGATCATGAAGCCCGAATTACGACCCGCCGGGCCGTCACCCAAACGGCTGGCCTCCAATACGATGATGCGATCGCCGGGGGCGTTTTGGGCCAGGCGGCGCGCCGCGGCAAGGCCCGCAAAGCCTGCGCCGATCACCAACCAATCCGCCACCTGCGCGCCTTGCAAGGGTTGCGCCGGCGCGGGTTCGGGAAGCAACCGGTTCCAGCCCGCGGGCCCTGGATCACGGGGCAGGTGTTTGACCTTAATCTCGGCCATCAATGGGTCTGGTTGAGCGCCTCGGCTGCCGGAATCTCACGTTCCCGCCGGGCGATATAGTCAAGAAGCGCGTCGTTTTTGGCCTCATCAAGGACCGGTTCTTGGTAGTCGGCCAAAAGCGCGCGGGCCTGGATCAACGCGCGCTCTGTGATCTCGACAGCACCTTCGGCTTGCCATTGCTCGATGGAGTTATTGTCGAACATATCGGGCATAAAAAACGCCCGTTGGAAATTTTCCAGCGTATGCGCGTGGCCCAGATAATGCCCGCCCGGCCCGATATCGGCCACCGCGGCCAGGCCGTCGTCAAAATCGTCCCACTTGATCCCCTCGGCCATCCGGTAGGCCATCGCGCATTGCTCGGCATCGACGATGAACTTCGCGATCGAGCAATGCATGCCGGCCTCATTCCAACCGGCCGAATGCCAGATGTAATTGGCACCCGCCATCATCACGGCCTGCAGCGTTGTGGCACTTTCATAACCGGCTTGCGCATCGAAGGTTTTCGCCCCGCCGAGCGTGTTGGAGGTGCGCCAGGGAACGCCATAATGGCGCGCCATCTGGCCGATCATGAAATTCATCAAGCTGATCTCTGGCGTGCCCGCCATCGGCGCGCCGGATTTCATGCTGACGGTTGAAAGGTAATGGCCGTAAATCGCCGGGCAGCCTTTGCGGATTACTTGCGTATAGGCCAGGGCGGACAAAGCCTCGGCATTCAGTTGCGCGACCGTGGGTGCGACGGAGGCGGGTGTGTTGGCGCCGCCCAGCACAAAGGGCGAGCACAAAACCGGCTGGTTCTTGCGGCAAAAGGCGCGCATCGCGCCCAGCATGGTTTCGTCCCAGACAAGGGGGGAGTTGCCGTTGCAATTGCCGGTGCAAACGGGGTTCGTTTCCATGAATTTCGCGCCGAATAGCAGCGCGCACATCTCCATCACGTCTTCGGCGTTTTTGGGGCTGGTGGTCATGCCCATGAAGGTCTTGTCGGAATGTTTGATCGACGAGTAGGTGATGCGCAGATGGCGGTGGCTGATCGGGTGATCCATCGGCTCCACGATGTGGTGGGCGCTTGAATGCAGGCTCGGCAGCATGTGGCTGAGTTTGTGGAAGGTCGCCAGATCGTCGAGCGTCGGGCCACGGCGCTTATCATCGAGATCGCGAAGATACGGCGCACCGGTCATCGGCACAAAGATTGAATGATCCTTGCCAAAGGGCAAATTATTCAGAGGGTTACGCGCGTGGTAGGTGAAGCTGTCGGGGATGGTGGCAATCAAGCCGCGCACCAGACCTCGATCCAGATACACCGTCTCGCCAACGACCTTTGCGCCCGCTTTGCGCCAATCCTCCAGGGCTATGGGGTCGCGAAAGACAACGCCGACATTCTCCAGGATATGCATCGAGGCTGCATCGATCCGTTCGATCTGCGCGCCATCCATCGGCTCCGTCAGCGGCAAGCGTCGTTCGAGCGCGGGCAGCATGGTGAAGTCGCGCGCCTGCCGGACGGCCTTGCGCGCGCCCCGACCACGGCGGGCGGGTTTTTCCAGTGTTGTCATGCCACATTATCCCCGTCGGCTGGATCGGTCAGGTCGATCCAGATAGTTTTGAGTTCAGTGAATTGGTCATGTGCCGCCAGACCGTTATCGCGCCCGCCAAAGCCCGATTGCTTGTAGCCGCCAAAAGGCGTGGCGATATCGCCTTCGCCGTAGCAATTCACCGTCACGGTGCCTGCTTGCAACGCGCGCGCCGTGCGGATTGCCTGGCGCGCATTTGCCGTGAAGACACTTGCCGCGAGCCCGTAATCAGTGGCGTTGGCAAGCTCGATGGCCTCTTCGGTTGAGGCCACTTCTAAGACCCCCAGAATCGGGCCGAAAACCTCGTCTCGGGCAAGCGTGTCGTCGCGCGTGATGTCATAAATCTTCGGCGCAACAAATGGGCCATCCGGCGCGTCGCCTTTCCGTAAGTAGCTGGCAACCTTGGCACAATGGTCCGCATCGATCAGTGCGCCCAGATGGTTGGCCGGGTCGAGCGGGTCGCCTGTCTTCCAGTCACGCAGGCGCGCATTGATCCGCTCCATCAGCGGCGCCTTGATCGCTTTGTGCACGATCAGACGCGATGCGGCCGAGCAATTCTCGCCCATATTCCAGAAGGCCGCGTTAACCACATGTTCGGCCACATGATCCAAGTTTTCGGCATCTTCTAGAACAATTGCTGGGTTCTTTCCGCCGCATTCCAGCACGACCTTTTTGAGATTGCTTTCGGCGGCGTAATGCAAAAAGCGGCGCCCGGTTTCGGTCGATCCGGTGAAGCTGACCATATCGACCTTCATGTGCCGACCCAAAGGCTCACCCACTGATGGGCCGTCGCCCGGCAGCACCTGCAAAACGCCGCGCGGGATGCCGGCCATATGCGCGACCTCGGCCAGGCGTAGGGCGCTCAGCGTGGTCTGTTCGGCCGGTTTAACGATCACCGAGTTTCCTGCGGCCAAGGCCGGGGCAATCTTCCAGGCCATCATCAAAAGCGGGAAATTCCAGGGCAGGACGGCAGCGACCACGCCGATCGGTTCGCGCAGGATCAGCGACAGCGCATCGTCGCCCGATGGCCCTGTTTGGTCATAGATCTTGTCGATGGCTTCTGCGTGCCATTTGATCGTGTGGATGACCTCGGGGATGTCGATCATCTCACAATCGCGGATCGGCTTGCCGCTATCGAGCGATTCCATCACCGCAAATTCCCGACGCCGCCGGGTGATCAGTTTACATAACCGGATCAGCACATCCTTGCGCGCGGCGGGATGCAGTTTCGACCAGTGGCCCTGGTCGAAGGCCTCACGCGCCTTTTGCACGGCCAGATCGACATCGTCCGCCCCGGCCGTGGCGATCTTGGTCAGCGCCGCTCCCGTGGCGGGGTTGCGTGTCTCCATCACAGCACCGCTGCCTGCGCGGAATTTCCCGTCAATAAACGGCGCGGCTGGCAGGTCGAGATCATCCGCGATGGCCTGGTATTCGGCTCGGGTCAGCAGGTCGGTCATGCTGTGATCCCTTTGATTGTCGTGGTCATGGTGCGGATCACTTCCTCAAGCTCCCGTCGGTCGTCTTTGTTGAGCGGCTGCAAGGGCTTGCGTGGTGGGCCCGCGTCGATCCCGCGCATCGTCAGCCCATGTTTGATGCATTGCACGAATTTGCCACCCTGTTCGAGCACGCGCATCAGCGGCAGCATCGCCGACATGATCGCGCGGCCCTTGGCAAAATCGCCCGCAACCGCGCAGGCCTGATACAGCGCGATATGCGCCTCGGGCGCGAAGTTCGATCCTGCGCAGACCCAGCTTCGCGCTCCCCAGGCAAAAAACTCCAGCGCCTGGTCATCCATCCCGCAGCTCAAGCCGATATGCGGGTAATCCCGCGCTAGCATATGCAGACGGTTGGGATCGCCGGAGCTTTCCTTGATGGCGCAGAAATTTGGTGATCGGCCAAGCCGGTCGAGGCATTCCTCATCCATATTCACCGCCATCCGCCCGGGATAATTGTATAACATCACCGGCAGGTTCGCGGCCCGGTCGACGGCAAGCGCGTGCAGCGCAATCTCTCGCCCGGTCGGGTAGGCATAAGGCGGGGTGGCGATCAAAAGCGCATCGGCGCCGATCTCCTTGGCGGCTTTTGCATAGACGATGCTATCTTCGGTGCGGATCGCGCCGGTGCCCACGATCAGCGGCACACGCGTTCCGATCAGCGCCTTTATCCGGCCCATCAACTCGATGCGCTCCTCCATCGACTGGGCGTAGTATTCGCCCGTCGTTCCCGCCACGATTAGCCCGTGCACACCAGCACCGATCAGATGTTCGACCGTGGCGGCCAAGGCGTCTTCGTTCAGGCTGAAATCAGCATGATAGGGGGTGACAACAGGCGTATAAATGCCTTCAAAGCGCATGGCTGCGGTCCTTCAGAGCGACAACATCGATGGGCAGGGGATCGGGCCGGACGAAGCGTTCCATACGGTCGCGCGACAGATCCCAATGCTGCAGCGTGATCTCCATCGCAAGGCTCGGCTCTTGCGCCTCAATGGCCGCGATCATCTCATCATGTTGCTGCACGGCCCGCATAACAATCAGTTTCTCGGCGGCCGCTTTTGGTCGGTAGAATGTCTGACCCAGCCGGGTGTGATCGATCAGCAATCTGTCAAGGCATGCCATCAGATAGGGGTTTTCGGCCATCCGCCCGATGGCTGCGTGAAAGCGGTGATTGCTGAGGGCGGCTTCCGTCGCGTCGCCTTTAGCGACCGATTGGCTGAAATCGCGCTGATCTGCCTTCAACGCGACAAGCTGCGCATGTGTCCGGTTCTCTGCCGCCAAGCGTGCGATATTGGCGTAGATCATCGGCGCGGTTTGGAAAAACGTGCGCAGCGTCTGGACGTTCATTGACGCGACCGAGGCGCCGCGATTGGCCTCAATCTCCAGGTACCCGTTACCGGCAAGCCGCTGCAGCACCTCGCGCAAGGGGGTGCGTGACATGCCGTATTCCGCCGACAAGCTCGCCTCATCAAGGGCCGCACCCGGCTCCAGCGCCGTGGTCAGGATCCGGCGTTTGAGATCTTGGTAGCAGAGCTCTTTGGGGTTCTTAGTCACGTGTCGCGCACCTCTTGGTGCACATATTGCACACATGTTGTACACAATAACAAGCCCCGGCATCGCGCGGTGCCCGATTGCCCCTTGAAGGCGCAGGCTGGCCTCTCTAGTAAGGCGCAAATTTATGCCCGGGCCGAAGCTGCCCCAGGGCCGCTGCCACACAAGGACGCACGCTATGAGCATCACCGAGACCCTGAATGAAGGGCTGAAGCGGGCCTATGAGATCACCATCACCGGCGCTGATCTGGAAGCGAAGGTCAATGACAAGCTCACCGAAGCCCAGCCCGAGATCGAGATGAAGGGCTTTCGCAAGGGCAAGGTGCCGATGCCTTTGCTGAAAAAGCAGTTTGGTCAGCGCCTGATGGGCGAGGCGATGCAGGAAGCGGTTGATGGCGCGGTGGCGAGCCATCTGGAAGAAAGCGGCGACCGTCCGGCCATGCAGCCCGAGATGAAGATGCTCAACGAGGATTGGAAAGCGGGCGAGGATATCGTCGTGGCGCTCAGCTATGAGGCGCTGCCAGAGATCCCGGCTGTTGAGTACAAATCGCTGAGCCTGGAGCGTCTGGTTGCCGAAGCGGCCGATGAAGAGATCAAAGAAGCGCTGGAAAACCTGGCCGAAAACGCCAAAAACTTTGCCACCAAAAAAGGCAAGGCGGCCAAGGGTGATCAGGTCGTGTTTGACTTTGTCGGCAAGGTCGATGGTGAGGTTTTTGACGGCGGCTCGGCCGAGGATTTCCCACTTGAGCTTGGCTCCGGCAGCTTTATCCCGGGATTTGAGGACCAGCTGGTCGGCGTGAAAGCGGGCGAGGAGAAGCCCGTCGAAGTGACCTTCCCTGACGATTACGGCGCTGAGAATCTCGCCGGCAAAGCCGCCGTGTTCGAATGCGCCATCAAGGAAGTGAAAAAGCCCGCCAAGGCCAAGATCGATGACGAACTGGCGACGAAATTTGGTGCCGAGAATCTCGATGCTCTGAAAGACCAAATCGCCGATCGACTGAAGTCAGAATACGCCGGCGCCGCGCGCCAGGTTCTCAAGCGCCAGCTTCTCGACCAGCTTGATGAGCAGGTAAAGTTCGATCTGCCGCCTAGCCTGGTTGATGCCGAAGCGGGCCAGATCGCGCACCAGCTTTGGCATGAAGAGAACCCGGATGTCGAAAGCCACGACCATCCCGAGATTGAAGCGACCGATGAGCACCGCGCGCTGGCGGAGCGCCGGGTGCGGCTGGGCCTTTTGCTGGCCGAGCTGGGTCAGAAGAACGAAATCGAAGTGACCGATGCCGAGATGAGCCAGGCCGTCATGGCCCAGGCGCGGCAATATCCCGGCCAAGAGCGCGCGTTTTTTGAATTCGTGCAGAAGAACCAGGGCGCCCAGCAGCAACTGCGCGCGCCGATCTTCGAGGATAAGGTCGTCGACTTCATCTGCGAGGCTGCGGGGGTGTCCGAAAAGACCGTCAGCAAAGACGAATTGAAAACGGCCGTCGACGCGCTCGAAGAAGACTAAGCCCGCGCGCTTCGCTTCAATCGACATAAAAAATCACGCGGATCGCCGTTTTGCGGCCTGCTTTTCCTATCCTTATGCGTATGCGCAGCCTATCGTAGTGGCGTGTTCTGTGCGGGGCTCCAGAGCCGTTTGAGTAGCGAATGACAGCGTATCGCCTTTGGCCGTGCGGACCTGATCGTAAGTTATCGACCCTGGGAGGGTTCCTATGATGCGCACAGTCCTTGCGAGCATCGCACTGTTTTTCACCATGACAATCGCCGCCGCCGCCTGTCCAAACTGGCAATTCGGCGGTCAGCAAATCAGTTATACCGGCCAGCAGCTTTTTGCGCCGCAAAGCCTACAGACCGGCGCGTTCGGCGGCTTTGACATGTCGACCTGCAACACGGGCGGCACCTATACAACGGGCTATGCCGCGGGTGCGCCGAACTACACGCTCAACCTCTCGGGGATGGAGCAATACTATCTCGTGCTTGATGTCGTTAGCCAATGTGACGCCACGCTGCTGGTTAACGCCGCCGATGGCACCTGGCTTTTTGATGACGATTCCAACGGCAATCTCGATCCGCGGATGGAGCTGCGCGTGCCATCGCAAATCAATGGACAGGTGGATGTCTGGGTCGGCACATTTAACAATACGCAATGTGCGGCGACGCTGAATCTGGAGACCTTCATTACTTCGGCGCCCGCACCGCAACCGCAACCGCAACCCACACCGGTGGGCGCCTGCCCGGATTGGAACTATCAAGGCGCCCGCGTCGATGCCTCGCCCGCAACAATCGGCGCACCGGCACCGTTTTCGCTGACGGCTACGGGGGGTGCTGATCTGTTCAATTGCGGCCAGATCCCCAATGGCCGCGGCCATGGTCCGCAAATTCCACAATATTCGTTCTGGCTGACCGGCATGCAGGGCTACAACCTGTCGCTCAACGTGCAAGCCCAGTGCGACACCGTCATGGTTGTGAACACGGCCGACACAGTTTGGCATTTTGACGATGATTCCGGTGGCAATCTGAACCCGTCGCTGCTTTTGCCCGGCGGGATCGGGCTGGATGGTCGGGTTGATGTCTGGATCGGGACCTATGGCAACGGGTCGTGCCCGGCCACGCTCACCGCACAGGCCGTGGCGGGTGCCGCACCCGCGCCGCAACCCACACCGCCGCCCGCGCCGCCGCAACCGACACCCGTTGCCGGTTGCCCAAGCTGGAATTTCACCGGCCAACAGATCACAGCGACCGGCGATTTCCTCTATAGCCCGCAAAGCTATGGCGTTCAGGCCGGTGGCGCGACGGCTGTGTCGGGCTGCAACATCCCCGGCGCGTTTGCCGGATACATGGATGCGGCACCTGACTACACCTTCTTTCTTTCCGGCATGGATCAGTACCGGTTGGAAATCGAAGTGTTCAGCGATTGCGATCCGGTCTTGTTGGTCAATGCCGCCGATGGCCAGTGGTATTTCAACGATGACAGCGCGGGCCTGAATCCGGCGCTTGATATTCGCGGCTCAGCTCAATTGAACGGCCGCGTCGATGTCTGGGTTGGCAGTTATGGTGGCGCCTATTGCCCGGCCACGCTGGAAATGGAGACGTGGTACAACTGACCGTTTCTAGCCTTCAAGGCTTCAGCGGCGCCGGCGTCATTCGCCCGGCGCCGTTTTTTTGCCAAACGCTGTGGCAGATGCGTGAAGTTGATGCGCCGCCTCATCGTGGCATGCTGCAATCAGCAATAAAAAAGGCCGCGCAGAGGCGCGGCCTTTGGCGGTTGCGTGCCGAAACGAGACGTTATTCGTCGTCGCTGCTTTCGGTCGGCCCTGCTTCTGTCGCAGCGCCATCGGGCTGCACGTCTTCTTCCAGATCATCCAGCTGTGCAGCGCCGATATCATCGAAGAGCTCGGAGATCTCAAACTCCGCCGCTGCCTCTTCTTCGGCTGCAAGCTCCTGGATCGACTTGCCGGAGGCCTGCAGATCGGCTTCTTCGGTCGAGCGGGCCACATTGAGCACGATATCAACCTCGACCTCGGGATGAAGGACCACATGCACCGTGTGCAGGCCCAATTCCTTGATCGGGCGGCTGAGCGCGATCTGCTTTCGGTCCAAGCTAAAGCCTTCTTCAGTCGCGGCATCGGCCGCATCCCGCGGTGTCACGGAGCCATAAAGCGCCCCCGCATCCGAGGCAGAGCGAATGACGACAAATTGCTGCCCGCCCAGGCGCTCACCCATGGTCTCGGCTTCGGCCCTGCTTTCGAGATTGCGCGCCTCAAGCTGGGCTTTTTGCGCGTCAAAGGCTCTCAAATTGGCATCCGATGCGCGCAGCGCCTTTTTCTGCGGCAGCAGGAAGTTGCGCGCATAGCCGTCACGGACCGAGACGACATCGCCCATCTGGCCCAGCTTTGCGACGCGTTCAAGAAGGATCACATCCATGTCGCGCCTCCTTACTTCACACTATAGGGCAGGAGCGCCAGAAACCGCGCGCGCTTGATGGCTTGCGCCAATTTGCGCTGGTTTTTGGCACCGACCGCGGTGATGCGTGAGGGCACGATCTTGCCGCGCTCAGAGATGTAGCGCTGCAAAAGCCGCGTGTCCTTGTAGTCGATCTTGGGCGCGTTATCGCCTTCGAACGGGTCGGACTTGCGGCGGCGGAAAAATGGTTTGGCGGCCATGATCTAAATCTCCTTACCGGCGGTCGTCGCGCGGGCGGCGCTCGCCACGGTCACGCTCGTCACGCTTTTGCATTTGCACTGAGGGGCCCTCCTCATGCGCATCGACCTTGACGGTCAGCACGCGCATCACATCGTCATGCAACCGCATCAGGCGCTCCATCTCTTGGATCGCAGGCGCGGCTGCATCAGTACGGAAATAGGAATAATGGCCCTTGCGGTTCTTGTTGATCTTGTAAGCCATCGTCTTGACACCCCAGTACTCGGTGTCGACGACCGTGCCGCCTTGATCCTTCAAGACCGTGCCGAAATGCTCGACCAAGCCTTCGGCCTGCGCGGTGGACAGATCCTGCCGCGCGATCATCACATGCTCATAAAGAGGCATGCGCGTCTCCAATTCTGTCTCAGGCGTGTTTCACCAGCGGGGCGTTCCTCCGCCTCCCCGCCACGAGAGACCACGCCGGTGCATAGCATCAGCGGAGGAAGACCGGCTTTTACGGAGCGCCATCCGGCTTTGCAAGAAAAGACATACACAATTACGTGATTCGTTTTTGAAGGGCCAATTTCGGCGAAAAATCGCTCACTGGCCGGTGTCACGTACCAGCGTCGCCGACCGATTGAACTCCCAAACCTGTCTAAAAGGACAGGTTTGGCTTGAATTTGACACACTGTTTCCAGGTTACACCCGCAAATTAACTAAAAACCGGTCGATTTGAGCGGCATCTTGCCTACATAACGGAAGCGCGTTCTGCTTCTTGTGAGTGTTTGCTGAGTGACTGAGTGCCCGATTAACTGGTGCGTTATGTGTAAAGTGCTGAGTGCGTGTGTATGTGGTACGGTTTGAAGGGTGAACGCAGTGATGACGACGACGGCGCGGCTGCTGGGAGCCGCGCCGTGCTCGTTGGAGCAATGCTATTTCTGGCAATCGTGATGGCACAAGCGGTGTTCGTTGTGATCGACAGCGGGCCGTCGATTGCCGTGGAAGAGTTCGCCGACCGGTAGACGCCTCACGCATTTGTGCGCGCCTGCACAGCATCTCCCGAAGCCAAGCGCAGTTTTCTGACACGAAACTTCGTGCAAACGGCCCTACATATGGAACTCATGACTGACTTTCTGACAGGAGTTCCCGATGATCCGATCCCTTACGCCGGCTGCAGTTTTGGCAAGCTTGGCCCTGAGTTCTGCGGCAAGCGCTGACGCGGAAGCCTATGTCGTCGATGCAAGCCACGCCCAGGCGATGTTCTCATACGCGCATTTGGGCATGTCGACGACATTTGGCATGTTCTCGGGCTTTGAAGGCGAGATCCTATTTGACGCCGACGATCCGGCCGCGTCGAGCGTTTCGGTTTCTATCCCGACATTGGCGATGTTCACCGGCTGGGAAGCGCGCGATCAGCACCTGCAATCAGAGCAGTTTTTGGGCTCAACCTCCGAAGATGATCTAATCACGTTCAACTCGACCTCAATTGAAGTGACGGGCGAAAATACCGCGCTTATCACCGGCGATCTAACCGTGAACGGAGAGACGGCAGAAGTTGTGCTCGATACAACCTTGAACATGAATGGGCCGCATCCTGAGCCCAGCATGGGATCCGCGCCTGCCCTGGGTCTGACAGCCACTACGCAGATCTTGCGGTCGGATTTTGGCGCCGGTGCCTTTGCGCCGTTCATAGGCGATGAACTGGACGTGATGATTGCAATCGAGGCCTTTCAGCCGCAGACCTGACGTCTTACGGGCCGGGCGGTTAGCCCGGCCCATTACTCCGCCGCGGGTATTGCGACCAAGTCAAATGCGATCTCAACTGAAAAACCCACATTCGCTTCATCGGGTTGGCTTTCGCCGATCCCGAAATCGCGCCGGTCGATGGTGACTTGGCCCGAAGCATTTGCCGTCTCGCCGTCGAGTGTCAGATCGAAGGGCAGGGTGACGGCCAGGGTTTGACCCACAAGCGTGAAGGCGCCATCGACGGCAAAGCCTGTCTCGGTTGCGATGATCGGGCCGACAAAAGTTGCCACAGCGTGGTTTTCCGCATCCAGAAAATCGGCGCCGAGTGCCTGCGACGTGACCCCGCCCAAGGTTAGCGTCGGGACCGAGATCGTCACCGCCACATCGCCGTGAATGCCCGCAGCATCAGCAGTCTCGCTAAATTCGATCGCAGCGGTCCAATCCGCAAATTCGCCCGATACAGGCTGGCCCAATTGCAAAACGGTGATGCCAAGCGTGCCTGATTGCACGACCCAACCCGATGGCGGTGGTGCGGCCAACGCCTCGGCAGTGACAGCCTCCTGCGGTGCGCTGAGCCCTAAAGCGGCCCCGCCGATGACCAAAAGCGCCCATATGCCCGCGGCCGACCGGGCCGGTCCGCGCCAGCGCGGCGCGGGCGCCAGAACCGCGGGCAATTCCGGCATGCCCGGCAGCATCCGACGCAACGTCGCGTCGCGGTCGATGACGTGGTGTTTCAGCGCGCCGGCCACATGCAGCAAGATCAGCAGCACCAAAAAGAGGTTTGCGAGGAAATGGATCACGGCGAAAGCCTGGGCCAGCGGCTCTGATTGCGGGATGAAGAACAAGGTCTGCCCAAAGGGCCACCAAATGGGTGCAAACCCAGACGTGGCCGCATGATGCAGCCAACCCGATAGTGGCAACACGACCAGCGCGCCATAAAGCGCGAAATGCACGATATTGGCCAAAAACTCCTGCCAGGCCGGTTCCTCTTTGACCGGTGCGGGCCGGGGTTGGATCAGCGCCCACGCGATCCGCAAAAGGGCCACGGCAAAGATCGCCAATCCAAGCGTTTTGTGGATTGAAAAGAGCGTGGCTTTGAACGCCAGCGCCTCAGAGGTATCATAGGGCCAGTTTTTGGCGATTATTCCCAAAGGGATCATCGTCAGGATTAGAAGGGCGGTGGTCCAGTGAAAGGTCTTTGCCACCGCGCCAAAGCGGGCTTGGGTATTGGACAATCCGGCCGCAGCCTGGTTGTCGATTGTGACGCTTGTGTTGGACATCTGGGGATTCCTACCACTGGCTTCTACGACGTAGCTTAAGGGAAGTTACGCCAGATGCACCGCAATTCAACGCACCGGGCTTGTTCACAATTGCAGAGCCAGGCCTGGTGGGCTAGCCCGGCACAGGAGCAAAGGGAGTGGCGATGAGCATTGCATTTGTTTTTCCGGGACAGGGGGCGCAGGTAATCGGCATGGGCCGCGATCTGTCCCAAGCCTTTCCGGCCGCGCAGAGTATCTTCGACCAAGTTGATGAGGCATTGGGTGAAAGCCTCAGCGCATTGATCTGGGAAGGTGACATTGCCGAGCTGACGCGCACGCGGAACGCGCAACCCGCGCTGATGGCGACCTCAATGGCCGCCATGGCCGCTTTGCAGGCCGAAGGGGTAGCGGTCACGACGGCGTCTTATGTGGCTGGCCATTCCTTGGGTGAGTATTCCGCGCTGGCCGCCGCTGGAAGCTTGACTGTGCCGGACACGGCGCGGCTTTTGCGCATCCGGGGAGAGGCGATGCAGGACGCGGTGCCCGAGGGCGAAGGAGCGATGGCTGCGTTGTTGGGGTTAGATTTGGAAACCGCCCGCGAGGTCGCCGCAGAGGCCGCAGAAGGCGCTGTGGTCGCCGCGGCCAATGACAATGATCCAAGCCAAGTTGTCGTCTCCGGACATGTCCATGCCGTCACGCGCGCGGTTGAGATCGCCAAGGCACGCGGTGCCAAGAAGGCCGTTTTGCTGCCGGTCAGCGCGCCCTTTCATTGCGCACTGATGGCGCCTGCGGCTGAGGCCATGGCCGAGGCGCTGAGCCATGTTGATCTGGAAGCCCCCGCCGTGCCGCTTGTCAGCAACGTCGCGGCGCGCGGCGAAAAATCGGCGATGATCATTCGCAACAACCTGGTCGATCAAATCACCGGTGCAGTGCGCTGGCGCGAGAGTGTGCTGTGGATGGCCAATGAAGGCGTCACCGAGATCTGGGAGATCGGAGCGGGCAAGGCGCTCTCCAGCATGATCCGCCGGATCGACAAATCGATTGCCACCCGGCAAGTCGGCACCGCCGATCAGGTCCGCGACGCAGCAGGCAGCCTGGTTGGCTAGACGCCTGCTGATAACCCTGGCGGTGCTGGTTGCCTTGGGCTTCGGCACCGCGTTTCTCATTCGCTTCTCACTGGATGAGGCGACGGAATTTCGCGTCGACGCGGAGGAAATCCACATTTCCGGGCCGCTGACCGGCGCCACAACGGACCGGTTTGAGCGTTTGCTGGACGCCCACCCGGAAATCACACGCGTTGTTTTGCGCAATATCCCTGGCGGCGATGACCTGTCGTGGCTTTTGGGCATGGCCGACCTGATTGCTGCGCGCGGCCTGGCGACCCGGGCCGATGGGGCGGTGACAAATGATGCAATCTTTCTGTTTCTGGCCGGTAGCGCGCGCGAGATCGGCTCGGGGCGCTTGCATCTTTTGTCCCAGGCCATGGCGAGGGAAACCGGCGCGCCTTGGGATCAGGGCGCGGCCGCCGTGGCTGAGCGCGCTGAGGCGGCGCGCGCTTTTTTGGGTGCTCCGGATTTCGCCCTATTCATGGGTGAGATGCAGGCGGCAAATGATGCATACGACCTGACCGAGGCCGACCTCGTCCGCTTCGGTCTTCTAACGGAATGAAATGAGGGCAAAAAATGACAGATCTTACCGGCAAAGCCGCGCTGGTCACCGGCGCATCGGGCGGCCTTGGCGCCGCGATCACGCGCAAACTGCATGCATCGGGTGCGACGGTTGGGCTCTCGGGCACGCGGGTCGATCCGCTCGAAGCGCTGGCGGCTGAATTGGGCGAGCGCGCGCATGTTCTGCCCTGCAATCTGTCCGACCCAGAGGCTGTGGAGGCCTTGCCGAAAGCGGCTATCGCGGCGATGGGCAGCGTTGATGTCCTAGTCAACAATGCTGGGATCACCCGCGATCAATTATTCATGCGCATGTCAGATGACGATTGGGCCTCGGTTATGGAGGTCAATCTGACCGCGACGATGCGGCTTTGCCGCGGCGTCCTGCGCGGGATGATGAAAGCGCGGTGGGGCCGGATCATCAATATAAGCTCTGTCGTGGGCGCCACGGGCAATCCGGGTCAGGGCAATTACGCGGCCTCAAAGGCGGGCATGGTGGGGATGTCGAAATCCCTGGCCTATGAGGTGGCAAGTCGTGGAATTACGGTCAACGCGGTTGCGCCGGGCTTTATTGAGACGGCCATGACGGCGGCGCTAAGCGACGATCAAAAGAGCCGCATTCTCGATCAGATCCCGGCAGGCAGAATGGGCTCTGCCGAGGAAATCGCGGGGGCGGTTGGCTATTTGGCGGGCATCGAGGCGGGATATGTCACCGGCACAGTTTTGCACGTAAACGGTGGCATGGCGATGATCTAAAGCGGCGCTGTTGCCGTGAGGGCCGCGTCACCTGCCTGGGTGTCGGCAAGCAGGATGGCGTAGATCTCTTCGGCGATCTCGGTGTCTTGGTCGTCGAACATAATCTCCAAAAAAGGAATGTCGGCGCGCGCCAGGATGTCACGCAGCAGATTTCTGTCGCGGGTTTCAGCCGGTGTTGCCGCCGCTTCAAGGGGCAAAAGTGCGGCCACTGCGGGCTGTCCGCTGGAATTGGAGATTAATAAATCCAGTCGCAAGCGATGCAAAACTTGCATTGCGGCGCGGTGCATGGTGCGATCGGGCGCGTCAGCGATGTCGGCCACTTGTGCGGCGGAGACATTTGCATGGGTATGGTGGCCTTTATCGGCGGCTTCGCAAGCTGCGTCCAGGATGCCCAGCCAGTCGCGCTGTGCCGCGGTCGCAAACTGGCGCGCAGTAAGATCAACCTGGCGCAGCGTCTCAGCCTCGGTCGCGACTGGCTTTGGCGGTATCGCGGAGGAGCGACGCGCATAAAACATCGCCGCCGCCGCCATCAAGGCGGTGAGGATGGTTATAATCCAGGGGGCAAGTCCGACCAACGCCATCGCGTATGCCTTGAAATTTGTTCTCCAATGCGCCGACGGTTTTGCACCTGAATACGGCATTTGGGCGGCAATCCTATGGCCGGATTTTCCCTTCTCAGGCCCATTGCCTTCGGTGTTGGGTATGCTATAGGCGGCGCAGTTTTCCCGAAAGTCTTGCACTTGGGGGAGGGTATGGCCATATCGCGGCCAGCGCCGAAGGACAAAGATGCCGGGCCACGCGGCTCGGCGCAGGAATGAGGACATATCATGAGCGACATCGCAGATCGCGTGAGGAAAATCGTCGTCGAGCATTTGAGCGTCGAGGCAGCGAAGGTGACCGATCAGGCGTCATTCATTGACGATTTAGGCGCAGATTCGCTTGATACGGTTGAGCTGGTGATGGCGTTTGAAGAAGAGTTCGGCATTGAAATCCCCGATGATGCGGCGGAATCGATCCAGACTTTCGGTGATGCGGTGACTTTTATCATAAAAGCGGGATGAAATAGCGATTTTCACGAATTGCTCGTGGGCGGCGTCCGAAATTGGGGCGCCGTTTGTTTTTGCAAACTGGGGACGCGGCTCCTCGTGGACCCATGAGGGCCCCCTCGTCGCCGCGGCTGCCGCGGAATGGGTGGCGCGGTCACTGAGTTTCCGGCAACGTCGTAAGGACCGCTGAATTTTCACGCATGCGCGGGGGCCGAATGGCTCGACCCAATTGCCGAAGCCGCGGAGCGCAACGCGCGACCCGCGCTGACGAGGGCTCCCTTTGGGGGCGCGAGGAAGCGCGGCCATTCATGGGTTGGGGCTATTGCGCTGAGCCCGCCTCTGGCGCTATCAGATGGCCAATTAGAAGGGGCAGACCAATAGGGGAGCAGGATATGCGGCGGGTCGTTGTCACCGGGCTCGGGCTCGTTACACCTTTGGGGGTCGGCGTGGACCATGTTTGGGCCCAAGCGCTTGCCGGTTCATCCGGCGCTGGTCCGATTACGCGGTTTGACACAACCGGGCATGCCACAAGTTACGCCTGCGAAGTGCCGCGCGGCGATGGCTCGGCTGGTACGTTCGACGCTGATGCCTGGATGGAGCCGAAAGAACAGCGCAAGGTCGATGATTTCATTCTTTACGGGATGGCCGCCGCCGATCAGGCCATCGCTGATGCCGGTTGGTTGCCGGGCGCGGATGACCGTGAGGCGCAGTTTCGCACCGGTGTGCTGATCGGCGCCGGCATTGGTGGCTTGAGCTCCATCGCCGATACCTCGATCGTGCTTAAAGAACGCGGCCCGCGCCGTGTCTCACCGTTCTTTGTCCCGGGTGCGTTGATCAACCTCGTCTCCGGGCAGGTCTCGATCCGCTACGGCTTTCGCGGCCCAAACCATGCCGTCGTCACGGCCTGTTCGACCGGCGCGCATGCGATCGGCGATGCCGCGCGGCTCATCGCACTTGACGATGCCGACGTGATGATTGCGGGCGGGGCCGAAAGCCCGATCTGCGCCATTGGCGTTGCCGGTTTCAATGCCTGCAAGGCGCTGTCAACAAAGCGCGCCGATGACCCGCAAGCTGCCAGCAGACCCTGGGACGCAGATAGCGACGGGTTTGTCATGGGCGAAGGTGCTGGTGTGGTCGTGCTGGAGGAGTTGGAGCATGCTAAGGCGCGCGGCGCCAAGATCTATGCCGAGATCCTGGGCTACGGCTTAAGCGGCGATGCCCATCATATCACCGCCCCGCCGCCCGATCACGAAGGGGCTGAGCGCGCAATGCGAGCAGCCTTGAAACGCGCAGGCCTGGCGCCGTCGGATATCGATTATGTCAATGCGCATGGTACCTCCACCATGGCCGATACAATTGAGTTAGGGGCCGTGGAGCGCCTGATGGGCGCCCATTCGGGCAAGCTGAAAATGAGCTCGACAAAGTCGATGACGGGACATCTATTGGGTGCGGCCGGCGCCATTGAGGCGATCTTTTCGATCCTTGCCCTGCGTGACCAGGTGGCTCCGCCAACGATCAACCTGGACAATCCGGCGGCCGAAACAGAGGTTAATCTTTGCGCAAACGCAGCCCAGAAAGGCAGTGTGGAGATCGTGCAGTCCAACTCCTTCGGCTTTGGCGGTACCAATGCCTGCCTGATCATGGGCGGCGTCTGAGCGATGGGCCGCGACGTTGCAGCAAACGGCTTTACCATTGTCATTGGATTGCTGATTGCTGTGGCGGTGCTGGCAGGCTGGGCGCGCAACCAAGTCGTCGGCGCGGGGCCGCTGGACGACGCAATCTTCTTTGACGTCGCATCCGGGGCGACACTTGAGCAAGTCAGCAATGACCTCCAAGAGGCGGGCGCTGTAAGCTCTGGCACGCTCTTTCGGCTGAACGCGCGCTATCAGGATCGAGCGCAGGATCTGCGTTTCGGCACGTATGAGATACCTGCCAGCGCGACGATGGACGACATTCTCGATATCGTGACCTCTGGCGCGGCCTCCGTCGTTCGCTACCAGGCCACCTATGTGCTGCGAAACGCGGGCACGGGCGAGCTGCGCCTGCGCGAGCGCGTTCCCGGAACCGGCGAGATCGTCGAGCTGGCAAATTTTGCCTATGAGGAGGGAGTGCCCGGCATCTATACCGATCTGGTCGCACAGGGCGGGGTCAATTACCGCGTCTCGGTGCCGGAAGGATTGACCAGTTGGCAGATTGTTGAAGGCCTGAACCAGGCGGATTTTTTGGCCGGTGATGTGCCGGATTTGCCGGCCGAAGGCACGCTTTCGCCGGATACATATGATGTCTCACGGGGCATGGAGCGCTCAGAATTGCTGGCCCGCATGGCTGAGGCGCAAGATGCAACGCTTGCAGCGGCCTGGGAAAACCGTGCGACCGACCTGCCCATCGAGACACCGCAAGAAGCGCTGGTTCTGGCCTCAATCATTGAAAAGGAAACCGGCATCGCTAGCGAGCGCGGATTGGTGGCCAGCGTGTTTGTGAATCGCTTGAATATTGGCATGCGGCTGCAGACCGACCCGACCGTCATCTACGGCGTGACGGAGGGCCGCGGCGTTCTGGGCCGAGGGCTGCGGCAAAGTGAGTTGGATACCGTCACGCCGTGGAACACCTATCAGATCGACGGATTGCCGCCGACGCCGATTGCGAATCCCGGCCAGGCCGCGATTGAGGCCGCGTTGAACCCCGATGAAAGTGAATTTGTCTTCTTTGTCGCCGACGGAACGGGCGGGCATGCCTTTGCGGTGACGCTGGCGGAGCACAACGAGAACGTCGCACGCTGGCGCCAGATTGAAGCCGAACGCGGCGACGGGGGTTGATTTCGTTCAGCTTTTGGCCGGATGGTAAATGAGATGTTACGGCTTTCGACGTAATTAACCTATTGTAAGTAATAAACTTATTGACAGATCGAACGGTCCAGAGTACCTCTTTTGGCATGCTGGAACACGTGGGCAAACGGCCGAGGGGCAACCCTTTGGGCCGTTTTTTCATGTCTGATCATGTGGGCCCATTCTCTTTTAGGAAAAGGGGACGCTCCTATGACAGACCTTGGGTTGCTCGAGGAAGATAAGGCGCGGGCAGAGATCACGATCCGCCGCGCAATGGAAGCTTTCGACACGACAATTGAAGCGCTGCAACATGCGGTTTCAGAGTTGAAAGCTGAATATCGGTCAGGTGAAGCGGAGGTCATGCGTGACCTCAAGGCGATGAACGCCGCGTTTCAGTTTGCCGTCACTACGGAGGCGAAAGCTCGTGAAGCCGTCGCAAAACAAACGCCAGCCATGGGGGTCGGGTCACTCGACCTCGATGCCGCTCGAGAGGAAATCGGGCTCCGCCTGGCTTGCCTCAGAGCCGCTGGAGACGACTGAAGCTTTCCTCGAGGGCCTGAGCGATCAGGCCCTCGCTGCTTTGCCGTATCTGTTTGAGTTTTGGGCATTGCCGCATCAATTGCCGCCCGAGGGCAATTGGAAGACCTGGGTGATCCTGGGCGGGCGGGGTGCCGGCAAAACCCGGGCCGGGTCGGAATGGGTCCGCTCGATGGTCGAAGGCGGAATGCCTGACGAGCCGGGGCGCGCAAAGCGTCTGGCGCTGGTCGGTGAAACATATGATCAAGCGCTGGCTGTGATGATCCGGGGCGACAGTGGCATCCTGGCGGTCACCCCGCCGGATCGGCAGCCGCGCTGGATTGCTGGAGAACGGCGCCTGGTTTGGCCCAATGGCGCTGAGGCGCGGGTCTTTTCCGCCAATGACCCCGAGGCGCTGCGCGGCCCGCAATTTGATGCCGCCTGGTGTGATGAGCTTGCCAAGTGGAAGAACGGGCAGGCGGCGTGGGACATGCTGCAATTTGGCCTGCGCCTGGGACGTGATCCCCGGCAATTGGTCACAACAACGCCGCGCAACGTGGATGTTTTGAAGGACATTTTGAACCGAGCAACAACCGCCGTCACGCATGCCTCAACCGAGGCCAACCGGGCTTTTCTGGCGCCGTCATTTCTGGAGGACATCCGGGCGCGCTACGGCGATACCCGGCTTGGCCGGCAAGAACTTGACGGCGTTCTTATGGAAGATGTTCCAGGCGCGCTTTGGCGGCGTGAGGCGATCGACGAAGTCCGCGTGCGCGCGGTGCCTGATGAGCTTGTCGTCAGCGTGGCGGTCGACCCACCGGTCACCGGCCATGCCGGATCGGACGAATGCGGGATCGTTGTCGTGGCCGCCGACCGCGCTGGCAAGCCGCAGGATTGGCGCGCCTTTGTGATTGAAGATGCCAGCGTGCACGGCGCCTCACCACAGGGTTGGGCGGAGGCCGCGGCCGCCGCCTATCACCGCCACGAGGCAAGCAGGCTGGTCGCCGAGGTCAACCAGGGTGGCGACATGGTTGAAACGATCATGCGCCAGACCGATCCGCTGGTGAACTTCCACGCCGTGCGCGCCTCGCGCGGCAAAATCGCGCGCGCGGAGCCCGTGGCCGCATTGTACGAACAAGGGCGGGTGAGCCATTTGCCGGGGCTCGAAAAGCTCGAAGATCAGATGTGCCAGATGTCGCGGACCGGCTTTGCCGGTCGCGGCTCGCCGGACCGGGTCGATGCCCTTGTCTGGGCGCTGACGGATGCGCTTTTGACGCCCGGCCGCCCGCCGATAAACCCGGCCATGCGGTCGCTCTAGCAGCTTTCAAGATCAAAGGAGGCACCTTATGGTGTTGGACCTGTTTAAGAAACCCGAACCCGAACGGGTGGAGCGGAAGGCCTCGGCGACGGCGGGTGTCATGGCGATGGCCAGTTCAGGTCGTGTCGCCTGGAGCCCGCGGGACACCGTCTCGCTGACGAAAAATGGGTTTCAGGGCAATCCGGTGGGCTTTCGATGTGTGCGCCTGATCTCTGAGGCCGCCGCGGCTGTCCCGATCTTGTGCCAGGACGCAGAACGGCGCTACGAATACCACCCGCTCCTGATGCTTCTGGCCCGCCCCAATTCCGGCCAAACGCGGGCTGAAATGCTGGAGGCGCTTTATGCGCAGCTGATGCTTTCCGGCAACGCCTATCTGGAGGCCGTTCTGACCGAGGGCGCGGGCGGCAATCTGCCCCGCGAACTTCACGTCTTGCGGTCCGATCGTGTCAGTCTGATCCCCGGCGCAGACGGATGGGCAGAGGCTTATGACTACACCGTCGGCAACCGCAAGCACCGCTTTGCGGCAGAGCTGATTTGCCATTTCCGCACCTTCCATCCCGGCGATGACCATTACGGCCTGGCGCCTATCCAGGCGGCGGCGACAGCGGTTGATGTCCACAATGCTGCAAGCCGTTGGTCGAAGGCGCTTTTGGACAATGCGGCGCGGCCATCGGGCGCCATCATCTACAAAGGTGTCGATGGTTCGGGCGGATTGAGCGAAGATCAATTCCTGCGCCTGCAGGCCGAGATGGAGAGCTACCATACCGGTGCGCGCAATGCCGGCCGTCCGATGCTGCTCGATGGCGGGCTCGATTGGAAACCGATGGGCTTTTCGCCCTCGGATATGGAGTTTCAAAAGACCAAGGAGGCCGCAGCGCGCGAAATTGCGCTGGCCTTTGGCGTGCCGCCCATGCTGCTGGGTATCCCCGGCGATGCGACCTATGCGAACTACGCCGAAGCCAACCGCGCGTTCTATCGCCTGACCGTGCTGCCGCTGGTCGGACGTGTCCTGGCAAGTCTCGCGCATTGGCTGACCGGGTTTTCCATCGACCCGGCTGAGTTGAAACCCGACCTTGACCAGGTGCCGGCCCTGTCGGCGGAACGCGATGCGCAATGGGCGCGGGTTTCTGAGGCGGAGTTCCTGAGCGCGGCCGAAAAGCGGGCGATGTTGGGCTTGCCGCCGATGCTGGATGAGGCATGAACGGACGGACCGGCGGGTCACGCTTTCTCTATGCGCCGTTTGAGGTCACCGAGGCGCGCATAGACGCCAATGAACGGGTTCTGGAGGAGCGCTGGAGCGCGCTTGCCCACCGGCTGCAAGGAATTGAATTTGCGCTTGAGCGTCTCGAGCGGCGGCTATGGCTGGCGCTTTTTGGCGTACTCAGCGTCGTGTTGGCACAAGGTGTAAGCGCGTTGCTTACGCAGGTTCCGTGAAGGAGGCCCTTATGGATAGTCTAGACTACGGTCTGGAGACGAAATTTGCGCGTGCTGAGGGCGGTTTGTCGCTTTCCGATGGCAGCGTAATCGAAGGCTATGCAAGCCTTTTTGGCGCCTCGGACCGGGGCGGCGACATTGTGTGTTCGGGGGCCTATGAGCGGTCGCTAAAGGCGACATTGGAGGCCGGGCGACAGGTAAAGATGCTTTGGCAGCACGACCCGGCGCAGCCCATCGGCGTGTGGGACGAAATCCGTGAAGATGGCAAAGGTCTTTGGGTCCGCGGGCGCATCCTGGATGCTGTGGCGCGCGGCCGCGAGGCGCGCGCGCTGATTGAGGCCGGCGCAATCGACGGTCTGTCGATCGGCTATCGCACGGTGCGGGCGACAAAGAACGCTGAGGGGCTTCGGCTGCTCAACGAGGTGGAACTTTGGGAAGTGTCGCTGGTGACATTCCCGATGCTGCCGCAGGCACGGCTGGACGCTTCCCGCAAAAGTGGCGGGATCACGGGCGACTTGCTGGGCGAATTGGCGACGGTGTTTGACGACGCCCGCCGCAACCTGGCGGCGCGCAAGCCCCGCTGATCCAAAGCGTTTCTGCTTGAAACGCCTCCATCGGAGCGCTTTTTGACGAAGCGCATTTTCTGAGCGCGCCGCGTCAGGCGCCTTCATAGCAACATCAGGATCAAGTGATGACCGAATCCGTATCCGGGGTCGGCGGCGGGACACATGCGCCCGACGGCCCGGTGGCTGAGGTGAAGACGGCCCTGCAGGGCTTCTTGCGCGAATTCAGCCATTTTCAATCCGAAACGACCGCACGTTTGCACAAACAGGAAGAGCGTATTGCCATGTTGAACACCAAAACCATGACCGCCCGCCCGGCGTTGTCGGCTGAGGCCGAAACCGGCGCACCACATAAAAAGGCGATGGAGAGCTATCTTCGTTCCGGCGACGACGATGGCCTGCGCGGGCTGGAGCTGGAGGGCAAATCGCTCAACACCGCGGTCAACGCAGAAGGTGGCTTTCTGGTCGATCCGCAAACATCCGCGGCGATCCAAAGTGTTCTGAGCTCCACCGCGTCGCTTCGTGCCGTGGCCAATGTCGTGCAGGTTGAAGCCACGTCCTATGACGTGCTTGTCGACCATTCTGACGTTGGCGCCGGTTGGGCGTCGGAGACGGGAAATCAGGCTGAGACCGATACGCCCCAGATCGAGCGCATCGCCATCGCGCTGCATGAACTTTCTGCACTGCCGAAAGCATCGCAGCGGCTTTTGGATGATGCCGCATTTGATATCGAAGGCTGGCTGGCCGACCGCATCGCCGACAAATTTGCCCGCGCCGAGGCGCAGGCCTTTATCCTTGGCGACGGCACCGACAAACCGACAGGGCTGCTTGATCACACTACGGTCGACAATGACACCTGGAGCTGGGGCAATCTGGGCTATGTGACATCCGGCGCCGACGGCGATTTTGCTGCGGCCAATCCGGCTGATGCCATCGTTGATCTGGTCTACGCGCTGGGCGCGCGTTACCGCGCGAACGCCACTTTTGTGATGAATTCCAAGACCGCAGGCGCGGTGCGGAAGATGAAAGATGTCGACGGTCGCTTCTTATGGTCTGACGGATTGGCCGCAGGTGAGCCGGCGCGGCTGATGGGCTATCCGGTCCTCATTGCCGCAGACATGCCCGATATCGGCTCGGACGCGATGGCGATTGCTTTTGGCGATTTCCGCGCCGGCTACACCATTGCAGAACGCCCAGACCTGCGCGTCCTGCGCGATCCGTTTTCGGCCAAACCGCATGTGCTTTTCTATGCAACAAAGCGGGTCGGCGGTGATGTGTCGGACTTCGCGGCAATCAAGCTGATGAAATTCGGCACGGCTTGAAGCCCTGCCGCGACGTGACCCCGGCCCCCTTCGGTGGGGCCGGGCGGGCGCGTCCGACCGTAGGTTTCCAGCTGACAACCGACCGCATGAACGGCGCGGGCGGGCGCGCCCACTTGCCGTTTCCCCGACCAGAATGACGAAAGCTGACCCATGATGAATTTGGCCGAATTGCAGCCGGTTGCGACAGCGGCATTGCCGCTTGCGGAGCTGAAGGACCATTTGCGCCTGCCAGACGGGTTTCCCGATGATGGCAGTTTCGACGACCGTTTGGAACAAAGCCTGCGCGCCGGGTTGGCGCTGGCGGAGGCGCGCACCGGCAAGGCGCTGCTTATGCGCCAGTTTCAGTGGCAGGTTGAGGCCTGGGGCGGCGACCGCATCGCGCTGCCAGTAGCCCCTTTAGTCACGCTGAATTCCGTTGCTATCCGCGACTTCGATGGCTCAGCCAACACAATCGAGCTGACGCAGTTTGGTGTGATCTCCGATCTCCATCGCCCCGCCCTTGTCCCGCGGTCGGGCGCGTTTCCGACATTGGCAGGCGGTGCAGTGGCCGAGCTGATATTCACCGCGGGTTTTGGTGCGGACTGGACAGGCGTGCCGCCCGATCTGCGTGAGGCCGTGCTGATCATGGCGGTTGATTTCTTTGACGCGCCGCTTGGTCAGGCCCCAGGCATGACACCGTCGGTCAACGCTCTGCTGCAGCGCTACCGCGCCCTTTCCATCGGAAAGATCGGCGCATGAAACAGGTGCGTCTCAACCGGCGTTTAACGCTAGAGGACCCAAGCCCAAGCCCTGACGGGGCAGGTGGATTTGTCCAAAACTGGGTGCCGCTGGGCAGGATTTGGGCGCAGGTCAATCCGACAAGTGCCCGTGAAGTTGGCGATCGATCGATCACGCGATACCGCATTTTCGTGCGGCGCGCGCCTGTTGGTGCGCCGGGCCGCCCACGACCCGACCAGCGCTTCCGCGATGGCGCCCGCGTCTATCACATAGAAGCGGTGACCGAGACACCCGCCGAGCCGCGCCTTTTGATGTGCTATGCCTACGAGGAGGTCGGCGGATGAGCTATGTCCTAAGCGGGGCGCTGCAAACGGCAGTGTATACCGCGCTGAGCGAAGACACGGTGCTTGAGGCGATGGTAAACGGGGCGATTTATGATGCCCTTCCTGCCGGTCAAGTCGACCAGCTTTATGTCACGCTTGGGCCTGAGCGGGTGCGCGATCGCTCCGACAGCACGGCGCGCTCAGCGCTGCATGAATTCGCCATTACGGTGGTCAGCGACGAGGCTGGATTTCTGAGTGCCAAAGAAGTGGCAAAGCGCATCTCAGAACTGCTTGTCGGTGCCGATCTGTCCTTGAGCCGAGGCCGCCTTGTCCGGCTCGATTTTTACAAGGCCCACGCTAGAAAGCGCGCCAATAAGCGCGAGGTAGAGACCTGGTTCCGCGCCTTCGTTGAAGACGAAGCAACAGCCTAACAACGCTATGCAAGCGTTTGGAATGATTGGAGATCAACATGACGGCCCAAAACGGCAAAGACCTTCTGGTGAAAGTTGACCTGGATGGTCAAGGCGTGTTCCAGACGCTGGCTGGTCTGCGCGCCTCTCGTTTGAGTTTCAATGCCGAAACAGTCGATGTCACGTCGCTGGAAAGCCAAGGCGGCTGGCGTGAATTGCTGGCGGGCGCCGGCATGAAGTCGGCGGCGATTTCTGGCTCTGGCATCTTTCGCGATGCAGCAACTGATGAACGCGCCCGCCAAATCTTTTTCGACAGTGAGATCCCGGATTTCCAGGTCATCATTCCCGATTTCGGCACCGTCGAAGGCAAGTTTCAGATCACTGGCATCGAATATGCCGGCAACCACGACGGCGAGGCGACTTATGAGATCTCACTGGCTTCAGCCGGCGCCCTTAGCTTTGTTGCCAACTGATGGCCAACCCGCATGCCGGTGAAGTCAGCCTTGTCATCGATGGCGAACGCCATGTCGCCCGGCTGACCTTAGGTGCGTTGGCCGAGCTTGAGGCCCGACTTGGCGCCGAAAGCCTGACAAGCCTGGTGGCGCGGTTTGAAAGCGATGATCTACGCGCGCGCGATGTGCTGGAGCTGATCGCCGCCGGTCTGCGCGGCGGTGGCTGGCCAGGCGATCTGCGCGATCTATTGACCGCTGACATCGAGGGCGGTCAGTTGGCCGCAGCGCGTGCGGCGGCAGAGCTGTTGGTTTTAGCATTCCGGAGCCCGGCATGAGCGGCTTTGATTGGCCGTCGCTTATGCGCGCAGGCATCGGTGATCTGGGGCTGAAGCCGCACGAATTTTGGAACCTCACGCCTGCTGAGTTTCTGCTGATCACCGGCATATCTGCCGGCCCGGCGCCAATGGGTCGGGCGGGCCTGACTGATCTGCTGAAGCGTTTTCCCGATACCCCGATGGGAGATGACACATGACCGAGATCGAAGATGACGTCGACGCGCTGGATTTGCAGCTCCAGCAGCTCGAAGAGAGCATGTCTGGCGTGGCCTCGATGGCCTCAACGTTCCAAACCGAGCTTCGCGGCATGCAAGACAGCATGCTTTACACCAACCGCGAAGTCTCCTCGATGAGCCGATCGATCGGCAGTGGGTTGCGACAGGCCTTTGACGGGTTGGTCTTCGATGGCATGCGCCTTTCAGATGCGCTGCGCACAGTTGCGACTAGCATGGTCGACGCGGCCTACAATGCCGCGGTGCGGCCGGTCCAAAATGCACTTGGCGGTGCAATCTCTAACGGGATCAACGGCCTATTCAGCGGCATGTCACTGTTTGAGCAAGGCGGCGCGTTCTCTGGCGGCCGTGTCACACCTTTTGCCCGCGGCGGTGTCGTGACCGGCCCGACCTCATTTCCAATGCGCGGCGGCATGGGCCTGATGGGCGAAGCCGGGCCCGAAGCGATCATGCCGTTGACGCGTGGCGCGGATGGGCGGCTTGGCGTTGCCAGCAGTGGGGGCGGGCGTCCGATCAACATCACCATGAATGTCACCAGCCCAGACGCCGAGGGGTTTCGCCGATCCCAGACGCAGATCGCCGCGCAGCTAAGCCGCGCCATGGCGCGCGGCCAACGCAACCGATAGGGGGGTAAGGCATTGGCTTTCCACGAAATTCGATTTCCCGCCACGCTCAGCTTTGGTTCGGTCGGCGGGCCCTCGCGCCGCACAGAAGTGGTGACGCTGGCGAACGGGTTTGAGGAGCGCAACACACCTTGGGCCCATTCCAGGCGGCGCTACGATGCCGGCGTTGGCATGCGCAGCCTAGACGACGTTGAGATCTTAATCGCGTTTTTTGAGGCCCGCCGCGGCCAGCTTTACGGTTTCCGCTGGAAAGATTGGTCCGATTACAAAAGCTGCCCGCCATCCAAGGAAGTGGCTTTTCGGGATCAGGTGATCGGCGAAGGGGACGGCGCCAAGACCGATTTTCCCTTGTTCAAATCATACATTTCTGGGGCAAACCGGTATGATCGGCCAATCCTGAAACCTGTGGCGGGGACCGTGCGCGCGGGGATCGCCGGGGATGAGCTGAAGGACGCTGTGCACTATTCGGTTGATGTCGAGCGTGGCATCATCACGTTCAATTCACCGCCCGAAACCGGTCAGCCGGTCACGGCGGGCTACGAATTCGACGTGCCGGTGCGTTTCGATACCGACGAGATCCAAATCTCGGTCGCCAGCTTTCAGGCGGGTGATGTCCCGAACGTGCCGGTTGTGGAGGTTCGGATATGAGCGACGGGGACCTCTCTGTCCACCTCTCGGGCGGCACAAGCGAAGTTGCGCGCTGTTGGAAACTGACGCGCAGCGATGGCGAAGTTTATGGTTTCACAGATCACGATGTGGATATCTTTTTCGACGATGTGGCGTTCAAAGCCAATTCGGGTCTGACCGCCGCAGCGCTTAGCCACACGACAGGCCTGTCTGTGGATAACTCCGAAGCGCTTGGGGCGCTGTCTGATGTGAGCCTAAGCGAGGAGGACATCGCCGCTGGCCGTTTCGACGGCGCGATGATTGAGGCCTGGCACGTATGTTGGTCAGAGCCTTCGGTGCGGTCGCTGGTGTTTCGCGGGTCACAGGGCGAGATCAGTTGGACTGGCCACGCATTCTCGGCCGAACTTCGCGGATTGGCCGAAGCGCTCAATCAGCCGACGGGTCGGGTCTATCACCGGTCCTGCCCATGCCCATTTGGCGGCTCTACATGCGGGCTTGATTTGACCCAACCAGCGTATCGGGCCGAAACCGTGGTCGCGTTGGTCGAAGATGCACGCCTGTTCCGCTTCAAGGGGCTTGAAAGCTATCAACCGCGTTGGTTCGAAAAAGGCACGTTGACCGTGCTGACGGGACCCGGCGAGGGGCTTATGGGCGTGATCAAAAATGATCGCAATGAAGGTGATCTTCGGCTCGTAGAACTTTGGTCGCCGCTTGGCCTCGATATTGCCGAAGGAGCGGGGATCGCGCTGACGGCTGGCTGCGACAGAACGATGCAATCCTGCCGGCTGAAGTTTGATAACTTGGTGAATTTTCGCGGGTTTCCAGACATTCCGGGCGACGATTGGCTGGTTTCCCATCCTGCGCGAGCCTGGGTGCTGAACGGGGGCAGTCGGCGATGAACACGGTTGTTGAGGCAGCGCGGGGGTGGATCGGAACCCCCTACCGCCATCAAGCCTCCTGCCGCGGGGCCGGTTGCGATTGCCTGGGGCTCCTGCGTGGGGTGTGGCGGGATTGTCTGGGCCATGAGCCTGAGGTGATCCCGCCATATTCCTTGGATTGGTCCGAGCCTTCGGGTGAGGAACGTTTGTGGCATGCAGCGCAACGGCATTTGATCTCCAAACCACTTGGCACAGCCGATCCCGGTGACGTCCTGCTTTTCCGGATGCGGACCGGATCTGTTGCTAAGCATCTGGGTATTCAAGGAAATACTATCCACAGCCCAAGCTTTATCCACAGCTTTAGCGGCCATGGCGTTGTTGAAAGCGCACTAACCCGCCCATGGTCGCGCCGCATCGTTGCGCGATTCCGGTTCCCCGAAAGGATGTAGGCGATGGCCACACTTTTACTTTCAGCGGCAGGTGCGGCAGTCGGGAGCTCGTTCAGCGGCAGCGTTCTGGGGCTTTCCGGCGCCGTCATCGGCCGTGCGGTCGGGGCGACAATCGGGCGCGTGATCGACCAAAAACTGCTCGGCCAGGGGTCAGAGCCGGTCGAAACAGGGCGCATCGACCGCTACAAACTGTCGGGCGTGGGCGAGGGTACACCTGTTGCCAACACCGTTGGTCGAATGCGTCTTGGCGGGCAGGTTATCTGGTCAACGCACTTCTTGGAGCATTCCACAACCACCGGGGGCGGCGGTGGAAAAGGCGCGCCGCAACAGCCTAAAACCACAAGTTATTCTTACTCGGTCAGCGTCGCGCTGGCGCTGTGCGAGGGTGAGATCTTGCATGTCGGCCGCATCTGGGCCGACGGCACTTTGATCGAGCGCGACACACTGGCCTTGCGGGTCTATCGCGGCACAGAAGACCAATTGCCCGACCCAAAGATGGAGGCGGTCGAAGGCGCTGGCGAAGTGCCGGCCTATCGCGGCATGGCCTATGTTGTGATCGAAGACTTGGATTTAACGCCATACGGCAATCGGATGCCGCAACTAAGCTTTGAGGTTGTCCGAGCCGTCGCCACGACACCAAAGCAAAGCCCGTCTGCCGGCGATACGTTACGGGCCGTGGCGGTCATTCCCGGAACTGGCGAATATTCCTTGGCGACGACGCCGGTCAGCTATCACCGCGGCGTCGGACAACATGCCAAAGTGAACATGAACACCCCGTCGGGCCAGACGGATTTCATGACGTCAATGGACGACCTGACAAGCGAATTGCCGAACTGCCAGGCTGTGTCACTGGTTGTCAGCTGGTTTGGCAATGACCTGCGCGCGGGCCATTGCAGCATCCAGCCTAAAGTCGACCAGAAGCTTGAAGATGCTGCAGAAATGCCTTGGTCGGTCAGTGGTTTGACACGTGCCGCCGCGTCAGAGATCGCAAAAATTGATGGCCGCCCGATTTATGGCGGCACGCCGACTGATGCCTCTGTGATCCAAGCGATCCGTGAGCTTACCGCGCGCGGGCAGAGTGTGATGTTCTACCCGTTCATTTTGATGGAGATACTTGCGCAAAATGGGCTGCCGGATCCCTGGTCTGATGCGCCTGACCAAGCCGAATTGCCATGGCGCGGCCGGATCACAGGCGAAAAGGCGGCCGGAGAGCCCGGAAGCCCGGATGGGACTGCTGCGAACCGGGAAGCAATTGACGCCTTCTTTGGCACAGTTACGGCCGCGGATTTTGCCATTTCGTCTGGATCGGTGAGCTATCAGGGACCTGCAGAGTGGACTTATTCCCGCTTCATCCTCCACCTCGCGGCGCTTTCAGCCGCGGCCGGTGGAGTTGCCGCGTTTTGCATCGGAAGTGAGCTGCGCGCGCTTACCCAGATGCGTGACGATGCAGGTTTTCCCTTTGTGGATAAATTGCGCGAACTCGCCGCTGAGGTGCGGGTCATACTGCCCGACGCAAAACTGGGTTATGCTGCTGATTGGTCTGAGTATTTTGGCTATCATCCACAGGACGGATCGGGCGATCTGTTCTTCCATCTTGACCCGCTTTGGGCAGATGAGAACATCGATTTCATCGGGATCGATAACTACATGCCGCTGGCCGATTGGCGCGATGGCACAGATCATGCAGACGTCAATTGGGGCAGCGATTACAACTTAGATTACCTCAAGTCGAATATTGAGGGCGGAGAAGGCTTTGACTGGTATTACCCCAGTTCAGAGGCCCGTGATGCCCAGATTAGGGTACCGATTACCGATGGGGCGGGCGGAACGCCGTGGGTCTATCGCTATAAAGACGTGCGGAATTGGTGGTCGAACCTGCATTTTGAGCGTCATCATCCGGCCGTCCGCTCAATTCTTCCCTCCGGCGCCGATCCTTCTGCTTGGGCCTTGTCTGGCGCTACGGTGACGGCAACCTCTGATGTCTATGACGTCTTTAAGCAGCCTGTTGATATCGCGTCACAATCCTCGGAAGATGATGCGATTGAGGCGGCGCCTGTTGTGCTGGATGCTGATCAGACTTACGCGTTACGTGTTCATTTCCGATTTGGTACGTCGAGCCAGCTTCGGTTGGTTTTGCGGCATCTGTCGGGCCACGTCACTGTCACGGCGACGCCAGGTCAGCAGGCAGCGGTCAGCGGTGCCACGAGCCTTGTGCAAGCGACAAGCCTTGAAGAGCACAGCGAAGAGGTTTTCACGCTGCGCGTCACGCTACGCTACGGCACCCATTCCGCGCTGACGATTGCAGTTGGGCCTGGAAGTGATACGCCTGACGAAACCCTTCATTTCTTTGGCGCAGATTTATCCCCATGGCCAGTCCCGCCCACGGATTGGGTGCCGCAGTCGAAACCGATTTGGTTTACCGAAATTGGCTGCCCCGCGATCGACAAGGGCGCCAATCAGCCGAACGTTTTCTTTGATCCGAAAAGCTCTGAAAGTGCCGTTCCGCATTATTCGAATGGCAGGCGGGACGATATCATTCAGCTGCAAACGCTGCGCGCCGTCACGCAATACTGGGCCGACCCGGAGATCAACCCGGTCTCGACCGTTTATGGCGGCGCGATGATCGATATCGACCGCATTTTTGCATGGGCGTGGGATGCACGGCCTTATCCGGCCTTCCCCAACAATATTGATCTTTGGAGCGACGGACAGAATTACACGACCGGTCACTGGCTGAGCGGGCGCATCTCCAGCCAGAGCCTCGACCTGGTTGTGGCTGAGCTGTGCCGGCGGGCGGGATTGAAGGACGGAGATATCGATGTCAGCGCGCTTTATGGCGTTGTCCGCGGCTATTCTACGGCTGATCTCGAGACAGCACGCGCGCGCCTTCAGCCCCTGATGCTTGCTTATGACTTCACGGCCGTTGAGCGGGATGGAAAGATTGTGTTCCACCATTTGCCGCTGGTGCCCGATAGCGTCGTTTCGGATGCAGAGGCTGTCATCGACGGCGATCATGACGGGATAAGCTACACGCGGGCGCCCGCGGCAGAGACGATGGGCCGCGTCCGGATCGCCCATGTCGAGGCCGACGGCGTTTTTGAGACGCGGATCGCCGAGGCAATCTTTCCCGACGATACCGACATCACGACCAGCCAGAACGATCTACCCCTGTCGCTGACGACGACCGAGGCACGCGATATTGCTGAAAGGTGGTTGGCTGCGTCACGCATGGCCCGAGACAGTGTGGAGCTTGCCTTGCCGCCATCACGTCACGACGTGCAAGCTGGCGCGATGATGGAACTTCCGGGCGGCACACTTTGGCGTATCGACCGGGTCGAAGATGGCGGCGCGCGCAAGATCGAGGCAACCCGGGTGGAGCCGACAATCTCTGACCCGCCCGATGCGACGGAAACCTTGGTCCAGGCTGAGCTATATGTGCCGCCTGTCCCGGTTGATCCGGTCTTTCTCGATCTGCCGCTTCTGACCGGTGAGGAGGTGGAGTTTGCCCCCCATATTGCGGTTGCTGCGACGCCTTGGCCAGGCAGCGTCGCGGTTTACGCCTCCGCGACTGCGGATAATTTTGCCCTCAATACGGTGGTTGAAACGTCCTCAGTTATTGGTGTGCTGGAGACACCGATGCCGGCGGCACAGCCCGGAATATGGGATCGCGGGCCGGCAATTCGTGTGCGCATCCTCGATGGCTCCCTATCGTCGGTGACGGCGGAAGAAGTTCTAAACGGCGCCAATGTTGGCGCACTTGGCGCAGATGATACCGGCCCTTGGGAGGTCATCCAGTTCAAGGACGCGACCTTGGTCGCGCCTGATATCTGGGAGATCGGATTACGCCTGCGTGGACAGGCGGGAACCGAGGCGTTCATGCCGCCAAGCTGGCCCGCGGGTACGCTCTTTGTGCTGTTGGATGGCCGACCCCAGCAGATTGAGCTTGCCAGCTCTGCGCGGGGTCTTGCGCGTAATTATCGCATTGGGCCTGCCCGGAGGAGCTTGGACGACGACAGTTTCGTTGCCCGCAGCCTAGCATTTGACGGTGTCGGCTTGCGGCCCTATGCACCTGCTCATCTTCGTTCCAAATCAACGTCTTCCGATACAGAGTTCACTTGGATACGCCGCACGCGCATCGATGGCGACAGCTGGCAAGGCAGTGACGTGCCGCTGGGTGAGGATCAAGAGCAATACCTTCTTCGGATTAGCGATGCGGGTGGCTTGAAGCGTGAAGTCAGCGTCACCAAACCCGCTTGGAGCTATCCCGAAGCCGAACGCATAGCTGACGGTACAGCGTCCAGTTTCACGGTCGATGTTGCGCAAGTTTCAGCGCGGTTCGGCCCCGGCCCTTCGACAAGGATAATGATCAATGGCTGATACCCAGCAACTCAACCTGCCGCTGCTAAGCGCCAGCCAGGCGCAAAAACATGTCACCGTCAACGAAGCGCTGATCCGGCTTGATGGAATGGTGCAGCTGCGCTTGCAATCTGTCACCGACACGATCCCCCCGGCGGTGTTCTCGGAAGCGGACGCTTATGGCGTTCCAGCCGGTGCGACCGGGCTGTGGGCCGGGCAGGAGGGGCGGATTGCCATCGCTGTCAATGGCGGATGGGATTTCATCGATCCGCGTATCGGATTTCAGGCCTATGTGATCGATGCCGGAGCCGCGGCGATTTTCGACGGAATGGATTGGCGCATCGGCGGCCTGACATTCACGCCAAACCGGGCGGGGCTAAATGTTTCCAGCGTTGAGATCGACCAGCCCATCACAAGTGGTTCGAGCGTGACCACCGCCCCGATCATCCCCGAACGGGCCATCGTTTTTGGCGTCACGGGTGTGATCACCGCCGCAATAACGGGTGCCAGTGCCTGGCGAATTGGCGTGACCGGCGAAGATCAGCGCTATGGAAGCGGGCTGTCGACGGGCGTAGGGTCTTGGCTTTCGGGACCGTCAACACCACTTGTTTACTGGGCGCCGACGCCGTTGGTCATATCCTCGGAAGATAATGACTTTTCTGGCGGCAATTTGCGTCTGGCGGTTCACTTCGCGACGCTGAGCATCCCAGCTGGTCCTTAGGTGCTGGCCACCGTGCTGTCGCTGACGTAAACTGCCTGCAGCAGCAAAGGAATGTAGCGATGGCGGAGCAAAAACCCCTAGTCACTGCCCTTGATCCAGTATGGTCGAGAATTACCGCTGAAGCGGAGGACGCAATCGCCGAAGAGCCACTTCTGGGCGGTCTCATCCATTCGTGTGTGCTGCATCATTCGACGCTGGAAAGCGCGCTTGCCTTTCGCATGGCGCAAAAGCTGTCCTCCGGTGAGATGTCCGAACAGCTTTTGCGGGAGATTGCCGACCAGGCCTATCGCGCCGATCCGGCATTGGGACAAGCCGCGCGCGCCGATATCGTTGCGGTTTACGATCGTGACCCGGCCTGCCACCGTTTTTTGCAACCTTTGATGTATTTCAAGGGCTTCCAGGCGATCCAGGCCTACCGGATCGGCCATTGGCTCTGGCGCCAGGGCCGGGACGACTTTGCCTATTTTATCCAGATGCGTGTGTCTGAGGCCTTCGGGATTGATATTCACCCGAATGCTCAGATGGGCCGCGGAATCATGATCGATCACGCCCATTCGATTGTCATCGGTGAGACGGCTGTGGTGGGTGACAATGTATCAATGCTGCATTCCGTCACCCTTGGCGGGACCGGTAAAGAGGATGACGACCGGCACCCAAAGATCGGCGATGGCGTGTTAATCGGCGCGGGCGCGAAGGTGCTTGGCAACATCCATATCGGCAATTGCAGCCGCATTGCGGCCGGATCGGTCGTGCTGCACGAGGTGCCGCCGTGCAAGACGGTTGCCGGTGTTCCCGCAAAGATCGTGGGCGAGGCGGGTTGCGATCAACCGTCGCTGAGCATGGATCATCTGTTCGGCGCCAAAGCCTGAACCAAACGTCACACCAAATTCAAAAGCCGCAGGGTTTGCGCCCTGCGGCTTTTTTCGTTCCGGCTTAGGATGCGGCGCGGGCCTGGCGCTTGCGTTCATGCGGGTCCAGAAAGCGCTTGCGCAGGCGCACGGCATTTGGCGTCACCTCAACCAATTCGTCGTCATCGATATAGGCGATCGCTTCTTCAAGCCCCATGCGAATGGGCGTTGTGAGTGTGACGGCTTCGTCCTTGCCCGAGGCCCGCACATTGGTGAGTTTCTTGCCCTTTAGCGGGTTTACCTCAAGATCATTGTCGCGCGAATGCTCGCCAATGATCATGCCCTCGTAGACATCCTCTTGCGCGCCGATGAACATCCGGCCGCGATCTTCGAGGCCCCAAAGCGCATAAGCCACGCTTTGACCATTCTCCATCGAGATAAGAACGCCCGCACGACGGCCGGGAATCGCGCCTTTATGCGGCGCCCAGGCGTGGAATACGCGGTTCATCACACCGGTGCCGCGCGTATCGGTCAAAAATTCACCATGATAGCCGATTAGCCCGCGAGATGGGACATGAGCAATGATCCGCGTCTTGCCCGCACCGGCGGGCTTCATCTCGGTCATCTCGCCCTTGCGCTGGCCCGTGATTTTTTCGATGACAACACCGGAATATTCATCATCAACATCGATCGTGACCTCTTCGAGCGGCTCAAGGTTCTGGCCATCCTCGTTGCGGGTCAGCACTTGCGGGCGCGATACCGACAGCTCAAAACCTTCGCGGCGCATGTTTTCGATGAGCACGCCCATCTGCAACTCACCCCGGCCAGAAACCTCAAACGCTTCCCCGCTTGGGGTGTCCGAAACGCGGATGGCGACGTTCGATTCCGCCTCTTTCAATAGCCGGTCCCGGATCACGCGGGATTGGACCTTTTTTCCGTCACGCCCGGCTAAAGGGCTGTCATTGATGCCAAATGTCACCGAAATGGTTGGTGGATCAATGGGCTGGGCAGGGATCGCATCGGTGACGTCCAGGGCTGCGATTGTGTCAGCCACCGTGGCCTTTGCCATCCCGGCCAGGGTCACGATATCGCCAGCCTCAGCCGCCGCAATCGGCGATTGTGCCAGGCCGCGAAAGGCCAGGATTTTGGAGATGCGGAACTGTTCGATCCGTGTGCCATCACGCGACAATGCCTTGACCGTGTCGCCAGGTTTTGCCCGGCCTGCCTCAACGCGCCCGGTCAGGATGCGGCCGAGGAACGGATCGCCGCCAAGCGTGGTCGCCAGCATCCGAAATGGCGCATCGACAGCCGCGATCTGTTGTGGCGCAGGCACGTGGCGCAAAATCAATTTGAATAATTCATCCAGACCAGCTCGCGGGCCATCGAGATCGGTGTCGGCCCATCCGGCGCGGCCAGAGGCGTAAAGATGCGGGAAATCAAGCTGGTTGTCATCCGCGCCCAGATTGGCAAACAGATCGAAGCATTCATCAAGCGCCCGATCTGGCTCGGCATCGGGCTTGTCGACTTTGTTCAGGACAACGATGGGTCGCAGACCCAGGGCCAGCGCTTTTGCGGTGACAAATTTCGTCTGCGGCATCGGGCCTTCGGCAGCATCAACCAGCAATAAAACGCCGTCCACCATGCTCAAGACACGTTCCACCTCGCCACCGAAATCGGCGTGCCCCGGCGTGTCGACGATGTTGATCCGCACGCCTTGCCACTCGACCGAGGTCGCCTTGGCCAGGATCGTGATGCCCCTCTCCCTCTCCAGGTCATTGGAATCGAGCGCGCGCTCGGCAATGGCCTGGCCTTCGCGGAACGCGCCGGACTGCTTTAACAGCGCATCCACAAGCGTGGTCTTGCCATGATCGACATGGGCAATGATTGCAATATTGCGCAGATCCATAAGCGGGGCCTTTGGGCTGAGGTTTAGTCTTGCCGCGGCGCATAGGGTGTTTTGCGGCGCTTGGCCAGGGCAAGGTCGGGTGCGGCGCGCCGTTAGCCAACAGATGCCTGCCATTGATGCGACGCGGTTACCTGCGCCTTGCAGCTACCAAGCAAGGCCAAAAGGAAGTGTTAAGGCGCATAATGCACGGCTGCGAACCGTCGATGCGGGCGCGAAGTCAGGCTTTGCGCAGGCGGATGACGATATCGACCTTTGCGATCTCGTAACCCTCAGGCGGATCGGGCATCTGCGACAAGGAGACGGAGGATTTCGGCGCATCCCTCAGCGTCCCGTCGTCTTCAATGTAGTAATGCGGATGATCGTCAATACGGGTGTCGAAATAGCTGCGATGCCCGTCAACCGTGACCTCTTGCATCAGCCCCGCGTCGCAAAACGCCCTGAGCGTGTTATAGACCGTGGCAAGCGACACCTTGTCACCCGTTGCCACCACCGAGGCATGCAGGCTTTCGGCCGAGACATGCCGATCCCGCCCGTCGCCAACAAGCAGCGTCGCCAAGGACAGCCTCTGCCGTGTCGGACGGAGGTCTGCCGTTGCCAGCCATTTTGATCCGCGTTCGAGCGCTTCGGGCGTCATTTGCTTGGAGCTTCCTTGCTTTCTTACCAACTCTATACGGTGCCAGGGCCGCTGGTTTCAAGCAAAACAGGGGTGCCCTTGCCACTGCTGACACGCCAGTGCTAGACGGTGGCGACGTGACCAGACCGACCGGTGGACCTTAGCGCGGACATGTCAGACTACCCCAAGAGCTTTGACAAAGCGGATCTGATCCGCTGCGCTGAAGGTGACCTCTTTGGCCCTGGCAATGCCCAATTGCCGCTGCCGCCGATGCTGATGATGGACCGCATCACCGATATCTCAGATGATGCCGGTGCGCAGGGCAAAGGCCATGTCGTGGCAGAGTTCGATATCCTGCCCGATCTTTGGTTCTTTGAGTGCCATTTCCCCGGCAACCCGATTATGCCAGGATGCCTGGGTCTGGATGGGTTGTGGCAATTGACCGGTTTCAATCTGGGTTGGCGCGGCTGGCAGGGCCGCGGATACGCGCTTGGCGTGGGTGAGGTCAAGCTGACCGGTATGGTTCGCCCTGACCGTAAGATGTTGACATATTTCGTTGATTTTACCAAAGCGATACAGACAAGGCGCCTTACAATGGGTGTTGCGGATGGCCGGGTCGAAGCCGATGGTGAAACCATTTACCAGGTCAAAGACATGCGCGTTGCGCTCAGCGAGAACTGACGCAACAAGGTAGCCAGGGAGGGCGGCCATGCGCCGGGTGGTGATAACAGGTCTCGGGATCGTCTCGCCCATCGGCAACGATGCGGCGTCCGTCACGGCGAGCCTGCGGGCTGGCACAAGCGGCATAGAAGCGGTGCCCGAGATGTCTGAGCACGGCTTTCGCAGCCAAGTTGCCGGGACCATCGATATCGATCCATCGGCGCAGATCGACAAGCGCGCGCTGCGCTTTATGGGCCCCGGCGCGGCTTATGCGCATATTGCTATGGGCCAGGCCATTGCCGATGCCGGTCTGGATCCGGCGGATGTGTCGCATGCGCGGACCGGGCTGATCGCGGGCTCGGGCGGGCCGTCGACCAGCGCGATGTTTGCCGCCCATCAAAGTGTGCTGAAGACTCAGGCGACAAAGCGAATTGGCCCTTTTGCGGTGCCAAAGTGTATGTCTTCGACCATCTCGGCCAATCTTTCCACTGCCTACAAGATCAAGGGCATCAACTATTCGATCACCTCGGCCTGCTCGACCAGCCTGCATTGCATCGGTTCAGCGGCGGAGCAGATCCAATTCGGCAAACAGGACATTATGTTTGCTGGTGGCGCGGAGGAGCTGGATTGGACCTTGTCGTGCCTCTTTGACGCGATGGGGGCGATGAGCTCGAAATATAACGACACACCATCGCGCGCCAGCCGGGCCTTTGATGCTGACCGCGACGGCTTTGTGATCGCCGGCGGCGGCGGGATTGTCGTGCTTGAAGAGCTTGAGCATGCCCGCGCCCGCGGTGCCAAAATCTATGCCGAAGTGACAGGTTTTGCCGCCACCTCAGACGGCCACGACATGGTGGCGCCGTCCGGCGAAGGTGCCGAACGTGCGATGCGCCTGGCCCTGGCCACACTGCCCGAGGACCGCAAAGTGGGCTATATCAACGCCCATGGCACCTCAACCGGCGCGGGCGATCTGCCCGAGATCATGGCCGTCAGGCGCGCCTTTGGAAACGGCCCGCAACCCCCTGTTTCATCGACAAAATCTATGACGGGGCATGCCCAGGGGGCGGCCGGTGCGCTAGAAGCGATCTTCTGCCTTTTGATGTTGGAGCACGACTTCATCGCGCCCTCGATCAATATCGAAACGCTGGACCTCGAGATCGAGCCACACGAAATTGCCAGCACGCTTGTCGAGGCGGCTGGGCTGGATACGGTTATGACAAATTCCTTCGGGTTTGGCGGCACCAACGGCGCCATGCTGATGTCGAGATTTCAGGGATAAGGTTACGATGGCCGAGCTGATGCGGGGAAAGCGCGGGCTGATCATGGGTGTGGCCAATGACCGCTCGATCGCCTGGGGAATTGCCAAAGCGTTGCACACCGAAGGCGCTGAACTGGCCTTTTCGTATCAGGGCGACGCCTTTGGCAAACGGGTTGAACCGCTGGCCGCGTCTTTGGGCTCTGATCTGCTGGTCGATGTCGATGTGACCGATGATGCCTCTTTGGATGCCTGTTTCGCCCGCCTTGCCGATCACTGGGGAACGATCGATTTTGTCGTCCATGCGATTGCCTATTCCGACAAACACGAACTGACCGGGCGCTTCATCGACACGAGCCGGGAAAATTTCCGCAACTCCCTGACAATATCATGCTTTTCGCTGATCGATGTGGCCAAGCGCGCCAGCGCCTTGATGCCGGAAGGTGGCACGATCCTGACGCTAACCTATCAGGGCTCAAACCGGGTGACGCCATACTACAACGTGATGGGTGTGGCCAAAGCGGCGCTCGAATCGGCGGTACGCTACCTGGCAAATGATCTGGGCCCCGACGGTATCCGGGTCAACGCGATCAGCCCGGGCCCAATGAAGACGCTGGCTGGCGCCGCCATCGGCGGCGCGCGTAAGACATTCAAAACCACCGAGGCAAATGCGCCGCTGCGGGCCAATGCCACGCTTGAGGCCGTCGGTGGCACGGCTGTGTACCTGGCATCCGATTACGGCGCGAGCACAACCGGTGAGACGGTGATTGTGGATGGCGGGTTTCACGTCTTAGGCATGCCGCAGCCCGACAACCTTTGAAGCGCCTTTACATAACGCCCAAGCGCTGTTGCAAAATTTCGACCATTTGGCCAAAAGTTAACGTTGCTTCGGCCCGGCTCGCCGTGTCACCCTTACTTTGGGGCAACCAGATGGGGGAATGCGGATGTCCAATATCGGTGCATGCGTCTTTGACGCCTATGGAACGCTGTTTGATGTGAACGCCGCCGCACGCGAGGTGGCCGAACAACCCGGTCGGGAAACTTTTGCGCTTGTGTGGCAACAGGTTGCCATAGATTGGCGTACCAAAACACTACAATACACTTGGCTGCGCACGATCACGGGCGACTATGTTGATTTCTGGCAAATCACCCAGGACGCGCTTGATTGGGCGCTGGCCGCCTCCGATCAGGCCGATCCAGAATTACGAGAGCTGCTTTTGGGCCTGTTCTGGTCGCTCAAGTCTTATCCCGATGTGCCGCATGTGTTGGCTGAGCTGCAAAGGCGGGGCATTCCGGCGGCGATTCTATCGAACGGCACACCGGAGATGATCGAAGCCGCGGTCGAAAGCGCCGGCGTTGCCAGCCTTCTTAGTGCCATGCTTACCGTCGATCCGCTGGCGCGCTACAAGCCGTCGCGCGAAGTCTATGATCTGGTAACGCATGAATTTGACCTGCCCCCGGGCGATGTGCTTTTTGTATCGTCGAATGGCTGGGATGTGGCCGGGGCGGCGCGCTACGGGTTCCGCACATTGTGGGTCAATCGCGTCGGAGAGCCGGTAGATCGGCTCACGGGCCAACCCGACCGCATTGCAGCTGATCTTACCGCGGTGCCGGAGATGCTATGAACTATGCCACCGCGCCTGACGGCGTGCGTTTGGCCTACGCTGATGAAGGCGCGGGCCCGGCTGTCTTGTGCCTACCGGGGCTCAGCCGGAACATGGATGACTTCTTGCCCTTCTTGCATGGATTTCGTGATCGGGCGCGGATCATCCGGATGGATTTTCGCGGCCGCGGCGGGTCTGATTGGGCCCCGCCCGAAACTTATTCGATCCCACACGAAGCGGGTGATGTCGTGGCACTCTTGGACCATTTGGGGTTGGAGAGAGCCGCCATTTTGGGCACCTCGCGCGGCGGGTTGGTCGCGATGCTGTTGGCGGCAACAGTCAAGGCGCGTCTCAGCGGGGTGTGCTTGAACGATGTCGGGCCGGTCATCTCGCCTGAGGGATTGGACAATATCATGGGATATTTGGGCCGCGCCCCGGGCTACAAAACTTATGCCGAGGCAGAAGCGGCGATGCCCGCGGCGCATCCGGGATTTCACGACGTTCCGGTGGCAAACTGGGCGGCCCATGTCCGCGCGCTTTGGCGGGAGGGCCCAGATGGCCTGGAATTGCGATACGACGCAAAACTGCGCGATGCAATTGCGCCGGCCTTTGATACAACCAAGCCCGCGCCCGACATCTGGCCCTGGTTCGATGCGCTGAGCGGTCTACCCTTGGCATTGATCCGAGGCGCGGCGTCGAACATCCTATCGGCAGAGACCGCGTCCCAGATGCGGCAACGCCGGCCCGATATGGGTTTTGCTGAATTGAGTGACCGCGGCCATGTGCCCTTTCTTGACGAACCGGCGGCCATGGCCGTGCTTGATACCTGGATCGAGGCCCTGCCATGACCGATATCGCCATGATCGAAGCCGCCGCCGATCGCGCAAAAGGGGTGGTGCGCCGCACGCCGCTGTTGAATTCGCCGTTTCTAGATGAGATTGCCGGGCGCCGGGTTTTGGTAAAGGCCGAATGCCTGCAACATACCGGGTCGTTTAAGTTCCGGGGCGGCTGGGCAGCGCTGACCGCCTTGCCGCCGGATGTGCGCGCACGCGGTGTCATCGCCTATTCCTCGGGCAACCACGCCCAGGGTGTGGCGGCGGCGGCACGTGCGATGGACGTGCCCGCGGTGATCGTGATGCCCAAGGATGCGCCTGATCTAAAGATCAGCAATACCAAGGCGCTCGGCGCCGAAGTTGTCACTTATGATCGGGCCGCGCGGGAAAGCCGCGAAGCGATCGGCGCCGAGATTGCCGAGGCACGCGGCCTGTCGCTCATCAAGCCCTATGATCATCCGCCTGTTGTTGCCGGGCAGGGCACAACCGGCCTCGAGATCGCCGAGCAGGCGGATACCGAACAGGCCGATGTGCTGGTCTGTTGCGGCGGCGGCGGTCTGACGGCTGGCATCGCGCTGGCTTTGGAGGAGCGCGCCCCGGCGATGCGTGTCCGCCCGGTCGAGCCGGAAGGGTTCGATGACACGGCCCGATCGCTTGAGCTGGGTGAGCGGGCGGAAAATTCTGGACCGGAATCAGGTTTTTGCGATGCGATCCTCACGCGAATGCCAGGTGAGATTACCTTCCCGATCCTCAACCGCCTATGCGGACCTGGCATCGTTGTCAGCGATGCTGAGGTGCGCAATGCGATCCGCGAAGCCTTCGTCCGGCTGAAACTTGTAATCGAGCCCGGCGGCGCGGTCGCGCTGGCCGCAGCACTATATCACGGTGCGGCGTTGGAGGGGGATACGGTCATCGCCACGGCCTCGGGCGGCAATGTCGATCCAGCGCTTTTTGCCAGCCTGCTTTAGCCAAGCGCGGCGGTCCATGCGCTTGCACTGCATCGCGGTCTAACGCGGCACAACGGGACGCGCGGCCAGGATTGCAAATCCGATCGCCATCAGCACCGCAGCAAGCAGGAAGGGCGCACCTGGCAGCACAAAATCACCGCGCGTCGCCATAAAAAACGTCTGCGTCATGACAACCGGCGACAGGATCATCGCAATGGCGCTGAGCGAGCCCAAAAGGCCCTGCACTTCGCCCTGTTGGTCGTCGGAGGCCTGGCGGCTGAGAAGGGCGGTGATTGCCGGATCAACCATGGAGCCCATCGCCGAGATCGGGATCAAGGCCCAAATCATCCAGGCCTGGCCGATCAGCCCATAGGCGATCAGACAGACCACGTTCAGCGCCATGCCCCAATAGCAGACCCTGTCTTCGCCCAGCCAGCGCAGGATCGGCCGGATTAAACCGCCCTGCACGACGGCCATCGAGACCCCGTAAACGGCCAGCGATGTGCCGACAACGCCGGTCGACCAACCAAAGGCGGCCACCGTGAAATAGGCCCAAATCGCGGGATAGACGTAGTTGGCAATGTCATAGAGCAGGATTACCGGCAAAAGCCGCCGCGCGCCGGGCAGTTTGCCGACATGTTGCAGCGCGCCGACGGGATTTGCGCGGGCGATGTCAAAGGCGCGGCGCTTCTCGGGCGGCAAGCTCTCACGCAGCACGAAACAGGCCGCCGCGAGGTTCAGGCTGGCCAGAACGGCCGCCGCGACAAAGGGTGCGCGCGGTCCGATCTCACCCAAAAGGCCGCCGACAACCGGGCCTAAGACAAATCCGACGCCAAACGCTGCCGATACGAGGCCGAAATTCTGCGCCCGTCTTTCAGGCTCTGACAGGTCGGCGATATAGGCAGTGGCGGTGGAAAAGGTCGCGGCGGCGAGACCGGCGATGATGCGGCCCAAAAGCAGCAGCCAGATCGATTGCGCCAGCGCCATCACAACATAGTCGATCGCTAAAACCGCGAGGGATATCAGAATGATCGGCCGTCTTCCAAACCTGTCCGAGAGGCTGCCGACCAGCGGTGAAAAACAAAACTGCATGACCGCAAATGTCGCGGTCAAGACACCGCCCCAGGCGGCAGCGGCCGATAGGTCAATGTTGCGCACATCGCTGATCAGCGCCGGCATGACCGGCAGGATGAGCCCGATCCCCATCGCATCGATAACAAGCGTGCCCAAAATCGTCAGGATTGGCAGATTTATGTTTTTCATTTACCAAGCCTTTGCATGAAGGTCGCCGGGCAAGGCCTTGGTGCGGCTGCGCGTTTCATGCCAAATGCCCAATCTGCCGCAGAAATTCGGTTAACAATTGGGCGGTTTCTTCTGGCGCATCAATGGGCGGCAAATGGCCCGAGCCGCGCAATAATTCAAACCGTGCGCCGGGGATCAGATCGGCCATTTCGCGCACCATATCCGGCGGGGTCGAGCCGTCATGCGCACCGGCAATGACCAGGGCGGGCAGGCGCAGCGCGGCGGTGGTGGAGTAGAAATCCGCGCCCGCAATGGCCGCCGCGCATCCCGAAAAGCCCGCATCATCTGTCGCGCTAAGCCGCGCCCGCCAAGGTGTGACATCTGCCGCGGCGCGGTAGCTTTTCGAAAACCAGCGCTCTATTGTGGCCTCGGCCAGGGCGGCGGTGCCCTGGGCCTCGACCATGGCGATCCGATCCGCCCAGACCTCGCGCGTTGCGATTTTTGTCGCCGTGTTCGACAGAACAATGCCGCGGACCAGATCGAGCCGTTTGGCCGCCAGGCCTTGTGCGATCATGCCCCCCAATGAGATCCCGACAACAACCGCCTCGCGCAGGCCAAGCGCCTGCATGACCTGTTCGACATCGCCGACTAGCCCACCCATCGGGTAAGGCGCAGCCGGCACATCGGACTTTCCGTGGCCGCGCAGATCAAGCCGGACGGCGCGCAGCCCGTCAGGCAAGCGCGAGACGACCCCATCCCACAGGTGCAAATCGAGCCCGAGCGCATGCAGAAACACAACCGGCGCGCCGCTGCCCCGATCTTCGACATTAAGCCGGATGTCTTTGTGGACGGAAATAAGCGGCATGTTGCCTTCTGTCCTGGATCGCGCGGGGCCGCAAGGGAAGTCGCGTATGGCTGAAAGGCGCCGCGGATGGACCAGCATGGCGGGTTTTCCAGCGCCATCGTCCGTTGGGCCAATTCACGACCGGAGCCGCCATGACGACTTCAATCACCGCCGCTGTGGCGACCGAGTTCAACCAGCCATTGACGATGGAAACATTGAATTTGCGCAAGCCGGGCCCGGGCGAGATACAGGTGCGGATGCAGGCGGTGGCGATCTGCCATTCCGACATCACCTATCTTGACGGCGGCTGGGGGGGCGACCTGCCGGCTGTGTATGGCCATGAGGCTGCCGGGGTGGTCGAGGCCGTGGGCCCTGGCGTCACACGGGTTGAGGTCGGTCAGCGCGCGATTGTGACCTTGATCAAATCCTGCGGCACCTGCCCGACCTGTCATACCGGGCGCCCGGTCTATTGCGCCAATTGGACCCCGGCGGAGCCGGTGCTGAGCCGCGCGGACGGCACACCCGTCCTGCAAGGCCTAAAGACCGGCGCATTTGCCGAACGCGTTGTCGTCGATCAAAGCCAGGCCGTGCCAATTGCCGACACCCTCAGCGCGGATATCGCCTGCCTTCTGGCCTGTGGCGTGCCCACCGGATTTGGTGCAGCGGTTAACACCGCGCGGGTGCGGCCGGGTGACAACGTGGTGGTGATCGGTGCCGGCGGGGTGGGGTTGAACGCGGTCCAGGGCGCGCGCATTGCCGGGGCCGCGCGAATTGTGGCGGTGGATCTCTCGCAAGAGAAGTTGAATGACGCCAAGGAATTTGGCGCAACCGACGGCGTTTTGGCCAGCGAAGCCAAACCGTGGCGCGCCGCACAGGCCGCGATGCGCGGCCAGATGGCCGACCATGTCTTTGTCACTGTCGGCGCGATACCGGCCTATCAAACAGCGACGCGCTATCTTGCCGCCGGTGGCACGGCCTATGCGGTGGGCATGCCACATTCGGGGCAAACGGCCGAGTACGAGCCGGTCATGCTGGGCTATACCGGCCAGGCTTTGCGCGGTAGTTTGATGGGCGAAGTTGTGTTGACGCGGGACATTCCCTACATGATCGACCTCTACGAACAAGGCCGCCTGAAGCTTGATGAGCTTGTGACCGGCCGCTGGAAGCTAAGCCAGATCAATGAGGCGATGGACGACACGCGTGCGGGCAAAGCGCGGCGCAATGTGATCGTCTTCTGATGCGGCTCGACGGGCTGGAGATATTTGCCGTGGGCCCGCCGCCGCCCGGTTGGGGCGGGCGCTACTGGCTGATTGTGCGCCTGACAACCGAATGCGGGATCACCGGCCTGGGTGAGGTTTACGCCGCCGGTATTGGCCCCGAGGCGATGCGCGCTGTGATCGCGGATGTCTTTGGCCGCCATATGGCCGGTGAAAGCCCTGAAAACATTGAGCTTATGTTCCGTCGGGCCTATTCTTCCGGATTCACGCAGCGCCCCGACCCAACCGTGATAGGCGCGTTTTCGGGCCTGGAAATGGCCTGTTGGGACATCCTGGGCAAAGCGCGCGAGCGGCCAGTTTGGGCGCTTTTGGGCGGGCGCATGAATGATCGTCTGCGCGCCTATACCTACCTTTATCCGCTGGATCATCACTCTTTGCCTGATTTCTGGGTCGATGCTGAAATGGCCGCCGAAGCCGCATCGGCCCTCGTCGCGGAAGGATGGACCGCCGTCAAATTCGATCCGGCCGGGCCTTACACGATCCGTGGCGGGCATATGCCCGCGCTGAGCGACATTGCCACTTCGGTCGCGTATTGCCGTGCGATCCGGGCGGCGGTGGGCACAAGCGCGGATTTGCTCTTTGGCACGCATGGCCAGTTTTCCACCGGCGGGGCTTTGCGCTTGGCCAAGGCGATCGAGCCCTATGATCCGCTTTGGTACGAAGAGCCCGTCCCGCCCGATAGCGTCGCGGCAATGGCCGCGGTGCAGTCTGGCACAAGCATCCCTGTGGCCAGCGGGGAGCGGCTGTGCACGCGGATGGAGTTTGCACCCCTTCTGGCCGCGGGCGCGATCCGTATCTGCCAGCCCGCACTCGGTCGTGTCGGCGGCATATGGGAGGGCAAAAAGCTCGCCGCCCTGGCCGAAAGCCACAACGCGCAGCTTGCACCGCATCTCTATGCAGGCCCCGTTGAATGGGCAGCAAATGTGCATCTGGGCATCGCCACGCCCAACCTTTTGATGGTTGAGGCAATCGAGACCCCGTTCCATGACGCGCTTGTCAGCGGCAGACCGCGCGTTGAGGCTGGCTTTGTCACAGCGCCTGAGGCGTCGGGTCTGGGCATTGAGCTGAACGACGATATTGTCGCGGCCCATCCCTATACCGGCGACAAACTGCATCTGCAGATGCAAGAGGCGCCGTGTGATTATGTGCACGGTAATGCCTTTGGCGGCGGCAGCGCTGATTAGCATAAGGATTGAACCACCCATCGCCGTTTTCCGACCCAATTCCGAGGGCGCCAGATTGGGTGCCGGTTTGGAAAAGAGGAAACGGGACCAATGGCCTATGTCTACGGCACCAACGAAAAGGACGTTCTGACCGGCACGCGAGAGGCCGACATAATCCTAGGCTATCGCGGCAATGATGTGCTTTACGGGCTGGAGGGCGACGACTACATCGCCGGCTATTTTGGCGATGATCAGCTTTACGGACACGGTGGCGACGACAAGCTCTTTGGCGAGGCCGGCGACGACCAGATTTATGGCGGCGGTGGCGAGGATTTCCTGTCGGGCGGGTCCGGCAATGACCTGCTTGCCGGTGAGGCCGGCGCCGATGTGATCGATGGCGGGGCAGGGATCGACGCGGCCAGCTATTATTGGGCATCGGGGCCGATCCATGTGTCCTTGTTCTCCGGTCGCGGCACGTTTGGGGATGCCAAAGGCGACCTTCTGATCAGCATCGAACAGATCCAGGGCTCCCAATTTGACGACATCATCGTCGGCGATAACGGCGACAATTTCCTGGGCGGTTATGGCGGCAACGACACGATCATGGGGCTGAATGGCGATGATGTGATCGGCGGCGGTACGGGCGACGATTCGCTCAGAGGCGGTGACGGCCGTGATCAGATCGAAGGCCAGGACGGCGATGATGAGATCTTTGGCGATGGCGGTCAGGACAATCTTCAGGGCGGCGCAGGCAACGACAAGATCCACGGCGGGTCGGGGCGCGACGCGGCCAAGGGCGGCGCGGGCTCGGATGTCATCTTTGGGGGTGAAGATGACGACTATCTGGAAGGCAATAACGGCGATGACGCCCTGTTTGGCGATGGCGGCGCGGATCACCTCATCGGTGGCGCTGGCAACGACATTCTGGTCGGTGGTGCCGGCAATGATGAATTGGTTGTGGGTCTGGGCAATGATTTTGCCAATGGCGGGGCGGGCACCGATATGCTGCGTTTTGACCTGGTCGCAAATGCGCCAGTCGGTTGGCACATCGATATGTCCGAAGGTCTGGCCGGTCAGAGCTATTTTACAGCAACGCCGAACAGCCCGAATTCCGGCACGTTGGTCGTTCGACAGGTCACGTTTACCGGGATCGAGACAGTGACCGGCTCGGTCCTGGGCGACCGCATGCTCGGCAGCCAGGCCGGAGAGATCATCGACGGCGCGGGCGGCGAGGACGAGATTTTTGGGTTTGGCGGCAATGATTTCCTGATCGTCGAGGGCAGCAACGGCAAGGCTGATGGCGGCGCGGGCAATGACAGATTGCATGCGGTCGATGCCATTGATGTCGCCTTGACGGGGGGCGCCGGTCAGGACCAGTTTGAGTTTTGGTTCAACAGCACCATCGGCCCGCTCGATCGTGGCGACGTGGTCGATTTCAACCGAAATGAGGGTGACAAACTGTCGGTTGAAACGGCTGATCTGGGCAGTATCGCCTTTGGGTCGGGCAACCAATTCATCGGCAATGGCACCGCGTCGCTGCGGGTTTCCACCAACCCGTCAAACGATCGTTTGGCCGAGGTCCAGATGGATTTCGACGGCGACGCGGTCATGGATGCCTATTTCGATGTGACGATCACCGACAATGGCGGGGCGATAAGCGCGAGCGACTTCATCTTCTGATCGACACCGGGGCTGAACCGCGTCGGCCAGCCAAGCATGCGTTATCGCGTACGTTCATGCGCCAGGCGGCGTTGCGCAATCTCTTCGTTGGCTTCGGCGCGGCGCAGATTGCGCAGATCCTCTTCGACCGAGGTCAGATGTGCGACAATTGCCTCCCGCGCGGCGGGCCCGTCGCGCACCTGAAGCGCTGAATTGATCGCGCGGTGCTGCTCCAACAGACGGTCGCGGGTGCCGCGGTGCTTGAACATGACCTGGCGATTGTAAAACACGCCCTCGCGCAGCAGATCAAACATCGCACGCATCGTGTGCAGCATGATCACATTATGGCTCGCCTCGATAATGGCGAGGTGGAATTGCACGTCGAGCTCTGCCTCGTCAGTCGGATTGCGCTTGGAATGGGCCGCCTCCATCTTGTTCATGATCGTGTCGATCACAGCCAGATCGGTGTCGGACCCGGCTTCGGCGGCGCGTTCGGCGGCAAGCCCTTCGAGATCGCGCCGAAATGAGATGTAGTCAAAGACCGCCGTGTCGTGGGTGGCAAACAGCTGGATGAGCGCCGGCGAAAACGCCGATCCCAAAACGTCTGCCACATAGATGCCGGCCCCGGCGCGCGTGCTCAGCAAGCCGCGCGCGGTCAGTTCAGCCACGGCTTCGCGCAGGGAGGGGCGCGACACGCCAAGCCGCTCGCTCAGCTCTCGCTCCGACGGGAGCCGGTCGCCAGGCCGCAGGATACCGCGCAAGATCAGCTGTTCGATCTGATGTACGACCGCTTGCGACAGTTTTTCGGCATTGATCCGCGTGAACGGCATGGGTGACAGGCCTCTTTCCGACTGGTCAAATAATATGACCAGTCGGGCAGCCAAGTCCAGTTTGCGATGGAAGGGCCTTAGCCGGTGATCGGGCGAATGATGATCTCAACCCGGCGGTTCTGCTGGCGGCCATCTGCGGTGGCGTTCGATGCGATGGGCGCGCTTTCACCCTGGCCGAAGCTGCGCACACGCGCGGGGGCGACGCCTTCTTCCAGCAAGATACCGGCGACCGCACTGGCGCGGCGGGTCGACAGATCAAGGTTATACGCTTCCGATCCGGTATCGTCGGTATGGCCGACAATATCGACCGTGGTTTGGTCATAGACCAGCACATTGCGCGCCAGCGCCCGCAGATCGGCCTGAAGATCGGCGCGCACATTGGCGCTGTCGATCTCAAAGAGGATGCCCTCGGGCATCACAACCCGCAATTCCTGGCCGTTATTGGTGATGATCACATCGTCCGACGAGATTGCCGCTTGGAGATCGGCGGCTTGTCGGTCGAGATAGGCGCCAATTGCAGTGCCGGTCAGCGCCCCGCCTGCGGCACCGACAATCAGGCCACGGCCGCGATCGTCTTCGTCGATCGCTGCACCCAAAAGCCCGCCGAGCACGGCGCCTGTAAAGAGCCCTTGTTGCTGGCGCGAGCCCGGCTCGCTGCTTTGGGTCATCGGCATGCAGGCGCCAAGTGCGGTTAGTGCAATAACACCAATTGCCCCGGAAATTCGGATTGAAAACATACTCTGCCCTTTCTCTCAGCGCTCCGGTTGGCGGAGCGGTCAGGGGTTTTCCCTGCTTTTCATTGTGGCCAAGTATACCAGCCCGCGGCTGCTTCCGCATCGGCAAAAATCCACCCGGCGGGATTTTGCCGGGTGGGGACGGGCCGTCAACGCCTGGCCGAGGCGGTTAGGCAGCACCGGCATCTTCGGTGGCGGCCTCCCAGGCCAAAAGCGCGCGTTTGACCGGCAGGCCCCAATGGTAGCCTCCCAATCCGCCCGATTTGCGCAAGGCGCGGTGGCAAGGGATCAGCCAACTGATCGGATTGCGCCCCACGGCCGTGCCAACCGCGCGTACAGCGCGCGGCCGCCCGATGGCTCCGGCAATGTCGGAATAGGTCGTGACATGGCCCGAGGGCACGGCAAGCAGCGCCTCCCACACCTTGATTTGGAAGGGCGCGCCGATCAGATGCAAGCGTGCCTCACCCGCCCCACCCAAAATGGGCGCGACCTGTGCGGCCAGACCGCCCGCATCATCGGTGAACGTGGCTTTCGGCCAGCGCTGACGCAGATCTTGTTCGGTTGCCTCATGGCCCATTTCGCTGGCAAAGCCCAAGCCGCAAATGCCGCGATCGGTGGCCATGACCAGGGCGTCTCCGAAGGGGCTGTCAAACCAACCCTGGCGAATGGTTAGCCCCTCTCCGGCACGGGCATAATCACCCGGTGTCATCGCCTCCCACCGCAAAAACAGGTCATGCAACCGGCCGCCGCCGGACAGGCCCGTGGCGGCGGCGGTATCGATCACCGTGTGCCGGTCGGCCAGCAGCCGGCGCGCATGGTCAAGCGCCAGATACTGCTGATAGCGTTTGGGCGAGACCCCGGCCCAAGCCGAAAACACTCGCTGCAGATGGGCCGGGCTCATCGATAGGCGCGCGGCCAACGCATCCAGCGACAGGCCGGGCTCCGCGTCGATCAAATCGATCGCGCGGCGGACGACCTGAAAGTGGTATGTGTGTTCGCCTGTGCTGTTCATGTCCAACATGCCTAACCTCCGTTGCTGGGTAAAAGCTAGGCGCTGGCGCAGGTCACCGCGACCCGAAAGCTGCGCAAATGCGATCATGGCGGGCGCAGTTCGGCGGGGCTGCGGGCAGGCGCTTGCGGGCCGGCGATCTGCACGGCACAACAGCCGCCATGGCCAAACCATTGCCCTATAGCCAGATCAAAGCGATCTTTGCACGCCTGCAAAACGCAGAGCCCGAACCAAAGGGTGAGCTGCATCACACCAATGCCTACACGCTTGTGGTGGCTGTGGCCCTATCGGCGCAAGCAACCGATGCGGGCGTCAACAAAGCAACCCGCGATCTGTTCAAGATTGCCGACACGCCAGAGAAGATGTTGGCCCTGGGCGAGGACAAGCTGATCGAGCATATCAAGTCGATCGGCTTGTTCCGCAACAAGGCGAAGAATGTGATGAAGTTGAGCCGCATCTTGGTCGAGGATTTCGGCGGTGAGGTCCCGTCAAGCCGGGCGGCGCTGCAAAGCTTGCCGGGCGTAGGTCGAAAGACGGCAAATGTGGTGTTGAACATGTGGTGGGGCCATCCCGCCCAGGCCGTGGACACGCATATCTTTCGCGTCGGCAACCGCACGCAGATCGCGCCGGGCAAAGATGTCGAGATCGTAGAGCGCGGGATTGAGGACAATGTCCCGGCCGAATTTCAGCAGCATGCGCATCACTGGCTTATCTTGCACGGCCGCTACATCTGTGTGGCACGCAAACCAAAATGCAGTATTTGCCCGATAGAGGACCTCTGTGTGTTTGAGGAGAAAGTACTTTGACCAAGTCTTATGACGTTGTCGGCATCGGCAATGCCATCGTTGATGTGATCAGCCATGGCGACGACTCATTTCTGGACAATATGGGCATCCAGAAAGGCATCATGCAGCTGATTGAGCGCGACCGGGCAGAGCTATTATACGCCGCGATGTCGGATCGGGTGCAAACCCCGGGCGGCTCGGTCGCCAACACCATCGCAGGGATTGGCACACTTGGCTTGGAGACGGCCTTTTTGGGTAAGGTCAAGGACGATGCCTTGGGCCGGTTCTATGCTGAAAGTCTGGCTGCGGAAGGCACGGATTTTCCCAATCCTCCAGCAGGCGGTGAAATCCCGCCCACCTCTCGGTCGATGATTTTTGTATCACCCGATGGGGAGCGGTCGATGAACACCTATCTCGGGGCGGGCGCGGATTTTGACGAAAACGATGTGGATGATGCGGCTGCAGGTGTCGCGCGTTACTTATTTTTGGAGGGCTATCTTTACGACAAGCCTGAAGGCAAGCGCGCCTTTGCGGCGGCCGCACGCGCCTGTCATGAGGGCGGCGGATATGCCGGGATCACACTGTCTGACCCGTTTTGCGTCGATCGGCATCGGGCCGATTTTCTGCGCCTGATCCGCGATGAGATGGATTTTGTGATCGGCAATCGTGACGAGTGGCTGTCGATGTTTGAAACCGACGATCTGGACAGCGCTTTGGCGCAGGGCAGCGCGATGTGCGGGATTGTTGTGTGCACCCGGTCGGGCGATCCGGTGGTTGTCATCAGCGAGGCGCGACGGATCGAGGTGCCAGTGACACCGGTCACACCTGTGGACGCAACCGGTGCTGGCGATCAATTTGCCGCCGGTTTTCTATATGGGCTGGCGACAGGCGCGGGATTGGAGTGGGCAGGTCGCATGGGCGTTGCGGCGGCCGCGGAAGTGATCGGCCATATCGGGCCGCGGCCAAAACGCCCGCTTGGCGAGGTCTTTGCGGCGGCGGGTCTGGCGGTAGATTAGCCTCAGACCGCCCGGGCACGGCGCGGAAAAAGGCCAATTTTGTACTGCGTAACACCCTCGGTCGGTGAAGATGATGCGACGATTTTAATGGTGCGCGGGGCGGGCTGAAGCCTGCCCAGGACCAGCCAGGCGATGAGAATCGCGCAGCCATAGGCCAGGGGCAGAAGGACCAAAAAGAGTGCGGCAGGCGCCTCGGCAAGAAAGGCGCTTGAGCCCATCGCAAGCGCCAACAGCCAGCTTGCCGCGGAAACGCCGCCGATGAGAGCGCCGAGCCAGAGCTCGGTTGAGCTGAGGCCGGTTCGCGCGCGGGCGCGTGTCAGCAAGGGCATTGCCCACCGGCCGATTGCATGAGCGTTCAGCGTCAGGATCGTGACCACCGTCAGCTTGGCGAAAAGCTTTGGAGAGAATGCCTCGATCTGGAAGCCTGTGCGGATACCGATCAGCGCGAGCCCCGTCAGCCACATGCCGATGAGCGCGGGCCAGATGAGCCGGTGGCTCAGCAACAGTACGGGCAGCGGGTCGGCGATGGCGTCGCGGCGCAATCCGCTGATCGCGGCGAAATCGGCGATCGCGGCAGATCCAAGGCCAACGGCAATGGTCAACAGATGGCCGTATCGGACCAAATCGACAAAAATTGTATCCATGGGGCCGTCCCTTTCGCCGAACTGGTACTCTGGCCACTCAAGAACGCTTTTCGCCCCCGAGGTTTACTGTTCGTGCAACCTGCTCATCCGGTCAAGCCAGGCAGGGGCGCAACAGTTTGTTGAATGCCTGATCTGGGCGGCATCTCGCTGGCATCAGGTGGGGTTGCGCATCTCGTCGGGCCGCCCGGGCGGGCAGCCGCTCCTCAATCCGCGCTGCCGCTTGCATATGCGTTCTGGCGGTGCGATTTTTCTGACGCCGCGCCTTGGGCCGCGCAGGCGTTTCGGACGTCAAGAATGGGACGGTCGCCTTCGCCGGGCAGCGCAGCCGCTTGCAGCCGTCAATCGCCCAGCTTGGCGTGCACCTCGTCGAGATCGATCTCTCCGACCGGGGCTTTGCGCGACGGATCGGCGGGATCGTAGCGGAACAAATTAAAGTCGCGATGGTAGATCTCATAGACCAGATGCATGGCGAGATCGTCGAAATAGTCCTCCACCGGATGAGCGCGCTTTGGGCCGTGGCCTTGGCTTTCGTTGAAGCGCGGCACCTGGGACAATGTGATCGGATGGCGCTGCTCGGTCTGGTCGAGGATCGACTGCATGCCTTCATCGAACGCCTCGGTATGAAAAATCCGGTCGTAGCGCCCACCATTCACAATCAGGGTCGAGATGTGGCCCGACATCGATGACCAATGAATGTCCGGATCCATTGGTTTGCGAAACTGGATCGTATCACGGGCAAAAAGCAGGAAACGGCGAAAGCTCTTGATCTGATCGAACGGCTCGCGGCCATCAGGCCCGCCGACATCGACGCCATATTTCTGGATCAGAATGGGCACCAGGTTTCCCCGGTAGCGCTTGCCGTTGCGCTGGATCCCGCAGATCTTGTCGAAAAACGAGCTCAGGATGCGCGAATAGGGATTGCGCACACCGGTGAAGGAATAGCCCTCACCGCCGCGCACGCGCGTTTCGATTTTTGGCTGGCTGTCCTCAAAGGCCCATTTGTGCAGCCCGTCGGTGGCGTCATGGATATCGCCGTCATAATACGCACCCTGATCGGCGTAGTACATGATCTGGCCAATCGTCGAGCAGGCGCATTTCGGCACCACGCGATAGATCAGCGTTTCGCTTTGTGTCATCCAAGTCCCGGGAAATCCCATCGTCGCTGCCCCTGGCCAAATGCGTTTCGGTCTCAATTGCCCGCAAAAGAGCAAAGATTGACTTTATCTTCAACGGCACTCTGCTACTGGTGGCGCACCAAAAGGCAAACACGCAGGCTTTTCCCTCGCCGATGGCACGGATCGCGTTCATTCTGCTCTGCCACAAAGATGCAGCGGCGGTTATCGCACAAGCCGAGCGGCTGATCGCGGGCGGGGCCTATGTGGCGATCCACTTTGACGCACGATCGCCGGCAGACCAGTACAAAGCGATCACCGATGCGCTGGCTGACCGGCCTGAGGTTGTGTTTCCCGATACCCGCTTGCGGTGTGGTTGGGGCGAATGGAGCCTGGTGGACGCAACGCTCAGAACCGTTCGGTCCGCACTTTCCGCCTTTCCAGATGCCACGCATTTTTACATGCTTTCCGGCGATTGCGCGGCGATCAAGTCGTCCGCCTATGCCGATCGGATGTTGAGCGCAGGCGACCGCGACTTCATCGAATGCCACGACTTCTTCACCTCTGACTGGATCAAAACGGGCCTGAAGCGCGACCGGCTGGTCTACCGTCACTGGTTCAACGAACGCACGCAGAAATGGTGGTTCTATACCGCTTTGCAGTTGCAAAAACGCTTTCGGCTCGAACGCGCGATCCCTGATGATCTGCAAATCATGGTCGGCAGCCAATGGTGGTGCCTGCGGCGCACGACATTGGATGCGATCTTGGAATTTGTCGCCACGCGCCCCGATGTGCCGCGATTTTTCAGCACGACCTGGATACCGGATGAGACATTCTTCCAGACCATGGTCGCACATGTCGTGCCAAGCGCCGAAATCGAAACCAGGTCGCTGACATTTAAGCTGTTTTCCGATTACGGGATGCCGGTGACCTTCTACAACGACCACTACGATCTGCTGCTGACGCAAGAGCATCTGTTTGCCCGCAAGATCAGCGGTGACGCGACACTGCTGAAAGAACGCCTCGGCGCGCTTTGGGACAGCGCGCGCACCGATTTCACCGTCTCCGGCGATGGCAAGAAGCTCTACGAATTTCTGACCGGGCGCGGACGGATCGGGCAGCGGTTTGCGCCCCGGTTTTGGGAGCGTGAAGCGACATTGGGCCGTGACCGGCAACTCATTATGATCGTTTGCAAAAAATGGCATGTCGCGAAGCGGCTGCTACGGGCCGTGACGGCCGAGCCCGGCATTTCCGGGGTCGCTTATCTCTTTGATGAGGCTGATAGCAATTTGCCCAGCCTGGGCGGTATCGAACGTGATTTGGACAAGCGCAACCGGCATCGGCGCGCCCTTATCCGGATGCTCTTTGAGTATTTCAACGCCGGCAAATTGGTGATCTGCCTGGACCCGTCCAATCTGGAGCTTATGCGCGATCTGACCAGTGACCGGGCCGATGCCACGATCCTGGAAGTCGAATGCCAGATCGATGATGCCTACCTATTAGGCCATGCCGAACGGATCGGGCTGGCTGCCCGGGACTCGCCGCCCGAGCTCATCGCGCGCCTCCTGCCGACGCTGCGCTCAGAATTTGCGTTCGAGAGCGAGCGCATTCGCGAGACGCGCTTTGCTCCGCATCACCTCTTGCGTCAATCCGCCAGCCTACAGAGCAATGCGACCCTTTTGTCGGAGGCGTTCCGGGTGGCGCCCGAAATCGGCGCCCGGCTGGCAGCGACGCCTTATTTGTTCGACGATTGAGCTACCTTGCGAGGCCATGTTCAAACTGCATTATGGATCGGGCCACGTCCAACCGAAAAGAGACCCAGCCATGCCGCAAGACGCCCCAGAAACCGAAAAAGTATCGCAATGGCGCGTGGCGTGTGACGGCGGCGAAGGGGCTTTGGGCCATCCCCGCGTTTGGCTGCAAATACCACCCGACCGGGGTTGGGTCGAATGCGGCTATTGCGACAAGAGATTTGTGCACCAGGATTTTGCAGAAAACGGCTGATTTTTGTTACCAGCCTGGCGCTTAGGCGTTGAGCTGGGGGCGTTGCGCATTGGGTCCCCGCTTTGGATCCCGGCGTGTTCGTCAACTGACTTGGCTGCGCAGCGAAAGGCCTGTCTTTACAGCTTGACCGATCTAGGCTGATCCCGGACCTGCGAGACGTCCTGGCAGATGTACTGACGCCTGTGATCTTGGGGTGTGAAAATACGGGGTCGCGCGGCTGCAGGCGGCGGGATAAAACGAGGTGGAGCGTAGGCGAGGGCAGGGGCGTCACATGGCATTTGGCAACGGGCATCATCTTCACCTGGTTGACGGATCTGCGTTTATTTTCAGGGCCTACCACGCGCTTCCTCCACTAACCCGAAAATCAGACGGCCTGCCAATCGGTGCCGTGTCGGGCTTTTGCAACATGCTCCACAAGATGATCGTTGATAACGCGTCTGCGGATGGGCCGACGCATGCGGCGGTGGTGTTTGACAAAGGCTCTCACACGTTTCGCAACGATATCTACGATCAGTACAAAGCCAATCGCGACGAGATGCCGGAGGATTTGCGCCCTCAGATCCCCCTGACACGCGAGGCAACGCGTGCCTTTAACATTGCATGCCTTGAGCTTGCTGGCTTCGAAGCCGATGATATCATTGCAACTTTAGCGCGCCAGGCGCGCGAAGCTGGTGGCCGGTGCACGATCATTTCTTCCGACAAAGACCTCATGCAGCTGGTCGGCGGCGGGGTCGAGATGTTTGATGCGATGAAGAACAGCCGCATTGATCGCGATGGTGTCGAGGCGAAATTTGGTGTCGGCCCGGACCGCGTGGTGGATGTGCAGGCGCTGGCTGGTGACTCAGTCGATAACGTGCCTGGCGCGCCCGGGATCGGTGTCAAGACGGCGGCCCTTTTGATCAATGAATACGGGGATTTAGAGACTCTTCTTGAGCGTGCAGAGGAGATCAAACAGCCCAAGCGTCGCCAGACCCTGATCGATTTTGCCGACCAGATCCGACTGTCCAAGCGGCTTGTCACGCTCGACGCGGAAACGCCGATGGATGTGAGCTTGGATGAATTGGAGGTGCGTGCGCCCGAGGAAGAGCCGTTGATGGCGTTCCTGACCTCAATGGAGTTTCGCACGCTGACCCGCCGGATCGCCGATCAAATGGGCATCGAGCCACCTGCGATTGTCGACGCACCTGCACCCGCAACCGAGGATGGCTCGGCAGAACCGGCCGCACCTTTTGATGTGGATAAGTATGAAATCATTCGGGATCTCAGCCGTTTGGATGAAATTATCGCAGCCATCCAGGCCTGTGGATATCTGGCCATCGACACGGAGACGACAAGCCTTGATGAGATGCAGGCGGAACTTGTGGGCATCTCTCTCAGCATCGAGGCGGGTGCCGCGGCGTATATCCCAGTGGGCCATGTCGCAGGTGATGCCGATCTTTTTGGCGGCGGCGCGCTGATTGAAGGCCAGTTGGACCGCGATACCGTCATCGCGCGGCTAAAACCGGTCCTTGAAGACGACAGCATTCTCAAGATTCTGCAAAACGCGAAATACGATTTGAAGATTCTGTCACGCTATGACGTCACGGTGGCGCCGGTCGATGACACGATGCTGATGTCTTATGTGCTGCATTCCGGCCTGCACGGGCACGGTATGGACACGCTTAGCGAGCGGTATCTGGGCCATAAGCCGGAAAGCATTAAGTCGTTGATCGGCAGCGGTAAATCGCAGATCACCTTCGCCCAGGTCGGCATTGAAGACGCGGCCCGCTATGCCGCCGAGGATGCCGATGTCACGTTGCGCCTTTGGCAGCAATTCCGCCCCGATCTGCCGAGGGAGCGTGTCACAACCGTCTACGAGACGCTGGAGCGGCCTTTGGTGCCCGTTCTGCAACGCATGGAAATGGCCGGGATCAAGGTCGCACCGCAGGTTTTGTCGAGCATGTCGGGCACGTTTGCGCAAAAAATGGCCGCGTTGGAGGATGAGATACACAGCCTCGCAGGTCAGCCATTCAATATCGGTTCACCCAAGCAGCTGGGCGAGATATTGTTTGATAACATGGGGTTGCAGGGTGGGAAGAAAGGAAAAACCGGGGCTTATGCGACCGGCGCGGATGTGTTGGAAGATCTGGCCGCCGAGGGCCATGACCTGCCTGCGCGTGTGCTCGATTGGCGCCAGCTCTCAAAGCTGAAATCGACCTACACGGACGCGCTGCAAGATCATATCCATCCTGATACGGGCCGGGTGCATACATCTTATTCTCAGACCGGGGCGTCGACAGGCCGGCTGGCCTCAACCGATCCGAACTTGCAAAACATCCCCATCCGAACCGAAGAGGGTCGGCGCATTCGAGAGGCTTTTGTGGCCGAGCCGGGCAAAGTGTTAGTTAGCCTCGATTATTCTCAGATCGAGTTGCGCATCCTGGCCCATATTGCGGGCATTGATGCGCTCAAACAGGCCTTTCGGGAGGGTCAGGACATTCACGCGACGACCGCGTCAGAGATGTTCAACGTGCCCTTGTCGGATATGACGCCAGAGATACGGCGGCAGGCCAAGGCGATCAATTTTGGCGTCATCTACGGCATTTCGGGTTGGGGTCTTGCACGCAATCTGCGCATCCCGCGCGGTGAGGCCCAGGGTTTCATCGACCGGTACTTTGAGCGGTTTCCGGGCATCCGGGATTACATGGACGACACCAAGGCCTTCGCAAAATCCAACGGCTTTGTGGAGACGCTTTTTGGCCGGCGCATCCACACGCCTGAGATCAATGCGCGGGGCCCAAAAGCCGGATTTGCCTATCGCGCCGCGATAAACGCGCCGATCCAAGGAACTGCCGCGGACATCATACGCCGCGCGATGATCCGGATGGATCCTGCGATCAACGGGCTGCCAGCGCGTATGTTATTGCAAGTCCATGATGAATTGCTGTTTGAGGTCGATGAAGGTGCTGTGGATAAGTTGATATCCACAGCCCGCGACGTGATGGAAGGTGCCGCAGAACCGGCCGTGAAAGTCACTGTGCCCCTGACCGTTGATGCCGGGCAGGGCGCAACTTGGGCGGCGGCCCATTAGTGCTGATCGCGCTCAATAAGCCGATGAATGTGTTGAGCCAATTCACTTCCGAGGGCGGATGGCCGGCGCTCGATCAATTCGGCCTGCCCAAAGGGGTCTATGCCGCAGGCCGGCTGGACCGCGACAGTGAGGGTTTATTGCTGCTGACCGATGACGGTCGGCTTCAGTCGCGTATCACGTCGCCTAAGGCGCGGACGGAAAAGGTCTATTTCGCCTTGGTCGAGCGGGCGCCCGCGCCGGGCGCGCTTGATACCCTGCAGCGTGGTGTCGCGTTAAAAGACGGGCTGGCGCGGGCGGCCAGCGCGGAAGTCGTCGATGCACCAAGCTGGCTTTGGCCGCGCGACCCGCCAGTTCGCGAGCGCAAATCGATCCAAGATGTCTGGTTGCAGATCAGCTTAACCCAGGGGCGCAATCGCCAGATACGGCGGATGTGTGCAGGCATCGGGCATCCAGTTCTGCGGCTTATCCGGCTGCGCATTGGGCCGCATGCGCTTGGCGATCTGGCCCCCGGTGCGTGGCGCCTGTTGGATGGTTGAGACTGTCACCATCCGGTCGCGCGCGGCCCTGCGCGCCTGGCTGGCGGCGCACCATGCCTCCTCGCCCGGTATCTGGTTGGCCAGCTTTAAAAAGCACCACCCCGACTATCTGCCGTGGCTTGAGGCCGTCGAAGAGCTGCTCTGTTGGGGTTGGGTAGATGCTCAAGTGGCCGCTCTTGATGCCGACCGGATGCAGCACCGGGTTGCGCCGCGCAATCCGAAATCCGCTTGGTCGGCGGTCAACAAAGAGATCGTGGCCCGTATGCGGGAGGCGGGGCAAATGACGGCTGCCGGTGAGGCGCTGATTGCGGCAGCAAAGGCAAACGGGATGTGGACGTTTTTGGACGATGTCGAGCGGTTGGAGGTCCCAGCCGATCTTGGCGCTGCATTGGATGGGCTGTCGAGTGTTTGGGAGAGCTATCCGAGATCGGTAAAGCGTGGCGCGCTGGAATGGATCAAGACGGCCAAGACGCCGCCCACGCGCGCCAAGCGCATCGAAGACGTGCGCGCCTCGGCCGCCCAAGGCCTGCGCCCCAGCCCGTTTCGGCGGTAGGGCGAGCGGGCCGCCTCAAGCCCCCCATCCGGGGAGCCCTCGCCGACCCGCGCTGCCGCGGATAGGTTGCGCGCGTCAGGCCAACATCACCATGGGATTTTCGAGGTTTTCGACGATGGCTTGCAACAGCTCCGCGCCAAGTGCGCCGTCGATCACCCTGTGGTCAACGCTCAGCGTGACACTCATCACGGTTGCTACAGCAAGCTCACCATCCGCGCCGATGACGGGTTTTTTGGCGCCGGCACCGACGGCCAGTATCGCGCCGTGCGGCGGGTTGATGACCGCGTCGAAATTGTCGATGCCGAACATGCCGAGATTTGAGATCGCAAAGGAGCCGCCGACATATTCATGTGGCGCGAGCTTTCTGTCCCGCGCGCGACCGGCCAGATCCTTCATCTCCGCCGACAGGGCCGAGAGCGATTTCTGCTCCGCATCCTTCAAAACCGGCGTGAAAAGCCCGCCTTCGACCGCAACGGCCACAGCCACGTCCGACGGCGCGAGCCGCAGCATGCGGTCACCCGCCCAGACGGCATTGGCGTCGGGCACTGCTTGCAGTGCTAAGGCACAGGCTTTGATGATAAAGTCGTTGACCGAGAGCTTCACGCCGCGGCTTTCAAGCTGCTTGTTGAGCTGGCTGCGGAATTTCAGGAGCGCGTCGAGCTTGATGTCCCGGCGCAGATAGAAATGCGGGATGGTCTGCTTGGCCTCGGTGAGCCGGGCGGCGACGGTTTTGCGCATGCCGTCAAGCGGCACCTCAGTGATGTCGCGACCTTCGTACATTTTCAGCACTTGCTCGGCGGAGGGGCCAGTGGGCAGCGAAGCGGCGGCGGGCGCGGTCTTGGCTGCCGGGGCCGGGGCGGATGAAGGTGCCGGGGCTGCGACCGCGTTTTCCACATCTGCCTTGATGATGCGACCATGCGGGCCAGAGCCTTTGATCTGCGCAAGATCAAGGCCCTTATCTGCCGCAATGCGGCGCGCAAGCGGTGATGCGAAGAGCCGTCCACTAACGGTCTTTTGTAGCGCGGCCGGTGCCGGGGCCGCCGGCGCAGCCGGCTCGGGTGACGAGGCGGCCGCCATTGGCGGCTCCGAGAAGGCCGACCCGCCATTGGCAGGCGCCGCGGCGATGTCATCGGCGCTTTCCCCTTCGCCCAAAAGCACAGCGATCACATCATTAACCTTAACGCCTTCTGTGCCTTCGGCGATCAGGATCTTTCCCATCACACCTTCATCGACCGCCTCAAACTCCATCGTGGCTTTGTCGGTTTCGATCTCGGCCAATAAATCGCCTGATGTGACGCTATCGCCCTCTTTGACCAGCCATTTTGCGAGGGTCCCTTCCTCCATGGTTGGCGACAGGGCGGGCATTAGAATTTCCGTTGGCATGCCTCTGGCTCCCTTACCGGTAGGTCACTTGTTTGACGGCGGCGACAACCTCATCGGTTGTTATCAGCGCCAGCTTTTCGAGGTTCGCCGCATAGGGCATCGGCACATCCTTACCGGTGCAATTGATCACCGGCGCATCGAGCCAATCGAACGCGTTTTGCATAATATAGGCGCTTAGATGGTTGCCGATCGAGCAGACCGGAAAGCCTTCCTCAACCGTCACACAGCGGTTCGTCTTTTGTACCGATTGGATCACGGTGTCATAGTCAAGCGGGCGCAATGTGCGCAGATCGATCACCTCAGCAGAGATGCCTTCCGCGGCCAGACGATCAGCGGCTTCGAGCGCATAGGTCATGCCGATCCCAAAGCTGAAGATGGTCACATCGCTGCCTTCACGCCAGATCCGAGCCTTGCCAAACGGAATGGTGAAATCATCGAGGTCTGGCACTTCAAATGAGCGGCCGTAAAGGATCTCATTTTCCAGGAAGATCACGGGGTTGGGGTCACGGATGGCGGTTTTCATCAAACCTTTGGCGTCAGCGGCCGAATAGGGCATAACAACCTTGAGCCCCGGTATCTGGCTGTACCAGGCCGCATAATCTTGACTGTGCTGGGCGCCGACGCGCGCCGCCGCGCCGTTTGGTCCACGAAAGACAATCGGACAGCCCATCTGGCCGCCGGACATATACAAAGTCTTGGCGGCGGAGTTGATGATCTGGTCAATCGCCTGCATGGCGAAATTGAACGTCATGAATTCGACGATCGGTCGAAGCCCGCCAAAGGCGGCCCCGACACCGATGCCGGTGAAGCCATGTTCGGTAATCGGCGTGTCGATCACGCGTTTTTCGCCAAATTCGTCGAGCAGGCCTTGGGAAATTTTATAGGCGCCTTGATATTCAGCGACCTCTTCACCCATGAGAAAGACGGCATTATCGCGGCGCATTTCTTCTGCCATCCCGTCGCGCAGCGCTTCACGCACTGTGCTGGTGCTCATGGCTGTATCAGCCGGATAGTCGGGCTCCAGTATCTTTGAGACGACAGACGCTTGCGCCATCGGCGGTGCGGCCGTTTCGGAGCCCCCTGCGGGAGCCGCCTCAACGGCCGCGTCGGCCGGTGCGGCCTCAGGTCCGGATGCGGGCGCGGCACGCATATCTTCGCCTTCTTCACCGATGATGGCGATGGGTGTGTTTACCTTCACGCCTTCGCTGCCCTCGGCGATCAGGATTTTGCCGATTACGCCTTCATCGACGGCCTCGAATTCCATCGTTGCTTTGTCGGTTTCGATTTCGGCCAGGATATCACCGGAGGCGACGCTATCGCCCTCTTTGACCAGCCATTTTGCTAACGTGCCCTCTTCCATCGTCGGGGACAGGGCCGGCATAAGTATCTCGGTTGCCATGGTTAATCCCCCTTCAGGCGTCGGCGTAGATATCGGTCCAAAGCTCCTCCAAAGCGGGCTCCGGGCTTTCTTTGGAGAATTCAGCGGCCGCGTTGACGATCTCCTTGATCTCTTTGTCGATCGCTTTCAGATCGTCGTCGCTTGCGTGCTTGCCGGTCAGAAGCAATTGCCTGACATGTTCAATCGCGTCGCGTTTTTCGCGCATTTCCTGCACTTCTTCTCGGGTCCGATATTTAGCAGGGTCGGACATGGAATGGCCGCGATAGCGATAGGTCTTGATCTCTAGAATATAGGGGCCCTTGCCGGCGCGGCAGTGTGCAACAGCTTTTTCACCGGCTGCTTTGACGGCGAGGACATCCATGCCGTCGACCTCTTCGCCGGGAATGCCGTAAGCGGCACCGCGTTCCCAGTAGCTGGGCGACATGGTTGAGCGCTTGGTTGACGTCCCCATGGCGTATTGGTTGTTTTCGATGACAAAAACGACCGGGAGCATCCAAAGTTCCGCCATGTTGTAGGTCTCGTAGACTTGGCCCTGATTGGCCGCGCCATCTCCGAAATAGGTGAAGGTCACCCGCCCGTTGTCGAGGTATTTGTCGGCAAATGCGAGGCCTGCGCCAAGCGGCACTTGCGCCGCGACAATCCCGTGGCCACCGTAGAAGTGCTTTTCGCGGCTGAACATATGCATTGAGCCGCCTTTGCCTTTCGAATACCCGCCGGACCGGCCCGTCAGTTCCGCCATCACGCCTTTAGGATCCATGCCACAGGCCAGCATATGCCCGTGATCGCGGTAGGAGGTGATGCGCTTGTCGCCCTCTTCGGCGGCTGCTTCGAGCCCGACCACAACGGCCTCCTGCCCGATATAGAGGTGACAAAAGCCGCCGATCAGGCCCATCCCGTAAAGCTGGCCAGCTTTTTCCTCAAACCGCCGGATGAGCAACATATCGCGGTAATACTGTTTCAGTTCATCGGCCGAAATGTTTGGCTTCGTTTTCGCAGTGGTCCGGCGTGCAGCCATGCGATTGCTCCTCCCAGGTGATAGTTTAACGTTCAACTACCCGGTAGCAGAGTCGATCTGAGAAATCACCCTATGGATTCGCCTTTGCGGCAATTTGGTACAAAAACCCGCCATGCCCCAAATGCATGGCTCAGGCAGAGCGGGCCTTCTCGCCGACCCGCAAGCGGGCCACTCGGCGGCCGCGTTGCCACGGCGCGGGGCGCGTGCTGGTTCTCTTGGTTGGCTGGCATGTTTGATCAGATTGTTAGGGTAGGACGACTTCGTCCGCACGCATCCGCCCTAAAACGGCGCGGGCTGTTTCGTCCAGCAGATCGAGATCAAGAAAATCGTCCGACAGACGGCGGGTGAGGATTTCCAATTCGCGCACTTGGCCGCGTAAGTCTGCGAGTTCACCGGCAAGCTGGTCGCGCTCTGCCTCGACCTGAATGCGATGAAACAGGCCGTGATTGCCCTGCACGGCGGCAAAGGTGAATTGCGCCCCGATGAAGAGGAGCGCCATCGGCACCAATAGTCCGGTCCATCGGCGTTTGCCGGTTTTGGAGGTCATGCTCTGCCCCATCTCCGCCTCTCACACGGGCGGCTCCAGTGCAGAGATTCGCATATCCCGCAGCGAAAGGGAATCCCCTACAACCGAAAAGGGCGGGTGTGGGGAGGCATCCCCACTAAGGCCGTCTGCCCAAGACCGCGGGCAGGTGGGGGCTCAATGCCGCCACCGGCCCGCTCACCCCCGTCTGATCAGGTGATTGAGGCCTGATAAATGCCGTCAATCGCGGCGCCGAGCATTGCGTTGAACGCGTCATCGCTTTGCTGGGCTGACAAGCCTTCGGTCAACGCGCGGCTGAAGCTTGCAATCACACCGGGGTTCTCGCTCAGCCGTGCGTTGGCCACGTCGCGACTATACCCGCCCGATAGCGCCACAACGCGCATCACATTGGGATGCTCGACCAGCGGTGTGTAAAACCCGGGCGCTTCCGGCAGGGTCAGCTTCAGCATGACCGGTGCGGAGACCGTATCAAGTCCCGCCAGGAGCTCATCGCGCAGCATCTTTTCGGCCGCCGCTTTGTCGGGGATTGAGATTGTGACCTCGGGCTCCAGTATCGGCACCAGATTCTTGGACAGCACCTGCTCACCCAGCTCGAACTGCTGTGCCACGTTCGCAGCGATCCCGCTGGCAGAAGCCGCATCGATCACCGAGCGTTCCTTTGTGCCGAAAATGCCGTTGCTCACAGCGCGGTCGAGCAATGCATCGAGGCCGGGGATCGGTTTCATCAGCTTCACGCCGTCGGCTTCGTCCTCCAGCCCTTTGTCGATCTTCAGGAACGGCACCACCTGGCGCTCTTCCCAAAGATAGCTGGCCGCCGGTTTGCCCGCGATTTCGCGGTCCATTGTCATCTCAAACAAGATCGCAGCGATCACCTTGTCGCCGGTGAAGGGTGGCGCAGTTGCAATCCGGCTGCGCATTTCATGGATGCGGTCGAACATCTCCGCGTCCGAGCTATAGGCATCTTCGCCCACGCCATAGAGTTTCAGCGCTTTTGGTGTCGAGCCGCCGGATTGGTCCAACGCAGCCACAAAGCCGCGCCCTGCGCTCATCTGATCAACTTGGGCCTGGTTGGCCATAATGCACTCCTAATCTAACCCGCCGACTGCATACGCGAGGCGGCCGCTTTGGGACAATATTGATGGCGCAAACATCCGCGAATAGACTGTTTTCACCGTGACTTTACTCGTCTGCGGCGGGCGCCTCATCATCTGCGTCATCCTCGGAGCTCTGCCCAGCAAGCCAGGTATCGAACGCCAATTCGCGTACGCCGCCCAGCATGTCGTCCCACAAATCCGGCGCATCGGTGAACCGGCCACGGTCTTCAAGCATATCCACCAAGGCCCGTGCCGATCGATCGCCACCCGCCTCAGAAAGCAGCGCCAGGAAATAGGCGTCCGCGTAATGCCGCGGCCTGCCGGTTCCCAAGAGGGCCGCCCGCGCTTCGACCGCCAAGTCGTCGGCGGCCAGATCGACATCAAGATTGGTCGGCTCCAGCCCTTGAATGGCCAGCACACCGTCAAGACCCAAGCGGCGCTCGGCCGCGTCCAGGCGCAGCCGCGCGGTGTCGTCTTGGGACGCTGCGGCATGCAGGATCGCGTAGGCATCCTCCGGCGCGATCAGGTCGAGATGGTCGCCGATGACCGAAAAGGCCGCGTCGTTTCCCTCTTCCAGAAGTGGGCCCAGCACATCAAGCGCCAGCTCGGGGCTGCGGGGCACGCCCGCGCCATCAATGAGTGCTGCGGCCAGATCTAGTCGCAGGCCTTCGTCGAGATCGCCAGCTTCGAAATGTGCGCTCAGCGCGCTGGCCAGATCTGCCGAGGCGATCTCGGGCTCTGGCGCGCCGAGGCCAAGCTCTGGATTGAGCGCGGCAACGGCAGTTTCAAACCGATTGAACAGGTCTTCTTCCAATCGCACCGGCTCATCCGGCGACAGGCTGAGCGAGATTGTGCCCGGATCGGCGGCAAAATCTGCCACCGTTTCAGTTGCTTCACGGATGAACTCGCGGGCTTCTTCTGTCTCAGCGCTGACCACGGGATCGACAGGCGCCGGGGCGGGTTCTGGTGCCGGCACCTGCGCATCGGGCGGTGTGTCGCCGGGCTTGCTCTCGGGTCCGCTATCCGGTGTGGCGTCCGTCGGGGCGGCTTCTTCGATCGGTTGAATAGGTTCTGACAGCAATTCCTGTTGCAGCATCGCATTGAGCATTTCTGCGTTGAAAATGAAGGGCGGCAACTCGCTTTCAAAAATCTCCCACAGCCCGTCATTGGTGAACTCAAAATAGGCGCTGCGCAGATCGGCAATCGGTTCTTCATCGTCGATGTTCAACGCCGCATAGGCAAATTCCGCATCGCCCGAGATGCTGCCATACCCGCTTGAGGTGAGGTAGAAATCGACGTCCAAAGCGCTGGAGGCATTCACATAATGGGCGCGGATTATGCCTTGATCGATGGCCAGTTCCTCAATGCCAAATGCTTCAAGACCTTCCCGGTCCCAAGGATCGAGGCAAGTGATCGGCATCATGGCGCCGGACAAGTTCACGTCAACCGACGCAATTTCGGTCTGCAGAACGGGCGCAAAGCTCATGGCGACACGGTCGATTGTGATGGTGCAGCCCGGATTGCGTTCTTGGTCATAGGGGCTGATCACCAGACCGGAGATGGCGGCACGCCCGTCGAGCAACCGGATATCGAGATCTTGGTAATGGACCTCCGCGTAAGAGCGGGCGACGCCTATAAGGCTTTGCACGGCAACCGCTCCAATGCGGTCGATGGCAAAGAAGTCCCAAAACGTGATCTCTTGGGCGTTTGCAGAGGCGGGCACGGTCAAAAGGACTGCCAAGGCAGGGGCGTGCAGATACGTCGATTGGGTCATGATGCTATCGCTTAGGCTTGGAATAATGGTCTCTCACTGGCCATGCTAAGCAAAGGCGGGGTGGGGAGCGCAAGCCTTTAGCGCAGCGCGGCAGCTTCGAGCGCGGCAACGCCGGGCAGGGTCTCGCCTTCCATCCATTCTAAAAACGCGCCACCTGCGGTGGAGACATAGGTGAATTGGTCGGCCACACCGGCTTGGTTGAGGGCCGCGACCGTATCGCCGCCGCCTGCAACTGACGTCAGCCCCCGCGCTGCAGTCAGCTCTGCCGCTTTGATGGCCGCCGCCTTGGTTGCAATGTCGAAGGGTGGAATTTCGAAGGCGCCCAGTGGCCCGTTCCAAATGAGCGTTTTGGCGGCCGCGAACGCATCCCCGATCGCCGCCACCGCCTCAGGTCCGGCATCTAAGATCATGCTGCCATCCGGCACCGCTTCGGCAGCGACGGTTTGCGCCTCTGCCCCGGCCTTGAACTCTTGCGCGACAACGACGTCACCGGGCAGCAAGATCATGCAGCCCGCGGCAGAGGCCTTCTGCAGGATATCCCGCGCGGTATCTGCCAAGTCGTGTTCACACAAAGACGCCGCCACATTAATCCCTTGCGCGGCCAAAAACGTGTTGGCCATGCCACCGCCGATCACCAGCGTGTCGACCTTTTCGATCAGGTTTTCCAGCAGCGCCAGTTTTGTCGACACCTTCGCGCCGCCGACAACCGCAACCACGGGTCGGACCGGATTGCCCAAGGCCGCTTCCAGGGCGGACAGCTCCGCTGCCATCAATCGGCCCGCACAGCTTGGCAAAAGATGGGCCACCCCTTCGGTGGAGGCGTGCGCCCGGTGCGCGGCGGAAAAGGCGTCATTGACGTAGACATCGCCGAGCGAGGCCAGAAATTGCGCCATCATCGGATTGTTCGCTTCTTCCATCTCGGTGAAGCGGGTGTTTTCGACCAGGACAATCGCGTCAGCAGGCAAGGCTTCAAGGGTGGCGCGATCCGGGCGCTCCACGAAGGTCACCGGCGCGCCAAGGGCGGCCTCCAACGCAGGCAGCGTAACGCGCAGGCTCATATCCGGGTTCGGTTTGCCTTTCGGCCGCCCGAAATGCGCCAAAAGGACCGGTTTTCCGCCTTTGGCCCGGATGTCGGCGATTGTCGGCACGATACGTTCGATCCGGGTTGCATCCGTGACCTGCCCATCGGCCACCGGAACATTGATATCAACGCGGGTCAGGACAATTTTGCCCCCAAGCCCCATCTCATCGAGCGTGTTCCAGGTCATGCCGTCATCTCCCTCATCAATCGTGGCCTTTGGGCGCCCCACCCTTAAGACGTTTCCAGATTGCGGTGGAAAGGTTTTTTCCCCCGAAAGCTTTTTTCCGTCGGTTCAGGCAGCGGTGGCGCATATGGACATCCCCGGGCCAAAACAACAATCTGGCCCGATGAAGTATTTGAGTGTTTCAACGATGCGACGCAAAAGGCACCTTATTCTTTCGATCTTCGCGGCATGCGGCTTAGCGCATTCGGTCATGGCCCAGGATATGGCGTGGAGTTACATTGGCCAGCCGCAGAGCTTTCCGGACCGCGCGGCCCTGGAAATGCCGTCCGGCATTTGCGCGGTGGCCGGTTGGAGCCCCGAGAATTCCGGCTTGCCGAGATTGACGCAAAGCTGGCCCCAAGCGCTGGAATTTGCCGATGACGCATTGGGCGAGGCGATGGGACAGGCAGCATCCGGCGCGCTGAGTTGCAGCGTTGTTATCGCCCCCGCCTCGATGCTGGCCGAAGACGCGGCCATGCTGCAAAGGGCCGTTGATCTGGGCTATGCCTCGCTCAACGAAACGCTGATGGCGCTTGAGCAAACCGCGCCCACCCCCGAGACCGAGACAGCGCCCAGCCAATCCGCGTCTTTTGTCCTCTTTTTTGGACGGTCTCGCGATGCGGCGGCCTTTCGAGACACCGGTCGCCTAGAAGGGCTTCGGCTGAACGTGTGCGGCAATAGCAGGATCGCGCCGCTTATGGAGCACTTCGTGGCACTGGGCATGGATGAAGGAAGCCGTCACGTAATCCTGGGCACGGAAGATGCCTGGGGTGGGGTTTTTGCCGGACTCTGCGACCTGTCAGTCTTGCCCGCATCTTCGGACCGCGCTGCGGACACCCTACGCGTGCACCCCGATAGCGCATTTTTGTTCTCGCCATAGGGCATTTCAAAACGGCGATATCTGTTTGTGCCGGAAGCACGAATCGCCGCCGCCCCGCATTCGGTGCTGAAAGCGGGGCGGCGTCCCTTTAGTCTTCTGGCGCGAGCCTTACAGGTATTTCGCCATCTCGACGGCGGTGTCGGACATCCGGTTCGAAAAGCCCCATTCATTATCATACCAGGTTAGGATACGGCACATCGTGCCTTCCATAACCTTGGTCTGGTCGGTGTGGAAAACCGACGAATGCGGGTCGTGGTTGAAATCCTGGCTGACCAGTTTTTCGTCCGTATAGCCCAGGATGCCTTTCAACGGCCCGTCTGCGGCACTGCGAATTGCGGCGTTGATCTCGTCCACCGAGGTCTCGCGCGCCGCCTCGAACGTCAGATCGACGACTGACACGTTGGCCGTGGGCACGCGGATCGCCACACCGTCAAGCTTGCCGGCAAGCTCCGGCAAAACAAGGCCCACGGCCTTTGCCGCGCCCGTTGAGGTCGGGATCATATTCATCGCCGCGGCGCGCGCGCGATAGAGGTCCTTGTGCATCGTATCGAGCGTTGGCTGATCACCGGTATAGGAGTGGATCGTGGTCATGAAGCCGCGCGTGATGCCGATGGTGTCATTGAGCACTTTGGCCACCGGGCTTAGGCAATTGGTGGTGCAGGACGCGTTTGAAACGACGGTGTCGGTAGCGCCCAGCATGTCGTGGTTCACGCCATAGACGATGGTCTTGTCGGCATCCGTCCCCGGCGCAGAGATCAGCACCCGGCTGGAGCCGTTTTCCAGATGCGCCTGGCACTTTTCTTTTGACGTAAAGATGCCGGTGCATTCCATGACGATATCCACGTCAGCCCAGGGCAGGTCGGCTGGGTTGCGGATCGCGGTGACGCGCATCGGGCCGCGGCCGACATCGATCGTGTCGTCGGTTGTGGTTACAGTGGCCGGAAAGCGCCCATGCACGCTGTCATAGCGCAAAAGATGCGCGTTCGTTTCCACAGGCCCCAGATCATTGATCGCGATCACTTCGATATCGGTGCGTCCCGATTCGATGATCGCGCGCAACACGTTCCGCCCAATCCGGCCGAAGCCATTGATTGCAACTTTCACAGCCATGTCGAGGTCGCTCCTTACGCCGTTCGCACCATGAAACCGGTGTTAGCGATAACACCAGCCTTTCAATTTCCCTTAACAGGCAGGGACGTGGGGGAAAAGACTGTTAGCGCCAGAAGGCCATCCAATCGAGCAGCGCAACAAGTTGCCGTCCGACCGCAACCGGCACGTCCCAATTCAGCCAATAGGCGTCAAGGAGGAGAAAGAGTAGGATCAATCCACCGATCCAATAGGCAAGCGTTTGGGTCATGATCCGAGCTTTAGCGCACCTTTCGCAGCAGATTGAAGCTTTGTGGTGAAGAGCGGCTTAACTTGGGCACAATTCCCCCTTGGCGCCGCTTGGCCCAGGCCACCGCGATGGGTATGGTGCCGAAGCGGACAGTGAAAGGCAGGGCATGAGCGGGCTATTTGCACTTCTCGATGATGTGGCGGCAATTGCAAAAGTTGCGGCAGGCTCGATCGATGATGTCGTGGCGCAGGCCGGCAAAGCCGGTGCCAAAGCTGCAGGCGCAGTCATTGATGATGCCGCCGTCACGCCGAAATATGTGCATGGCTTCTCCGCTGAGCGGGAATTGCCGATCGTGTGGCGCATTGCGCGCGGCTCTATTTTCAACAAGCTTGTGATCTTATTGCCGGCCGCCATGCTGCTGTCGGTCTTTGCGCCAAAATTGATCTATTGGCTGCTGATCCTCGGCGGTCTTTATCTGTGTTTTGAAGGTGCCGAAAAGGTGCATCACTGGCTCAGCCCGGCGCATCACGACCTCGCCGAAGCGGTAGAGCAAAAAGTTCAACATGGTGCACATCTTGAAGAACAGAAGGTGCGCGGTGCGATCCAGACGGATTTCATCCTATCGGCTGAGATCATGACCATCGCGCTGTCCGAGTTGCCGCTGGACGCAAGCATTGGCTTTCGCGCCGCCGCCTTGGCGGTGGTCGCCATTGGCATCACCGCCTTGGTCTATGGCTCGGTCGCTTTGATCGTGAAGGCGGATGATATCGGGCTGCATTGGTCAAAAAACGGGCCCACGGCCATGGGCCGCGCGACGGGCCGCGCGATTGTGCGCGGCATGCCGACTTTTCTGCAGCTGCTGACAATTGTCGGCACGGCTGCGATGCTTTGGGTCGGCGGCTCGATCATCGTGCATGCGGTGGCCCAGATCGGGTGGCACGGGCCCGAAGAGCTGATCCACAACATCGCCCACGCAATCGGTCAGGGCGCGAGCTTTGTCGAATGGCTCGTAACAGCGCTGATCGACGGCATCTTAGGTCTGGCCCTGGGCTTTGCCGTCATCCCGCTCGTGCAAAAGGTGCTGAGCCCGGCGATCCGCGCCTTCACCGGCAAAGGCGCCGTCGACACGCATTAAAGTCATTGGCTGCGACCTGCGCGCGTCATCAAACAGCCAGGATGCAGAAGCGAACGGTCGCGGGTTCAGACTGTGATGAAAAGCTATACGCACAACACAATCTCCTTTTGGTCAGGGTTGTGGTGAATCCAATAAGCATCCATCTGTGAAACAGCATTTTGCGCCTGTTGGCGGCTTGCAATGCGAGCCTACAAGCCCGTCTGGTTCTGCCCGGGTGCGCGTTTATGGAGCGCTGGCGCACTGGCTGGTTTTGCATCCACGATCGCTTGTAAGGCCAATCGGTCACTATGGCTAATGTTGAGATGTTCGTTATCGGTGGTGAGAAATCCGGCGGCGGTGGCCGCGATATCCGCGAGGATTGGAATTCTGAGACGCGCTGGCCCGCGCTGACGGACGCCAAAGTGCCGGGCATCGCGGGTGATCGATATCGGGTCTGGACGCCGATCTTCGAGAGGGTCGCCGAAATGGGCTCGAACCGCCATGACGGCGGCATGATTGCGCCGCCCGATGGCACAATTATGATCACTGGCGGCCAGACGGACGGCGCTTGGACCCATGCGTGCAATTCCGACAGCCGCTTGCTGGAGCGCGACTTCACAATTGTCGATGCGACCACCATTGCGGTCACTACGCCGGCCGGGACGATCATGCTGCCCGGCGCTTGGACGCTCTATGCGCTGGATGCAAACGGCGTGCCACATTTGGGCGATAGTGTCAGCGTCAACATGGCGCCGCTGGTCGGGGCGGCCAATATCACGGCACAGGCCGAGCTTTGCGGGATCGACGATCACCGGATCAACGGCGCCTTTGAGATCAAGGTCGATATACGCTTCGACGACCTAGCGGCCGATATGCGCCTTCGGTCTATGCCGTTGGCCGGGAAAACCGGATCGTGGCCGAAGACGTCTGGGTTGAGGGCGACTTTGCCACCTGGACCGCAGGTGTTGGTCTCGAAAGGAGCTGGGACATCGCCAACAATCTACGTGGCATGATCAGCAATCTGGAGATCGTGACTGAGGGTGATGCGCCGGAATATGTGCATTTCAGCCTGCCCGAGGACACGCTTTCCGGGCCGCGTTACATCGCCGACACGGCGGCTCAGGTGACGCAGATCGTCTATGATGTCACACTTGATTTACCGGCCTTCAGCGTGTCTTCACGGCTGAAATCTCGGTTCAGGGGCGGCAACCGGGCAGACCCCATTGGTCATACCCTCAGGCGGAAGCGCGGCCCAGGTCGTGCTCGACCACCCAGGCACCAGCGCGCCAGGCCAAGTGGCACCGGTGACCCATACCCTGTCGGAAACCGATCAGGCGTGCGCGGGCAGTGCAATTGCAGCCAGCACGACGCCGGATGCGGTTGAACCCGCCGTTTTTGCGGCCACCTATCTGTCCGATCGTGAGACTCTGGCCAAGGTTACCCATCTGTCGGACCTTGCCCCTAGCAAGGTCGGCGCGACCCATCGCGATCTCGGGCTCATGCCGGACATCGACTATTTCGGCAATGACATCGATTTGGGCGGTGTGACCTATCCCAAAGACGTCATGGTTGTCCGGCAAAATTCACCGTCGGCAATTGCAAGCCATGACCTAAGCGGCGCGTCCCGTTTTGAGGCCAAAACTGGATTGAGGATTGGGTAAGCCCGCGCGGTGCGGTGACCTATCCGGTCGAAGTCGACGGTATTGAGGTCGACGAAAGTGGGCCCCTGACCTGTGGGTGCGATCCGGTTGATCTTGATATCGACGGCTCAGGCAGGGCGGAATTGAAGCTGCTCGCCAATCCGCTCGGCTCGAACAATTCCGATCAAACCGTGTGGGCCGATGTCCGCTTTGCCTGTAATACGGACACCTTTGTCGGGTCGCGTCCCGAGATGCTTCGTCACGCGCGTTTCCCGTGGGTTGCGCGATGGCGCCTTCCAGCGCCATAGTCGGCTGCGCGCCGATGCGAATTGCGTCGGTATGGCAGCGCTCAGATGGGGGCATGTTTGGATGGCAGGTGCCGGTCGACGCTCAGAGCGGCAATTTAAAACGGTGCGCCCAACTCGGCGCGCCGAATAATTGGGCAGGGCGGGCGTGACAGACCGGATCACCTGCGCCGAGGATTTGGCGCGAGGTGGCGCAGCCCTTGTTGCGCTGGAGCCGCGCTTTGGCCCGTTGATCGCCGCCCATGACCCGCTGCCTTTGCGGCTGAAGGCACCAGGATTTGCCACCCTTCTGCAGGCCATCGTCAGCCAGCAAGTCTCGACCGCCTCGGCTGCCGCCATCTGGACGCGGCTTTATGAGGCCGGCCTGACGCGCGCCGCAGCCTTGCGCGCCGCCACCGATGACGACCTGCGCGCGGTCGGTCTGTCGCGGCCAAAGCAGCGCTATGTCCGGGCGTTAGCGCATTCCGGGCTCGACCTCGATGCGCTGGCCTCCGCCTCGACCGATGACTTGATAGCCGAGCTTACCGCTTTGCCCGGCATCGGCCGATGGACGGCGGAGATTTACGCCAAATTCGCCCTTGGCCATGCCGATGTTCTTGCTGCCGGGGATCTGGCCTTACAGGAAGCAGCGCGCATGCTTTTTGAGCTTGAGACCCGCCCGTCGGAGCGTGAGTTGCGCGACATGGCTGCGCTTTGGTCGCCCTGGCGCGCCGTTGCTGCGCGCGCGCTTTGGGCGTACTACGCGCAGGCGAAGGGCCGCGAGGGGGTGGGATGACACGCAACTTGGAATTCAAGCGCAAGGGCCCGGATGTCGCACGGCGGCTGGTTGTCTTCCTGCACGGCTATGGCGCGGATGGCGCCGACTTGCTGGGGCTCGCTGACCCGCTGATGCCGCATCTGCCAAGCACCGCCTTTGTTGCCCCCGACGCGCCTGAGCGCTCAGCGATGAACCCGATGGGATTTCAGTGGTTTCCGATCCCGTGGATTGATGGCTCCAGCGAGGAGCAGGCCGAAGCGGGCATGGCGCTTGCCGTAACCGATCTTAATGCTTTCCTTGACCAGGTCATGGCCGAAGAGGGCGTGGAGCCGGAAACGGTCGCGCTTTTTGGCTTCAGCCAAGGCACCATGATGAGCCTGCATGTCGGCCCGCGCCGGGATGAAGCGTTTGCCGGCATTGTCGGGTTTTCCGGCCGCCTGCTGCAGCCAGAGCGGCTGATGGATGAGGTCGTGACCCGGCCGCCGGTTCTATTGGTCCATGGCGATGCTGATGATGTGGTGCCACCGCAAAGCTTGCCGGCGGCGGCCGAAGGTTTGCAAGCGGCCGGGTGGGAGCAGGTCTACGCCCATATCATGAAAGGCACGGGCCACGGGATCGCGCCGGACGGCCTTAGCGTGGCGCTGGCCTTTTTGCGCGAGGTTTTTGGCCTTGAGACCGAAAGCTGACCAGCGCGCGCTACATTGAGCGACGCGGCCGATCCACCCCGTTTTGACACAGTCACAAAACTGTTAGGCCTGCGCGTTATCCCATGCCAGGCAACCACTACAGAACGGGGCTTGTCTGAGGCGGGCGCCAAGATATAGTGATGGTGCGGCTGGGGCGGGACGCCCGCTCTGATGCCAATCCTGGCAGGCAGGGCAGACGTGGAGTCACGGAGCATGGAAGGCGAGTTTAGGACTAACTTTGTGCGAGAGCCTGGGTCGTTGCGGCACCATCCCGCCTTGGTCCTGAACGCCGATTACCGTCCGCTTTGCTATTATCCGCTATCGCTTTGGCCCTGGCAGGAGGCCGTCAAAGCGGCATATCTGGAACGCGTGCAGATCGTTGCCGAATACGACGCGGTTGTACGCTCCCCCACGACAGAGATCCGCATTCCCTCGGTGGTTGTGCTGAAAGACTATGTGAAGCCGCAAAAACGCGTGGCCTTCACGCGGTTCAACCTGTTTTTGCGCGATGAGTTCAGCTGCCAATATTGCGGTGCGCGCGGGGAGTTGACCTTTGACCATGTCGTACCGCGTGCGCGCGGCGGGATGACAAGCTGGGAAAACGTCGTGGCCGCTTGCGCGCGCTGCAATCTCAAAAAGGGCTCCAAAAGCTTGCGCCAAGCCGGGCTGAGCCTGTTGAAGCCGCCCTGCCAGCCCGGTGCGGAAGAGTTGCGCAATATGGGCCGAAAGTTTCCGCCGAATCATCTGCATGAAACCTGGCTCGATTTCCTTTATTGGGACGCCGAGCTCGAGGC
>JBCCXT010000011.1:0-79423 GCA_039191215.1 Pseudomonadota bacterium
ATAGGCCGGGCGCACGGCCCAGGGCCCGGTCTGGCCGAAGCCAGAAATAGCGCAATAAATCAGCCGCGTATTCTCAGCCCGCAATGTCTCAGGCCCGAGGCCCAATCGGTCCGGGACGCCGATGTGCTTGTCGAAAACTTCCGGCCCGGCGTGATGGACCGATTGGGCCTCGGGCCTGAGACATTGCGGGCTGAGAATACGCGGCTGATTTATTGCGCTATTTCTGGCTTCGGCCAGACCGGGCCCTGGGCCGTGCGCCCGGCCTATGACCAGATCATCCAAGGGGCATCCGGCGCGATGTCGATCACCGGCGATGACCAAAGCGGGCCGCTGCGCGTTGGCTATCCACTGGCAGACACAATCGGCGGGCTGACGGCGGCCATGGCAATTTGCGCCGCACTTAACGCACCCAACCGCGGCTGCGTCATCGATGTCTCGATGCTGGATTCGGTGATGGCCACGATGGGCTGGGTCGTCTCCAACCATCTCATCGGTGGCGTCGCGCCTGGCCGGGCGGGCAACGAAAACCCAACCTCTGCCCCATCTGGTGCGTTTCAATGCGCCGACGGGCTGATCAATATCGCTGCCAATAAGGACGAACAATGGGCCATACTTGCGCGTCACTTGGGGCGTGAGGACCTGCTGGATAACCCGGCTTTCGCAACGCGCGAGGATCGTAAGATCAATCGCTTGCGGCTGCGCGCAGAGCTGGAAACCGTGCTGATCGCACGGCCTGCGCGCGATTGGGCGCGCGAACTTAACGGGCTTGGCGTCCCTGCCGGTGCCGTGCTGGACGTGCCGGATATTCTGGCCCATCCACAGATTCGCGACCGCGACTTTCTAGCCAAATTCGACAGCGTGCCCGGCCTTGACCGGGCGATTGAGCTGGCTCGCATAGGCGCCATGATCGATGGCGCCCGGCCTGCCGTCGACAACCCACCGCCCCAGCTTGGCCAAGATAGCGATGCTGTGTTGGCGGCATTGGGCTATAGCAGCGATGAGATCGCGGCATTTCGTGCCGAGGGGGTGATATGAGCGAGCGGAACGATGTGTCCGATTGGTGGCGTACGCGGATCATCGATATGGAGCCCGGGCGCATCGCCATTCGCGGCGAGCCGATTGAAAATCTGATCGGCGCGACGGGATTTGCCGAGATGATCTGGCTGATGGTCACCGGCGAGAAGATCCGTGGGCCGCGCGCCGGCCTCTTTGAGGCAGCCCTCGTGGCCGCGGTTGATCACGGGCCGCAGGCGCCTTCAATTGCAGCCGCCCGAATGGCCGCAACCTGCGGCATCGGCCTGCAAAGCGCGATGGCCACGGGACTGAATATGCTGGGCGATGTGCACGGTGGCGCGGGCGAGCAGGCGGTGGCGCTTTATCATCATGTCGAAAAGGCCGGGCCGGAGGGGCTTAGCGCCGGTCTTGCTAGTTGGCGCGCCGCGTATGGGCCTTATCTGCCGGGCTTTGGTCACCGCTTCCACAAACCGACCGACCCGCGTGCGCCACGGCTTCTGGGCCTCGTCGATCAGGTGGCCGAAACCGGCGCGGTGCCGGGCTCTTATGCTGAGATCGGGCGGGCAATTGAACGCCATTTGGCTGAAGAACGCGGCAAGCCCGTGCCGATGAATATCGATGGCGCGACGGCTGTGATCTATGCCGAGCTTGGCTGCCCGGCGCCGCTGGCGCGCGGGTTTTTTGGGCTGTCGCGGTCTGTGGGCATCCTTGCCCATGCTTGGGAACAGACCCAGCAGGGCGGGCGCAATAAGGGCCCGACCCCACCGGGCTACCGCTGGACCTATGACGGGGAATGACCAGGCCGCGCGTTTAGATGCGCAGGATGACTGATCCTGCCCGGGCACCGGCCGCCACCGCATCATGGGCCGCGGCACACTCGGTCAGATCAAACACCTGATCGATGCGCAGGCGAAGCGCGCGGGCCTCAAGCAATGCGTTCAGCGCTGCGATGGCCGCAGCCCGGCGTGCCGGATCAAGCAGATAGATCAGCACCATCTCAAGCGTCACCGCCTTGAACATCAGGGGATAAAATGGCAGCTCCGGTGTCATGTCCTTCGCCGAACCGTAGGCGGCAATTGTGCCGCCTTCCGCTAGAACCGCGGCATTGGTGGCGGCGTTCTGTCCAAACTCCACCTCAACAATGCGGTCAACGCCGCCGCTGCCGGCTGCGGCACGTATCTGATCGGCCAAATCCGGCATGGCATAGTCAAAGACTTGGTCGGCACCTGCCGAAAGCGCAGCTTTTTTGCCTGCCTCCCCGCCCGCTGTGCTCAGAACACGGGCGCCAGATGCTTTGGCAACCTGAACGGCCAAATGACCGACCGTGCCCGCCCCGCCGCTGACCAACACGGTCTTGCCATCGACAAGCCCGCCGCCCATCACGGTATGGATCGCGGTCAAACCGGGGATGCCCAGCACCGCACCCTCTTCAAAGGAGACATGATCGGGCAAGGCCACGGCTTGATCTGCCGGGACCGCTATATAGTCAGCCGCCGTTCCAAACGCGCGGCGCCACTGACCGTTCCAAATCCACACACGCTGCGCCATCCGGCTGGCATCGACGCCCGCGCCCATCGCCTCGATGACGCCGGCCCCGTCGCTATGGGGTATGATTTGGGCAAAGGGCGGCTCGGTGACGCCGGGCCTGCCGCCGGCCCGCGCTTTGACATCGGACGGATTCACGCCTGAGGCGTGAAGCTTGACCAAAACCTCGCCCGGACCAGGCTTTGGCACCGGCAGGTCTTGCAAGCTCAGAACCTCAGCGGCCGCTCCGAAACGGCTGTAGGCCATGGCGCGCATAGGTAACTCCTCCCTTGCGCCCGCCATACCCGATCCTCGACAGGTGGGCCACATTGCAACGCGCAATCACCCTGCTTAGGCTCGCGCAAAAGGGGTCGTGATGGCACGCACGAATGTCAGCCTCAAAGCGTTGGAGGTGTTTTTGGCCGTCGCGCGCCGGGGCGGCCTGCAAGCGGCTGCCCGCGATCTTGGCATTTCCGCGTCAACCGCCTCGCATCACCTGTCAGAGCTGGAAAAAAGCGTTGGCGCCACGCTTTTTGATCACGCCCGCCGTCCGCTGACCCTGACGGCTGCCGGCGAGACGCTGCGGGCGCGTGCCGAAGACGCAATCGGCAGCCTGGAAAAGGGCCTTGCCGAGATCTGGTCCGAAGACGCAAGCTCTCTGGTGCGCCATGTGCGTTTGGCCATCATCGAAGACCTGGATGCGGATGTGACACCGGCTTTGACGCATGACCTGATCCGCGGGGCGCCAGGCTGCGGGCTGTCGATCCTGTCACGCCCCAGCCATGAGATCTTAGACCTCATCAAAGCCAAGCGGATCGACATCGGCGTCGCCGCAACCCGCGACTTGGACCTTCCGGGCACGCGCGAAATGCCACTTCTGCATGACCCGTTCATCCTGGTCCTGCCACGCGCGCTTGAGCACGCGCCACAGAGCCTGGCCGAGCTGGCATCAGCCGATGATCTGCCGCTTTTGCGCTATAGCGCGGATCAGGTGCTGGGCCAGCGGATCGAGGCGCAGCTGCGCCGCCAAGGTGCCGAGTTTCCGCGCCGTATGACGTTTGAGATGACCCATGTCATCTTATCCCTTGTCGCGGCCGGTCAGGGCTGGACGATCACCACGGCGCTCAGTTTTGCGCGGGCGCAACGTTATCATGCTGAGCTGCAGGTGCGTCCCTTTCTGGGCCGAGCATTTGCGCGAGAGATCTCGGTCTTTGTGCGCGGTGACACGCCAAGCAGCATCACGGCCCTAGCAACCGGATCGCTGCGCCGGGGTTTGCAGGACTTGGTCATTCAGCCGATCAATGATCGCCATCCCTGGCTTGCACAGCACTTCACCTTGTCGGCGCTTACAGAATCTTGAACCGGGCCCGGATCGCCGCGTCATCTTCGGCTGACAGATAGGCGGGCCGTTGATGCGCCAGGATGTCGCGTGCTTTCTGGCGGGCCATATCCCAGGCTTGCGGGCCGCCGCGATCGCCCCAAACCGAAGGCGCGTCACGATCTGCGAGTTTGGGGTAGACGTAGTCCCGCTCCATCGCGGCATGGGTCTGGGAATGGCCAAGAAAATGCCCCTCGCCCAGCACCGTTTCCCGTATCGCTTCAAATCCAAGCGTTTCTTCGGTCACCTCGATCCCGCGCAAAGTCCGGTAGATCGCGGCATGCATTTCATTGTCGAGCACGAAGCCCTCAAAGCTTGCACCCAGCAGCGATGCCGTCATGCCAGAGCTTTCGTAGATCAGATTGCCGCCCGCCAGTCCGGCTGCAAGCGCCGTCATGGCCTTTTCCGAGCCGTATTGCGCGTCAATCGCCTTGGCGTCTGTCATGGACGCGGCCACGCCCGATGGCAGGCCAAGCCAGTTCGAAAGCTGCGCGGAGGCGGCATTTAGCACCGTGATCTCTCCGCCACCGCCGGCAAAGGCGCCGGTGCGCAGATCGATGACCAACGGCCAGTTTGAGAAAACCATCGGATAGCCCGGGCGGATCACGTGGACCATGACCAGGCTGGCCAACGTCTCAGCCAGCGATTGGACCAGGAAACCGGCCAAGGTGGCCGGGGCCGTCGCGCCTGATTGCGCCGCCGTGATGCAAGAGATGGGGATGTTATGCGCGATGCAGCCGTAGACCACCTCAACCGCGTCGGCGCCAAATCGCAAAGGTGAGATGACCGGGCTGATATGGGCCTTGAGATACGGCCGCTTCGCAAATTTGCCGGGCCCGCCCGCGCCGATATCCAGCATCTCCACAATCGGGGCGATATGTTCGGCCAAGGTGAAACTTGTCGCCACGGGTTTTGTGGTGTTGGCAAGCAACGCGTAGACCGTGTTTACGTCGAGGTCGTAATTATCTGGCACATCGGTCGCCACACAGCAGCGGGTAAACCAACTGACATTATCCAGCGTGTCCTGCAGGCGCGTGAAATCATGCAAGTCCGCCAGGGTCGACGGCCTATAGCGCCCGGTTTCCAGATCAAGCGTCTGAACGGCGGCGCCGCCCGTGCCAAAATGCACCGCCGAGCCGCCGACCTCGATCGATCGGGCGGGATCGCGGCCATGCAGGGTGAACCGCTTGGCGGCCGATGCGACGGCCTCTTGCACCAGATGGCCCGGCAAGCGCACGCGTCCCGCGCCATCCGTCTTGGCGCCCGCACGCACAAGGTCTGCCTCCAATCGGGTGGGCACCTCGCCCATGCCAAGCTCTGACAGGACAGACAGCGCAGTTTGATAAATTGCCCGCAATTGATCCGGGTCCAGCGGTTGGTATTGGCCGCCTGCCTGGCCCGGCGGGGCTGGATTTGCAGGCCCCGCCGCGCGCTGTCTCAGACGATCCTGGCGCCCGCCTGCCCGTCGCTTTGCCGCTCGCCTTGTCACTTTCCCATCCATAGGGTCAGGAAATCGCAAGCGCGGATGTCGCGCAACTGCGCGCGAATACTTGATATATCTGTTTCGAAAAAATCGAACTAGCGCAATCGCTCTTGAAGCAGGCCCCGGTCTTCTGTCCGATCCGCTAAACGGAGTTTGATATCATGAAATCCAGCACAAAAGTTGTGGTCATCGGCGGCGGGGTCGCGGGCTGCTCAACGCTTTACCATCTCACGGCAGAGGGCTGGAGTGATGTTATGTTGCTGGAACGCGACGAACTCACATCGGGCACAACCTGGCATTCGGCCGCGCAAGTGACCAATTTTGGCATGAACCAGACGATGGTCGGCCTGAAAAGCCACTCAATCGCGCTTTATCAAGAGCTTGCCGCCGATCCGGACTATCCGATCAACTACCACCACGGCGATGGCGGTATCCGCCTGGCCAATACGCAAGCCCAGATGGATGGCTATCGGCATTTCGCTTCTATGGCGCGCGGTATGGGGGTCGAATTCGAAGTGATCGATGCGGCGGAATGTGCCCGGCGCCATCCGCTGATCTCCACCGAGAACCTTGTCGGCGGGCTATGGGATCCAAGCGATGGCGATATCGACCCGGCGCAGCTTTGCCAGGCGCTTGCCCGCCGAGCCCGCGCCGCGGGCGCAGAGGTGCACCGCAACACGCCGGTCACGGGTCTGACGCAACTCAAAGACGGCAGTTGGATGGTTTCAACGTCGAAAGGCGACATCCATGCCGAGATTGTCGTCAATGCCTGCGGCTATAGGGTCAACGAAGTGGGTGCGATGATGGGGGTACATCACCCGGTCGCCTCGATGGAACATCAGTATTTCGTGACCGAGGAGATCCCCGCGATCCGCGAGGCCGGACACCGGATGCCATTGTTGCGCTGCCCGATCAGCGATTATTATTCCCGCCAGGAAAAATACGGCCTGCTGGTTGGATTTTACGAGCAGGACTGCAAGACCTGGGGCATGGACGGGATCGATCCGCATTTCACCAATGCGCTCTGCCCCGATGACCTCGACCGCGTCACCGATGTACTCGGAGGCGCGTTTGAACGCATGCCTGCGCTGATGGAGGTGGGCATCCACACGATCGTCAACGGGCCGATCACCTATACAATCGACGGCGCGCCGCTGGTCGGGCCCATCCCCGGCAAGCGCAACGCCTATTGCATTATCGGCCTGCGCGCGGGCCTCGGCGAAGGCGGCGGGCATGGCTGGCTTTTGGCCCAACAGATTGTGCATGGCGAGGCCTGTTATGACACCTGGGTGATCGACCCGCGCCGGTTCACTGGGCATGGCAATGTCGAGCTGACGGCGCTTAAAGCCATCGAAGACTACCAAAACGAGTTCCGCTTCCACTTCCCGCATGAACATCGCCCGGCGGGCCGCCCGATAAAGACCACGCCGCTGACGCCGATCTTGGCCGCAGAAGGCGCGGAATTTGGCGTGGTGAACGGCTGGGAGCGGGTCGACTACATCAAACCGAGCGCCGATTTCACCGAAAGCCACAGCTTTCGCTTGACCGAGGTTGATGCCGTTGTGGCGGCCGAAGTGTCGGCCGTGCAATCGGGCGTCGGGCTGACCGAAGTCAGCGGCTTTAACCGGATCGAGATCACCGGCGCCGACCGGCACAGCTTTCTCGACCGGCTGTTTTGCGGCCGGGTGACGCGCAAAGAGGGGCGCGTCGGGCTGGGCTATCTACTCAACGCGCACGGCATGGTGAAGAGCGAGGCGACCATCGCCAATCTCGCCGATACCAATCGAGGCCTAGGCCGCCTCTGGTACGGCTCAGCCGCGGCGGCAGAGTTTCACGATATGGACTGGCTCAGCGCCCATCTACGTACGGGTGAGGAAGTGGCCCTGCACTCGCTGACCAATGACTACACGATCCTGGTCTTGGCCGGGCCGAAATCGCGCGATGTCCTGGCAGGTGCGGCGCGCGGCGATTGGTCTGCGGCGACCTTTCCCTGGCTCTCGGTGCGCGAATGTTTCATTGGCATCGCACCCGCCATTGTCATGTCGGTAAGCTTCTCAGGTGAGCTTGCCTATGAAATCCATGTGCCCAACGCGCAGCTCTACGCCGCCTATTTGGCTTTGCGTCAGGCGGGCGAGGCGCATGGCCTGCGGCTTTTTGGCAGCCGGGCGGTCGAATCCATGCGGCTTGAAAAGGGCTATCTGCATTGGAAATCCGACATCCTGACCGAATTTGACCCCTATGAGACCGGCCTTGATCGCTTTGTGAAGCTCGACAAAGGCGATTTTGTCGGCCGCACAGCACTTGAGCGGCGCCATAATGAAGGGCCCAAAAAGCGGCTTGTGACCCTGTCGATCGACGCAAGCGACCGGCCCGCCCATGGTGGCGCCTCGGTCATGGCCGGGGCCGATATCGTCGGCACTGTGACATCAGGCGGGTTCGGCTACCGAACCGGCCTCAACCTGGCTTTGGCTTTCGTCGATCCGGAAAGGGCCGATCCGGGCACCGGGCTGGCGCTTGATCTGTTGGGCGATGTTATCCCGGCCGAGGTCATCCCGCCCTGCCCCTATGATCCCGACTACGCACATGTGCGGGCCTGAGCTTCAAGCGCAGATTAGCTTGCCGGGCTGCGCGAAATAGACCCGCAAATTTGCAATGAATTCAGCCACGGCGCGGCGCTGTTGACCCATTGGCGTGCCAACCGACAAGGTTAGCGGCGGCAATGCGTCGGCAATCGGCACGACGGCTAAGCGGTCCCCGGCATAGCTCTGCTCGGTCAGCGGCAGCATGTTCAGGATCGCCGCGGCCTGGCCGGTGCCCACCAAACTGCGCACCATCTCGGATGAGGTGCAGTGCGCGATTGTGCGCGGCCGTTGGCCTGCCGCCTCAAACAATTGGCGGTAGTAATCTGCGGCAAGCGGGCGGTTGAGGCTGACCAGCGGCAGTTCCGCCAGATCGCGCAAGCTAAGCGCGCGCCGCGTGGCCAGCGGGTGGTCGGCGGCCAACAAGCAATAGGGCGGCGCGTCGATCAGGGGTGCCACCTCCATCCAAGGAGCCGCAGCATCGGCGACAAAAAGGATCGCGTCATAGGCACCGCGCCGCAGACCTTCCTGCGCGGCTTCGTTGTCACATGCGTCGAGATACACTGTCAGGTCGTTTTCAGGCGCGATCAGCGGCGCCAAAATCTGCGGCATGAAAGCTGGTGCAACCGGTGCGTAATAGCCGATCCGCAGATCACCACCGAGCGATTGCCGCCGCGCCGCCCCGTCGCGCAGGACGGTCTCATACTCCTCCAACAGCGCCTGAAAGCGCTGCGCCATGACGCGGCCATCAGCCGTCGCCTCAATCCCACGCGCCCGTTGCCGTATCGCCAGCGACAATCCAAAATGCGCCTCGATCTGATCGATCGCGGCCGCTACCGCCGATGCCGCAACGCGCAACTCCGCTGCTGCCTGCGCCAAGCTGCCCAGCCGCAGGGCCGCGCAATAATACCGCATCGCTTTCAAGCTCACCGCCATCCGCTGAAAATCCCATGATGTTCCTCGATTAAATCTGCTTTTCTTGGGAATGGCGAGCGGTATCTTATGCCGCAGGAGGTTCGACCCATGTCCGATGCAAAGCTCAAAGGCTGGAACCATCAGCCAGACACGCCGCTCTCTGTCTCGCCGCTTTTCACCTGGCCGCTTCGGCCAATGGCGGTTTTGGCCTGGCTGTGGAATTCCTGGTTTCTGATTTCTGAGCGTTTGATCCTCGTCGCCGTGGCCTTTATCTCGCTGACCTGGTTCCAGCCGCCCCTTGATCAGATGCAGCAGCTCGAATTTGGCTGGGTCGCCGGACTCTATCTGCGTAACCTGATCCTGATGACGGTCGTTGCAGGCGGACTGCACCTTTACTTCTACACCTTCACCAAGCAGGGCCAGCGGCTGAAATACGACCCGCGGCCACTTATGGTGAACGGGCGGCAGTTCACCCTGGGCGGCCAGGTCCGCGACAATATGTTCTGGACGCTCGGCAGCGGCGTGCTGGTCTGGACCACCTACGAGGTCTTGCTGTTTTGGGCCATGGCCAACGGCGTGGCGCCCTATCTGACATGGGCTGCCAATCCGGTGTGGTTTGTCGCGCTTTTCCTGCTGATCCCGCTATGGGAGAGCTTTTACTTCTACTGGATCCACCGACTGTTGCATGTGCCGTTCTTCTACAAGCATGTGCACGCGCTGCATCATCGCAACATCAATGTCGGCCCCTGGTCCGGCCTGTCGATGCACCCGGTCGAACATGTGATCTTTCTGGGCTCGGGCCTGATCCACCTGATCGTGCCGTCGAACCCGGTTCATATCCTCTATCATATGCAATACTTGACGCTGACCGCGGCCACGACGCATTGCGGCTTTGAAGGGCTTGTCGTGCGCGATCAGAACCGGCTCAAACTCGGCACATTCCACCACCAGATGCATCACCGGTATTTCGAGTGCAATTACGGCTCACTCGAAGTGCCCTGGGACAAGCTTTTCGGCTCTTTCCATGACGGGTCCGTCCAGGCTGACGCGCGCATGAAAGAGCGGCGCAAAAGGATCATGGGCTGATGCGCCCAACCGGGCTGAGCGTGCTGGACCTGCTGGCGTGCAAAGGCAAACGGCAATTGGCCTATGTGCAGGTCGCGCGTGAAGAAGAGGCCATCGCGGCGGCCGAGGCCGGCATGGACATGATCGGCACGGCCTTCCTTCCCGAACGCGCTCATTTCGCGCAAGCGGCAAAAGGTGCACATTTTCAGTTCGGCTTGCCTTGGGGAAAACATGCCGACGCAACGGAAGCGCTGCGCGATGCGATGGCCGCAATGTCTGCCGGGGCGCAATCGGTCTATTGCGGGATGAGCCCGCAGATCGTCGAGGTTCTGGCCCGCGAAGGCGTGCCGGTGATCTGCCATGTCGGTCTTGTCCCGCCCAAAGCAACCTGGACGGGCGGTTACCGCGCTGTTGGCAAGACCGAGGCGCAGGCGCGCAAAATCCGCTCTGACACCCGCGATTTCGAAAATGCTGGCGCTTTCGCGGTTGAGATGGAGGTGATCCCAGCCAATCTTGCCGGTGCAATCACCGCGCAAAGCACCATGCTGACCATCTCGCTTGGCTCTGGCGGGGCGTGCGATGCGCAATATCTATTCTCGGCCGATCTCTTGGGCGAAAATCGTGGCCATATCCCGCGCCATGCCAAGGTCTATCGCAATTTCGCCGCCGAACGCGACAGGTTGCAGGCAGACCGCGTGGCGGCCTATCGCGAGTATATCGCCGACGTTGCAAGTGCCGCGTTTCCCGCTGCGTCAAACATCGTGGAAATGGATGCGGAGATTTTGGCGAAGGTTCTATCGAAGCCTTAAATGGTCCGGCTCAACCCGCCGTGGTCTCGGAAAAGTATTTCTCAAGCCGCATATCGGCAGATCGGGCATGGCCCTCCATCCCTTCTTCGCGCGACAGGCGTGCAGTTGCTTCGGCCACGGGCCGGGCGCCTTCGCGCGTCGCGCGCTGCCATGTCACGGTTTTGAGGAACTTGTGCACCGACAGACCACCGGTGTAGCGCGCCGCACCCGAAGTGGGCAGCACGTGGTTCGGCCCGGCCGCCTTGTCGCCATACGCGACGGTGGTCTCCTCACCCAGAAAGAGTGAGCCATAGCTGCGCAAGCGGCCCAGCCACCAATCAAGATCGCGGCACTGGATATGCAGATGTTCGGGGCCGTAGCTGTCGCTGATGCGCGCCATGTCTTCGGCAGTATCGCACAAAATCACCTCGGCATAGTCGCGCCAGGCAGCATCCGCGTTGGACCGGTTAGGCTCCGGCAAGTCAGCGATCAAAACGGGCGCGCGCGCCAGCACATTTCGGGCCAGATCCGCGCTGCTGGTCACCAGCCAGACGGGGGAGTTATAGCCATGTTCGGCTTGGCCCACGAGGTCCCAGGCGACCAGTTCCGCGTCGGCCGAGGCATCGGCGATCACCATGCTGTCGGTCGGACCGGCAAACATATCGATGCCAACCTCACCAAAGAGCATCCGCTTGGCCTCGGCCACAAACTGGTTACCGGGCCCGGTCAGAATGTCAGCCTTGGGCGCGCCAAAAAGGCCGAATGCCATGGCAGCGATCCCCTGTACGCCGCCGAGATTCAGCACCCGATCTGCACCGGCCAGATGCATTGCAAATAGGATCGGGGCGGGAATGCCCTGGCCCGGTTTCGGCGGCGAGCAGGCCGTGACATGGCCGACGCCCGCCACTTTTGCTGTGGTGATTGTCATCAGCGCCGAGGCGATGTGGCTATACCGCCCGCCCGGCACATAGCAGCCAGCCGCCGACATCGGTATCTGGCGCTGGCCGGCCCAAAAGCCCGGATGCATTTCGATCTCTGCGTCGGAAATTGTTGCTTTCTGGGCTTCGGCAAAGCGGCGGATATTGTCGTGGGCAAAGCGGATATCGGCTTTCAGTTGCGCCGGGACGCGATCTGCGGCCGCGGCGATCTGATCGGCAGTGACGACAATGCCTCCGGTCCATTTGTCGAACTGCGCCGCATAACGCGCGGCCTCTTCCTCACCGCCATGGCGGATGTCGGTTAGGACAATTTGCACCATGTCGCGGACATCGTTTTGGGTGGCCTCGGCTTGTGCCGAGGCCTCTTTTAAATACCTGACGGCCATAGCCTAGTCGTCTTCCTTCAGATCTTTGCGCCGAAATGCGCCCTGAACGATGCGGTCAATAACCATCGCCACCAGAAGGATCGCCAGGCCGCCCAGAATGCCCGGGCCTTTGGCGGCAAATTGCAGCGCCTCGAGGATCGTCTGGCCCAAACCGCCACCGCCGATCAGCGAGATGATCACCACCATCGACAAGCACATCAGGATGGTCTGGTTCACGCCCGTCATGATCGACGGTCGCGCCAGGGGCAGCTCCACATCACGCAAGATCTGCCAGTTGGACGCGCCAAACGCGCTGGCCGCCTCTTTGATACTGTCCGGTACCCCGCGCATGCCCAGGGCCGTCAGCCGGATCACCGGCGGCATGCCGAAGATGATCGTGGCTAGAATTCCCGGCGGGTTGCCGGTGCCAAAAAAAGCGATGATCGGGATCAGATAGACAAAGGCCGGAAGGGTTTGCATCAGATCGAGCACCGGCTCGGCAAACCGGTAGGCGCGCGCAGATTTGCCAAACCAGATGCCAAGCGGAATGCCGATGATCACACAAAGCACCACAGCCGCGCCAACCAGGGCCACAGTTTCCATGGCAATTTCCCAATAGCCGAGAAAGGCAATGTAGGCCAGCGAAGCAGCCGTGAAGATCGCCACGCGGGGCCCGGCTGACCGCCAGGCGACAACGCAGATTACGGCCATGACAACCGGCCAGGGCGTCCCGCTTAGCGCCAGCGATATCCCATCGAGGACGCGCCGCACCGCCAGCACGATGCCGTCAAACGCACCGGCGCCTGCGACAGCCGCGGCATCGATAACATCTTCCAGCCAGCGCGCGGTATTGCCGTAAAGGTCGGGATTGGCCGGGAATGTCGTCAGCCACTCCGTCACGTCCTCAACCGTGAAGCGATAAACCGTCAGCGGCGCGATAATCAGCGCCAGAACGATCCCCCAGATCATATTGCGCTGGTTCCAGCCCGATTGCACGCGCTCCGGATCGATCCGCCATTCGACGTATTTGCGCTCATAGGCCGTATTAGCCCAAAGCCCCTGCAGGACACGGATCGCCACCAGGAAGATCAGCCCAAAGATTAGGATCTGAAAACTGTCGGCTGCCAGGGCTGCGGCCTCATCGCGCGACCGCTCCGCCGCGCGCAGCAAGTTGTTGCCAAGCGTTTCGAACCGGCTGGCATCTTCGCCGGCCGCTGCTGCCTCAGCGGCGCGGGCCAGAAAGTCCTGCGCGCGTTCTTCTTGTTGTGCCGCGCGGGAGAGGTTTTCGGCGCCCAACTCGCCCCAGGTGCCGCGGCCGATTTGGACCCAGGCGATGATCTCGAGGATCAAGAAGCCCCAAAACCCACCCCAGAGCCCGCGCGCCGCCGACCAGATCGGGCCAAGCAAGGCCGCGGCACTGTTAAATGTGAGCGCAATCGGGCCCGCGGTTTCTTGGATTTTGCGGAAAGCGGCCTGGTAGTAATCCGCGTTCTGCCCGGCAAATTCGGCAACCGAGGCGTCTAGCGCATCCCTATCGGCGACAATTTCGGCTACATTGGCCGCCCGGGCGGCCTGGCTCACATCGGTCATTGCCCCTTACCCCCTTGGATACCGCGCAGCAACGTCTCTTTGCTGACCAGGCCCACATCCTGGCCTGCATTGGTGATGATGATGGGCCCATCCACGCCCACTGACATGTCGATCAGCGCGTCAAGATCACTGTCGCCCTCGGCCCGGGGCGCACCGTTTAGCCGGGCAGCCTGGCCTTCGGCCAAAGGCTCCATGATGGTATGCGCGCGCACCAATTTGAGCCGGCTGATCCCTTGCACGAATTCGCGTACATATTCATCCGCAGGCTGCGTGACGATCTCTTCGGGCGTGCCGATCTGCACAATCACGCCGTCTTTCATAATTGCAATCCGGTGACCGATACGGATCGCTTCATCAAGGTCATGGGTAATGAAAAGCGTGGTCTTTTTCAGCTCTTCCACGAGCACTTTAAACTGGTCTTGCAACTGCAACCGGATCAGCGGGTCAAGCGCCGAAAAGGGCTCGTCCATCAGCAAAATCTCAGGGTCGGAGGCCAGCGCGCGCGCGATACCGACGCGCTGTTGCATCCCGCCCGACAGCTCGCGCGGCAGACGATCTTCGTAGCCGTTGAGATCGACCAGATCGAGCGTGTGTTCGCTGACCGCCCAACGGCGCGATTTCGGCACGCCGCGGATCTCCAGCGGATAGGCCACGTTATCACGCACCGAGCGGTGCGGCATCAGCGCCATATGCTGAAACACCATGCCGATATGCTTGGCACGCATCTCGCGCAGGTCTTTGGCGTTCTTCTTGCCGACATCTTCGCCCAGCACTTTGATGGTGCCCGATGACGGCTCGATCAACCGGTTGACATGACGTACCAGCGTGGACTTGCCCGAACCCGACAGGCCCATGATGCAAAAAATCTCACCCCGCGCGACCGAGAAGGTCGCCTCGCGCACGCCGATGACGGTGCTAAATTCTTCAAGCGCTTCGGGCTTTGTCAGCCCGCGGCTTTTCGCGGCTTCAATCGTCTCTGAGGCTCGCTTGCCGAATACCTTCCAGACGTCAGTTAGTTCTACGACAGCTTCAGTCATAATCTTCGCCCCATTTTGTCGCCCCGATCGCGCTTGCAAGCGGGCCGCAGCATCTGCCCGCGGCCCACAAGGCTTTGTTCAGGAAGGCCTTAGTTGGTCAGCCAGCCCAGAACGACATCTTCGTTCTCTGCGATCCAGGTCGCGGCGAAATCGGCTGGATCGACGTCGTTGATCGTCAGATCAAGACCCATGCTCGACAGCACTTCGGCGGGCATCTCATAGGCGTCGAAGAAATCGGCGACCTCGGGGAAGTTTTCCCGAACTTCGGCGGCATAATGCAGGTGCAATGTTGCCCCGTTCCATGCCGTCGACGCGGTCGAGACCTCCAGCCATTGCGGATCGTCGGTCGGCTGCACGATGTTCCAGGTTGCCGGATCATGCGCAGGCTCTTCGAGATAGGTCAGATCATATGCCACAAAGATGAAATGCGGCTCATAGCAGAAACCGATCCAGGGCTCTTCGGCCTCGATGGCCGACCCCAAAGCGCCCCAGGCGACGGTGCCGTCATATTCTTCGAGATCCATGACCGCGTCATAGCCGTAGGACCGCGCGCGGATGCGCTCGATGATCGTCGATGCCCAACCGGGCGCACCGATCCAAACCTGCGGTGTGCCATCGCCGTCGGTATCGAAGATCGCCATCTTTTCGGGATCGGTCATATCCTCGATCGATGTGATGTCATACTGCTCCGCGATATAGGTCGGCACGCACATGCCCTGAACGGCCTGAACGGGGTTTTCGTTCATCACCACAGAGCCGCGTTCCTGCACGTAAGTATCGTGCAAGTTCTGCTGGTTCGGCATCCACACTTCGGGGTGCACATGCATCGAGCCTGCATCCATGGCTTCGAAAATGATCGGGTTGGTGCCGCTTTGCAGCTCCACATCAAGGCCGAAATTCTCTTCGATCACTTGCGCCAGGATATGCGAAGTTGCCACGCCCGAGGGCCAGTTCGGCATGCCGAGCACAAGGTCCTGTGCGGAGGCAACGCCAAATGCCGCAACGCTCATGGCGCTGGCAGCAAATGTGGCACGGATTGTCGTTTTCAGCATCTGCTGATTTCCTTTCCCTGTAAGGTCAATTTCATTTTTCGAAATTGTCGGACGACCCTTGTCCAGCAATTCTGAGTCCAGGTTGGCAAGGTTGTTTCGCAAATGCAACGGTGTCTTATGGGCGGCGGTGACGACGTCTAAAATTGTGGGCGGCTTCGTCCAAACTTCAGGCAATCTGAAAACTCCACCCGCTTCCGCAATCGATTGGCATGGCGCGGTTTTGTCGCCGCGGTCTTGTTCTTTGCCGAATTTGGGTTGGCATCGGCCGGACCCCGCCTTTGCATGCGCCCTGCCGCCTTGATCCCGCCGCCTTAAGCGCGCCGCATCAGCCGCGCGGCGATGGGCGCGCCGATTATGACCACCACAATGCGCAAAATGTGATGGGTGATGACAAAGGCCAGATCAGCGCCCGCAATCAGCGCCAGAATTGTCATCTCCGCCTGGCCGCCGGGGGCGAATGCCAAAAGCGCGTCAAGCGGCGGGGCAAGGCCCAGAAGGATCGTGGCTTCGGTAAAGATTGCCGCCAGGACCAGCAGGACGAGGCAGAAGCCAAAGGCCGCGACCACGTCGCGGCGCACCTCAGCCCCGGTGACGCCTGAGTATTTCGCGCCAACCGTCATGCCGATGAAGAACTGCGCCGCCCAAATGACCTCGGCCGGTGGGCGGTGTTGTAGAAGACCGGTCATCGACAGAATGGCCGCAGCGATCATCGGGCCCAGGATCGAGGCACCGAACAGGCCCACAGCCTTGGCCACTCGCCATCCCAACAGGCCCGCCACCACCATCAACGCCAATTGGCTGGGCGCAATGGTCCGGGCCGGGACGCCGGGCGGGTTGGACAGGTCAACCTCCCAAAAGCCATCAAGGATGAAGGGCAGGATCGAGACAATCAGCAGCACGCGCGTGGCATGGATCAGCGACAGCGCGCGGACATCGCCGCCCGCCTCTTCGCCGAAGACCAGCATATCCTGCAGCCCGCCCGGCATGGCCGAATAGTAGCTGGTGGCGAAGTCGAAGCCCCAGAGGCGCTGGAAATAGGGCACGCCGATCACACCTGACAGAAAGATGAGAAGCGGGATCATAAGTAGCGTCGGCCACATCGCTGGCATGCTCAGCACCACGCCAAGCGTCAGCGAGGCGCCAATGGCCACCCCCAGCACGGCGCGCATGCCTTCATTGACGGCCTTGATGCCGCGCAGCTCTAACCCGGCCAGGCCAGCGATCAAACTGGCAAAAATTGGTCCCAGCAGCCATGGCAGCGGCAGGTCCAGCACCATAAAAATGGCGACCCCCACGCCGGAGATCAGCCAACTGCGCAGCACTAGCAGCATGGCGGGTCGGTGCGGTTGTGTCGAGCGGCGCGTTTCACGGCGCTATTTTGCATCCCCGCAAAGGGGGCGCAGCAAGGAAATCGCTCAACGCGGAATTTAGGCCGCTGCAGATCTTGTGTTGAGCTTGTCGCGCGTCGCGTCCCACACTGGGCTCAGCGCGTCGGTCGCAGGTGCCAATGGCGCGCCGGTTCGGGCCGCAGCCTCCAACTTGCGCAGCGCGCCGTGTAGCGCTGTGGCACCCATCACGGCGGCTGAACCGGCCAATCCATGGGCGCGGTTGGCGACAGCTTCACGCGATGCCTCTTCGCTTGCATGCCAGATCAGCCACGGCACCGCTTCTTCGGCGTCCGCCAGGAACTTCGCCAGCATCTCAGCGGTTGCTTCAGGGCCCAGCACTTGGGCAAACTCGCCAAAGATCGCCATATCCAGCACTTGCGCATCAAGCTGCGGGTCAATCTGGCGCCGTTTTTTGCGCCGGTCGAGCGCCTGTGACAGGCGCTCCGCTGAGATCGGCTTGAGGATGACCTCACTCATTCCGGCCGCTTTAAAGCGCGCGATGTCTTCCTCAAGCGCATGCGCCGTCAGGGCAATTATCCGGGCGGCGGCGGAGGCCGCTGGACCGGTGCGGATATGCCGTGTGGCCTCAATCCCGTCCATGCGCGGCATGGAGATATCCATCAAGATCACATCAAATGCGGTCTCATTGGCCAATTCGACGCCCTGTGCGCCGTCGCAGGCTTCGGTCACAACGCATCCCAAAGGCTCCAACATGGCACGCGCGATGCGGCGATTGATCGGGTTATCCTCGACCAGCAAGACCTGCATCCCGTCAAGCCGGATAGTGCCACCACCAGTGTCGCGCGCGCCGTGTGACTGGTCAGCATGGCGCCGACCATGGGCCAAGACCGCGAGCGGCAGCGTGACCCGAAAGGTGCTGCCCGCGCCGGGCGCGCTCTCTAACGTGATGACGCCGCCCATCGCCTCAACAAGGCGCCGCGTTATGGCAAGCCCCAAGCCGGTCCCCTCGACCTTTCTGTTATAGTTTGGATCGATGGTCACAAACTCATCAAAAATGCGCGCCTGATCTTCTGGTGCGATGCCGATGCCGGTATCGCGGACGGCAATCTCAACCCGGTTGTCCTCGCGCCGCGCGGCGGAGATTGTGATGCGTCCGTTTTCGGTAAACTTCACGGCATTGCCGGACAGGTTCATCAGCACCTGGCGCAAGCGGCGTTCGTCGCCTTCGACATGGTCAAGCTGCGCGCCCGTCAGGACAACATCAATTTCAGTACCCTGGGCCTTGGCCACAGCGCGCAAACCCTGGGCGACATCCAAGATAACCTGCCCTGCATCGAAGGCCTCTTGCGCAAGCTCAGTATGGCCTGCATCTAGACGCGACAGCTCCAGCACGTCGTTGACGTGGTGCAGCAACAGATCGCCCGAGCGCGACATAATCTCAAGATGCTCTCGCTGATCAGGCGCGAGATCGGTGCGCGCCAGAAGTTCCATCGAGCCCAGGATTCCGTTCAATGGCGTGCGCATCTCATGGCTCATGACGGCAAGCAGATTGGCCTTCGCCTTTTCACCGGCAAGTGCGTCGTCACGGGCCTGGCGAAGCGTTCGTTCATCCTCAACCTGGCCGGAGATGTCGCGCATAAAGGCGACGAACACGTCGCCTTCGGGGCTTGGCGTGCGCGTGATCGCGAGCTCGATCGGAAAGACCTCACCATCCGCGCGGCAGGCCTCAAGCCGAACCCGGCCCGAGCCCACGACCTTCAACTTGCCGCCTTTGTGATAGGCGTCCATCCCAGCCCGATGCTGGTCAAGAAGATGGCCCGGCATGATCAGATCGGCGAAATCATTGCCAATCGCTTGCTCGGCCGAATAGCCGAAAATCTGTTCGGCAGCGGCGTTGAAGCCTTGCACAAAGCCGTGGTCATCGGTGACCAGGATGGCATCAAGCGAGGTCGCAGATACCGCCTGAAGCCTGATCGTGCTGCGCTGCAGATCCCGCGCATGTCTGGCCGTCCGCCTGACCAAACGAGCCACTGCAGCAAGCGCAAAAATGAGGCCGCCGACCAGGACGGTCGACACGACCGCAAGCCGTGTGAGTACCGAAGATAGCCGCGCACGGCTGCCTTCGGACGCGATGACAAAAAGATCAACACTGCGCAGGGCGACATCGCGCACCGGCCCGCGGGCATCACGCGTCTCCGACAGCAACAGAGGCAAAATTTGCGCCGGCGCGCCGCCTTGGTCGATCAAACCCGCCATGCGGTCCCGCGCGCCTGTCACCGCCGCCATGGTGCCGCTTAGCTCTGGGTCATCGCGCAGTGCGGTGAACATGGCGGCCTCATTGACCATCGAAACCCGGCTGAAAAAGACGTCAAAACGTAATGTGACCTGATCAAGGTCGGGCGCGTTGGACGCCGCGGACAACAAGACGGCATTCTGGAAGGCCAGAAACTCCACCTCGAGCTGCGACAGGCCCCAAATTGCGTTGTCCGTTTGGGCGGTTGCAAGGCGGGTGAGTTTCGTTTGCACATCGATGACGAGGACGGCCACGCAATAAACCAGCGCCGCAAATAGGAACGCCAGGCCGAAATACGGTCCCTTCGGCCAGATTTGGCGCCGGTTTTCTGTGCCCCGGATCATGCGTGTAATCCCAAGAACAGACCGCTATTCCAGCTCGATCCGGCTAAGCTGCCAGATGCTGCGCGCGTAGATGGCTTCGGTGCGATAGGCGGCGGACGCATCGTAGGGATAGATAATCCAAAGCGGGCCCCGATCGCGCACCGACATGGGCGCACCATTTTGCAGATAGGCGATGATCGGCCCGCCAGGCACGGCATCGGCAACCGGGATATCGACCGAGTAGTCATTGATGGCGATTGCCCGCAATGTGCCGCCTTCCACCCCCAAATGAGCCAGTAACACGGCCAATTCGACCCCGGTGAAGACCTGTTCGCCGTCGGTCCAAATTGTCGCCGTTTTGAGTTCCACAGCGGGCAGCGCTTCCAGGAGCGCGCGGTCAAACGCCACCGGACCCTGCACATCCGCGAGCCCCTCAACGGTCAAAAGAACCGGCCCCTCTGGCGGGCTGAAGGCGCTGGTGCTCGCAGCGGAGAGCGCGGCAATTGCGAAAGCGGCGAGGCCAATGCGAATGGATTCAAGCATCTGATCTCTCCCATGGTTTTGAGATGAACTTGCCCCACATTTTGTGGAAATCAGCGCCGGTTCGAAGCAGCCGTTATCATTTGGTATAGACCCGCACTGTTAAGAAGCGCTGAGCAGCGCCTTGGAAAACCGCACGGATTTTCGCCAAAGGCGCGGGGTTCGGGCAGCTTTTGGGTGTGAGACAATGCGCGTGCTAATTGCAGATGATCATGTGTTGGTGCGCGACACGATCGCGGCCTTTGTTGAAGCCTCAGGTGATATCTCAGCCGATAAAGCAGTCGATTTGCCGGAAGCCCTGACCCAGATTAAAGCAAATGGCCGGTATGATCTGGTGCTTCTGGATTACATGATGCCCGGCATGGCCGGATTGGCTGGGCTAAGCAAGGCGCTTGACGCAAACGGCGATGAAGGGGTGGCCATCATATCGGGCGCTGCCAATCGCCGGGTTGCCGAAGATGCGGTTGCCGCCGGCGCGATTGGTTTTCTGCCCAAGACGATGGGCGCTAAATCACTGGTCAACGCCATCCGCTTCATGGCCGCGGGCGAAACCTTTGTGCCGCTCGACGTCCTGACCGACGAGGCGGCTGAGAAATCCAATCCCTTGGCGGACGGCCTGACGCGGCGCGAAATGGAGGTCCTGTCCGGTCTCTGCCGCGGGCTCTCCAACAAAGAAATCGCGCGCGAGATCGGCCTGCAAGAAGTGACGATCAAGCTCCATGTAAAGACGCTCTGCCGTAAGCTCGATGCACGCAACCGTACGCAGGCCGCCATGCTTGCCAAGGAGGCGGGATTGTTTTGACTGAAACCCTGGCATTTACGCAGCCCTCGCAGTCGATTGGGACGCCGACCAGGAACAAAGCTCCAGCACGATCAGCGGCTGGGATTGCCGGTTTTCGATCTGCGCTGGCATGCCAGGGGCGATCTCAGCGCTCATCGTCGGTGCCATTACATGCTCACACTGATTGATATCTGCATGGCCGAAGCCCTTTAGCACCTGCCACGTTCGGGCCATATCGCTGCGTGAAAAGGCGATCTCTTGGTTCGGCGCCAACGTGATCCGCCGCAGCGTGAAATTCGGGCCACTGGAGACAAGCTCGGACTGCAGCTCGACCGGGACGGGCGGGCTGGGCAGATTATGGGCGGCGCGACGGGCAAACAGATCGGTAAACATGGGCAACTCCCCAGACATTGAAACTTTACAAGACAGGATTTGTTTACCGCTTGGAGGCCGGTCCGGGCAGCCCCACACAAGCATGGCCCAGGGCACATCAGCAGAGGGCGGCTATGCCTACGGATAGGCAGATATCTTCAATCGTCGAGGAAATTGCGCGCCGCGTGCTCGGTCTCAAAGATATGGGCGTTCTTTGATTCCGCAAATACCTTGCCAAGCTTCACACGCATGAAAGCAGAAGCCGAATACCGCGTGACAGTTGCATAGAACCGCTCTTCGAGCGACTGGATCACGCGCGCGTATTCGTCTTCGATCTCCGGGTAGATTTGGGTCTGATCGTAATTTGCGATCGCATCGACCCTTGTGCCCAAGGGCTCGCACAAATCCTCAACGCGCGCCTCGATGCGGGCCACATCGCTGGCGTTGCGGATGCGCAATTTCTCCAAATTGATGAAGATGCGCTGCCGATCGGCACTGAGCGCGATCCTGGTATCCAGATCAAGCGCCAGCAGATCGATCTCAAGCCCCATGGCCGCCTCACCAAATAGCCGGGCATCCATCAATGAAACATTCTCGATGATGGGTTCAAACGCCATTTGGCCAAGAACATCGCGATCCAAATCGACACCGGGCGCGATCTCGATCAGCTCAAGCCCGCGGGTATCAAGCCGAAAGACCGCGCGTTCGGTGACATAAAGGACAGGCTGGCCCAGCCGTGCGGCGCGCGGGCCAAAAAAAGTTGTGTGCTCGACATCGGCGACAAACTTGTTCACGCGCCCTTCTTGGCAGACGACAAGCCGTTCGCCGGCGACACGAGCATCCAGGCCGACAGAGGTGAACGTGCCGCAAAAGACGACCTTGCGGGCATTCTGGCTGATATTGATAAAACCACCCGCCCCGGCCAGCCGCGTGCCGAATTTTGAGACATTGACCGAGCCTTCGGCATCAGCCTCCGCCATGCCCAAAACTGCGATATCGAGCCCGCCGCCATCATAGAAGTCAAACTGTTGGTTCTGGTCGATGATCGCATGGGCATTGACCGCCGCACCGAAATCCAGGCCTGATGCCGGCTGGCCGCCAATGACCCCAGGCTCCGCCGTGAGCGTGAGGTGGCTGAGAAGCTTTTCTTCGGCCGCAATTGCCGCGACACCTTCCGGCATGCCGATGCCAAGATTGACAACCCCGTTGACCGGCAGCTCAAACGCTGCGCGACGAGCGATGACCTTGCGGGCATCCAGCGCCATGGTCTCGGCCGCCTCGGCGGGTTGCCGGTACCGCCCGGTGAAAGCAGGGGCGTGATGGGTGGCGAAGGTCTGCATATGGTCTTCGGGTTTAGCCACAACCAGCGCATCAACTAGCACGCCCGGTATGACCACATCGCGCGGGCTGAGAGAGCCGTTCTCGACGATCTGCTCGACCTGGACGATCACCACACCGCCGGAATTTTTCGCCGCCATCGCCTGGGCGAGATTGTCGATCGTCAGCGCCTCGCGCTCCATCGACACATTGCCCGCCGTATCAGCACTTGTGCCACGCAAGAGCGCCACATCGATCCGGCGCGCGCGGTAGAAAAGGCATGGCGCGCCGCCGATCTCAACCAGCTCAACCACATCTTCTTTGGTTTTATCATTGAGCTTGCCGCCGCCTTTGCGCGGATCGACAAAGGTCTCCAGCCCGACGCGCGTCAGGCTGCCCGGCTTTCCGGCAGCAATGTCGCGGTAAAGCTGGCTGATGACACCTTGCGGCAGGTTCCAGGCCGCGATCCGGCCTGAGACGGCCATCTCGCCCAGTTTCGGGATTAGGCCCCAATGGCCACCAATGACCGAGGCCAGCAGCCCATCATGGGCCAGATGGTTCAGACCCCGATCCGCCCCGTCGCCCTGCCCGGCTGCAAAGAAAAGGTTCAGATCGCGCGGCTTGCCGGTTTCGATGAACCTTGCGGCAAGAGCTTTCAGCAGCGCCTCGGGCACCCCGATCCCGACAAAGCCAGAGGTCGTGATTGTGTCGCGATCACCGATCAGGGCGGCGGCGGCGTCGGCGGAGATGGTCTTGTTCGGCATGTCTGGCCCCTTTGCCAAACGGTAGCCCAGCAATTGCGCGGAGCCTAGAGCGTGGCTTCGTGTTCCGCCACAACGCGGCCCGCGGCTGTGCCTTGCGCCTTTAATGCGCGCAGGATGGCAACCAGGTTGCCGTCGCGCTCTCGCTCCAGCTCGCGGATCGAGCGGCCGCCGGATTGCGCATCCGATTGCGCCGCGATCTGATCGATCAAGGCCTTATCGAGCTCCGGCACATCCATAAGCTTCGTCCAGGGCCAAGCAAGCGCGGGCCCGAATTGTGCCAGAAAATGGCGCATGCCCGCCTCGCCCCCGGCGATGCGATAGGTCTCAAACAGACCCATCTGCGCCCATCGCAGGCCAAAGCCCATGCGGATCGCCTCGTCGATTTCTGCGGTCGTGGCCACACCATCTTTGATCATCCAAAGCGCCTCGCGCCAAACGGCTTCCAAGAAGCGGTCGGCAATATGGGCGTCGATCTCGGCACGAACGGTAAGGGGATACATGCCAATGCCGCGCAGCAATTCGGCCGCCCGCGCACAGGTCTCAGGCGCGCCGACAAGCTCGACAAGCGGCAGCAAATAGACCGGGTTGAAGGGATGCGCGACGATTGCGCGGGCTCCATTGGCATTTAACTCAGACGGTTTGAACCCAGAGGTCGACGACGCCAGAACCGCATCCGTCTCAATCTGTGCATAGATCGAATGTTTCATCTCCAACCGCTCAGGCACACTTTCCTGCACCCAATCGGCACCCGACACCGCGCTGGCCAACTCTGGCTCAAACGACAATATGCCCGGCGCGGGCAGGTCCCGGTCATAAAGCGCAGGCAGCGCGGCCTGGGCATTTGACAAGACCGCATCGATTTTACGCGCGGCTTCAGGATCGGGGTCAAAGATCGCCACATCCCAACCGTTCAGCAAAAACCGTGCGGCCCAACCGCCGCCGATGACACCGCCACCAATGATCGCCGCTTTCATAAATTCCCCCAAATGCCTTTTCAGGACCCGATCACGCAGCCATGGGCATGCGTTTTTCAAGGCCAAGCTTAGCGCGCACCTCATCAGGTCCAATGACACGCGCGCCCAGCCCCTCAATGATACCGACCGCGCGTTCGACAAGTTGGGCATTGGTGGCCAATACACCCTTTTCAAGCCACAGATTGTCCTCAAGACCGACGCGCACATGCCCGCCCGCCAAAACCGCGGCCGCAACATAGGCCATTTGATTGCGCCCTAATCCAAAGGCCGAAAACGTCCAGCTTGGCGGCACGGCAGCCACCATCGCCAGGAAGGTCTGCAGATCGTCCGGTGCGCCCCACGGCACGCCCATACAAAGCTGCACCAGCGCGGGATCAGACAACACACCCTCTTCCACCAACCGTTTGGCCAGCCACAAATGACCGGTGTCAAAGGCCTCAATCTCCGGGCGTACGCCCATCTCCGTCATCATCCGGCCCATGGCCCGCAACATGCCCGGCGTGTTTGTCATCACGTAATCGGCCTCGGCGAAATTCATCGTGCCGCAATCGAGCGTGCAAATCTCTGGCCTGCATTCGGCGATATGGGCAACACGGGCCTCAGCACCGATCATATCCGTGCCGGTTTGTAGGGGCAGCGGTGCCTCGGGCGCGCCGAACACAAGATCGCCGCCCATTCCGGCCGTCAGATTAAGAACAACATCGATCTCGGCGTCCCGAATTCGATCCGTCACCTCGCGGTACAGCGCCAGATCGCGCGCAGGCGCGCCGGTCTTTGGATCTCGTACATGACAATGCACAATCGCGGCACCCGCTTTGGCGGCAGCGATCGCGCTCTCGGCAATCTGCGCCGGGCTGCGCGGCACATGCGGGCTTCTGTCCTGCGTGCTGCCCGATCCGGTCACAGCACAGGTGATGAAAACCTCCCCGTTCATCGCCAGCGGCATCGTCTCACTCCTCTTGCCAGACCTGCGGGAGGGCGGGTGGGGCGACGGGCAAAGCCCGAGCGTCACCCTAGCCCGACCCAAACCTCAATTCTCTAATTGCCCTTCCAAACCGGATCGCGCTTTTCCGCAAAGGCCCGCGCGCCCTCCAACTGGTCTTCGGACCGGTAGAGCCGTTCGATGGTTCCAAACTGGCTCTTGGTGATCCGGTTCAGCGCATCCTGAAACTTCATATCTTCGGCCTCACGCACAACCTCCTTGATCGCCGCAAAGACCAGCGGCGGACCGGCCGCCAATTCATCGGCAAGCCTGCGCGCCGCGCCAAGCAAATCAGCCGCGGGCAGCACCTGATTGATCAACCCCCACCTGGCTGCTTCTTCGGCATCCATCCAGCGCCCGGTCAGCAGCATCTCCATTGCGATATGATAGGGGATGCGTTTGGGTAGCTTGATCGACGCGGCATCAGCGACGGTGCCCGATCTGATCTCAGGCAGGGCAAAGGTTGCATGTGCCGCTGCCAGGATCATGTCAGCCGACAGCGCAAGCTCCAACCCGCCGCCACAAGCGATCCCGTTTATCGCCGCGATCACCGGCTTGTTGAGCCCACGGAGCTCCTGCAATCCGCCAAAGCCGCCAACGCCGTAATCGCCATCGACCGCATCACCTTCGGCTGCCGCCTTCAGATCCCATCCTGGGCAAAAAAACTTCTCTCCCGCAGCGGTAAGAACGGCCACCCGTAAATCAGGATCGTCGCGAAACTCGGTGAAAACCTCGCCCATGATCCGGCTGGTCGCCAGATCAATTGCATTGGCCTTGGGTCGATCAAGCGTGACCTCAAAGACATGGCCGCGGCGTTCGGCTCGTACAGGTCCGGTCATGGCGCTTCCTTTCCCATGGTGATGATCGCATCGGCTACAACTGCGCGGCGATCGGTACAGATCAGCGGGTTAATCTCAAGCTCCGAAAGCCGGCCACCAAAGGCCGCCGCCTGGTCTTGCAGAGCCATCACAGCCGCGATGATCGCCGCACGGTTGACCGCAGGGCGGCCGCGATAGCCGTCAAGCAGCGGCGCGATACGCAGCCGGCCAAGTGCTGCATCGATGTCAGCTGCAACCACAGGCAGCAAAAGCGATTGCGTGTCTGCCCAGAGCTCGGCCAGCACACCGCCCGCCCCCAATGTCAGCACCATGCCATGGGCCGGATCGGCCCGTATCGCCACCAAAAGCTCCGCGATGCCATCTTCGATCATTTCTTCTACCAGAAACACTTGCGCATTCATCGTCCTGGCCGCGGATTCGGCGTCAGACGCGCCGCACAGATTGAGCCTGACCAATCCGGCCTCGGATTTATGAGCGAGCCCCAGCCCTTTGATCGCAACCGGCCGGCCGATGTCTTGCGCTAATTGACCGGCTTCTTGCACGCTCGCCGCACGCCCACCCTGGGGCACATCGAGGCCATGTTTGGCCAACAACACCTTGGCCTCAGCCTCTTCCAACATTTCAAGCACAGAGACGTCCAAGGTTGCCGGCCAAACGGGAATATCTGACGGCGCGCGGATCGTCGCAGCTGCCGCGATCGCATCCAAAGCCCCTTCGATACCGGATAAAGGGATCAAGCCATTTGCAGCGATCCGTTCGGCCAATTCCTCGCTCATCGTGTCAGGCAGACTGGCCAAAATGGCCATCGGCCGCCCGCTGTGTGCGGCCGCCTCAGCGGCCCTGTCGATGACTAAATCCCATTCCGGCACGGGCCCACATTCAGGGCGCGGAAAATCCAAGATCACGGCCGATAGGGCCGCATCACCCTGTGCCATTGTCTCCATCATCGCTGTCAAGGCCGTGCCATTGCCCCAGATATAAGTGTGGTAGTCAAGCGGGTTGGCCAGGGCCACGCGCGGCCCCAAAACATCGCGCAGACGGTCGCGTTGCGGCTCGGTCAGCGGCGGGCAGGTAATGCCCCGCTCTGCGGCCAAATCTGCGCTAAGCCCAGCTTCGCCGCCTGAACAAGCCATGAGCGAAAGACTCCGGCTTTCCAAAGCGCCGGAATGGTGAAAGATCTGCAGACATTGCAAAAACGCGTTCAGGCCGGATACCTGCGCGATGCCAAGCCGGTCAAAGAGCGCGTCAGCGCCGACCGCGGAGCCCACCATGGCCGCCGTATGGCTGATGCCCACCGCCTGCGCTGCGCTCGAGCGGCCGACTTTCAGAGCAACAATCGGTTTGCCGGCCTGCCAAGCCGCCCGGGCCAGCGCTTCAAACGCGGCCACATCGCTGATCCCTTCGATATGCAGGCCAAGTGCCGTGACCCGCGGATCGGCAAGGCATGCCGACCCGATCTGCGCCAGACCCGTCTGCGCCTGATTGCCCGCCGCGATCGTGTAGGCAATCGGCAATCCGCGCGTCTGCATGGTCAGATTGAGCAAGATGTTGGACGATTGCGCAATAATGGCCACGCCGGTGTCGACCGGGCGCAGGCCTTGCCGATCAGGCCAAAGGGCGACGCGATCGAGCGCATTGACCAGGCCATAACAATTCGGCCCCAGGATCGGCATGTCTGCCGCTGCGTCTACTAAGTCGGCCTGGCGCGCGGCACCTTGTGGGTCCTCGGCCAATGCCTCCGCAAAACCCGACGCAAAGCAGACCGCGCCGCCGGCGCCGCGATCTGCCAGAGCAGCGATGGTTGTGATTGTCGCGTCGCGATTGACGGCAACAAATGCCGCATCCGGCGCGCTTGGCAGATCGGCGACGCTTGACACCGCTGGCGCACCCGCGATCTCGGAACGCGCGGGATGGACGGCCCAGATGTCGCCGACAAATCCCGTCTTGCGCGCCGTCTCGATCACCGCCCTGCCCCAGGTCCCGCCGCCCACAACAGCGATGGATTTTGGCCGCAAAAGCCGATCCACGCTACGCCCCGCGCGGGCGGAAGATCTCTCGCCCGATGATATGGCGCTGGATCTCTGACGTGCCGTCCCAGATCCGCTCGACCCGGGCGTCGCGCCAGAAACGCTCCACCGGGAAATCATCCATCAAGCCCATGCCGCCAAAAATCTGCAGCGTGGCATCGGTGACGTGCGCCAGCATTTCAGAGGCGTAAAGTTTGGCGCTTGCGATCTCGCGGTTTGCAGGCAGTCCCTCATCCAACCGCCAGGCCGCTGACAGGGTCAACAGATCGGACGCATCAATTTCGGTGATCATGTCGGCGATCTGGAAACTCACCCCTTGGAATTTTGCGATGGCCTGTCCGAACTGCTTCCGCTCCGCGGCATAATCTGCCGCCATCTCAAAGGCGCGGCGGGCACGGCCGACACAGAAAGCTGCAACCGTTAGGCGCGTGGCATAAAGCCAGGTGTTCATGACTTCGAAACCGCCATCCACCGCACCCAAAACCGCCTCGTCCGGCAATCGGCAATTATCGAAACTGAGGATGCAATTGGCGTAGCCGCGGTGGCTGACGGAGTTATAGCCGTGGCGAACCTCAAAACCCGGATGCCCGCGATCGACCAGAAAGCACGTGATGCGTTTTTTCGGCCCGTGGGCTGTGTCTTCAACGCCCGTGGCCACAAAGACGATGAAGAAATCGGCGTGCTCGGCACCGGAAATGAAGTGTTTTGAGCCATTGATGACCCAGTCGCCACCATCCCGCCGGGCTGTGCATTTCATCCCGCGCACGTCAGATCCAGCATCAGGCTCGGTCATTGCAAGCGCATCCATCCGCTCACCCCGAACAGCCGGCAAAAGATAACGGTCCCGTTGCGCGCCATCACATGCCATCAAGATGTTTTGCGGGCGCCCAAAGAAATGCGTCAGCGCCATAGAGCCTCGGCCAAGCTCACGCTCCACAAGCGTAAAATCGAGATGGCTTAGCCCCGCACCGCCGACTTCTTCGGGGAAATTGCAGGCGTAAAACCCCAAATCGATCGTCTTTTGTTTGATCTCTGCGGCCAGGTCCGGTGGCACATGACCGCTGCGCTCAACCTCGGCCTCGTGGGGATAGATCTCGCGCTCCACAAAGCTGCGCACGGTGGAGACGATCATCTCCTGCTCGTCGCTTAATCCGAACTGCATGCTACCCTCCCTCGTCGCGCCCATTTTGGCGCGGTTGACAGAAACAAACCATGCTGATTGCATCCCTGATCATGCAGATTACGAAAGAGTTTGGGCTTCTTCTGTTCGACGACTTTTCCGCTTTGGGACTGGCCAATGCGGTCGAGCCGTTGCGCGCGGCCAACACGCTTTCTGGCAAGACGCTCTACCATTGGCGGTATCTTGGGCTTGGCACGGGCCAGGTCCGCTCCTCCAGCGGACTTCCGGTCACACCCGAAGCCGCCCTCAATGCGGCGTCGGGGGATGCATTGATGGTCCTGCCAAGCTATGGGCACCGGGCCCATGCGCATCCCGACTGCCTGGCTGCATTGCGCGCGGCCTCACGTCGATTTCACACGCTTGCGGGCATGGATACGGGCGCATGGCTACTGGCCGCCGCTGGGCTTTTGGATGGATTTAAGGCAACCTGCCACTGGGACGTGCTGACGGAATTGGCCGAGGAGTTCCCAGAGGTCACGGTCAGTGAAGACCGGTTTGTCATTGATCGGACCCGCCTCAGCTCCGGCGGTGCGACGACGACGCTGGACATGATGCTGTCTCTGATCGAGGCGGATCATGGCGCCGCGCTGGTCCATGAAGTGGCCGCTCTTTTCATGCACGGGGAACGCGGGCCCCGGCACTTGCCGCTTGCACCCGAGCCACGCATCCGCGCGGCGGCAGCCTACATGCGCCGCAATTTGGAAATGCCGATCTCGATCAACGCGGTCGCCGCCCATCTCGGCCTGACAAGGCGCACACTCGAATACGCGTTTCGCGAGACGGGCGGTCCGGCGCCAGCGCAGCTTTATCGCCAAATTCGGCTTTCCGAGGCGCGGCGCCTGGTCCGTGACACCAATCTGAGCGTCGCCGAGATTGCCGGGCGCTGTGGATATGCCGACCCCGCCGCCCTAACGCGCGCATTCCGTGCCGCGTTTGCGACCACGCCGCGGCTCATGCGGCACCCGTCTTCGCGTGCCGCGGCAGCGCGCGCCGCCGATGGCTCCTCGGCCTAGGAACAAGATGCCAGGGCGCTACGCGGGGCCTGAGGCGGCGCGCCCCTGGTTTATCGACGGAGCACCGCCGCCTCCAGGGCAGCCAACCCACGTAGAAGCGCATCGCGATCTGCCGGCGCCAACCGCTCAATCAATTCTGCCTCGCGCGCCGACAAAGGCCCGATCAGCGTCGCATATGCACGCTGGCCCGCCTCTGTCAGCGTCAAAACCTCCGATCGCCTGTCTCGCGTATCGGGCGCACGGGCGACCCATCTGCGCTCGCTCAACGCATAAACCGCCCGGCTCACCTTGGTCTTGTGCTGGGCAGAATGGTCGCACACCTCGGTCGCACTGCACGGACCCAAATCGGCAATCGCTGCCAAAACGCGCCATTCCGGCCGCGTCAAACCGAGCAGCTCTTTATAGATCGGACGCACTTGCAGGCTCATCGCCTCAGAAAGGCGATTGAGCCGGTACGGCAAAAAGTTCTGCAAGAATGCTGTCATGGCCTTGATAGTTACAAAATATACCGTCACAAACGCAACTACTAAACGCTTAACTGTGAGGAATCGATGAGCAAAGCCTTTGCCTCCGCCGGGGACATGTCGGAGAAAACCATCAGTTTCACCGAAATTGGTGAGGGCTTATACGCCTTTACCGCCGAGGGTGATCCAAATTCCGGCGTCATCATTGGCGATGACAGTGTCATGATCGTCGAAGCACAGGCCACACCGCGGCTTGCCCGAAAAGTCATTGATTGCGTGCGCAATGTCACCGACAAGCCAATCAGCCACCTTGCCCTTACCCATTACCATGCCGTGCGGGTCCTGGGCGCATCTGCCTATGGCGCCGATCAAATCATCATGTCTCAGAAAGCCCGGGCCATGGTTGTCGAGCGTGGGCAAGAGGACTGGGACAGCGAGTTCGAACGCTTCCCAAGACTGTTTCAGGGCCACGAAGACATCCCCGGCCTGACCTGGCCGACGACAACTTTCAAAGATCAAATGACAATCTATCTGGGCAACCGGCGCATCGATCTGATGCATCTGGGCCGGGCACATACAGCGGGCGACATTGTCATCCACGTGCCCGACCAGAATGTGATGTTCACCGGCGATATCGTCGAATACCACTCTGCGTGCTATTGCGGCGACGGGCATTTCGGCGATTGGGGCGCAACGCTCGACCAAATTGCTGCCTTCGATCCCGCCTCAATCGCGCCGGGCCGAGGCGACGCACTTGTGGGCGCCGAGATGGTCAGCAAGGCGATCGCGTCGACCCGCGACTTCGTGTCCTCAACCTATGCGCCCGCCGCTGCCGTAGCCGCGCGCGGCGGCTCGTTGAAAGAAGCCTGGGATGCGGTCCGCGCCGCCTGCGACCCGAAATTCAGCGACTACGCGATTTACGAACACTGCCTGCCGTTCAATGTAGCGCGCGCCTATGACGAGGCCCGTGGGATCGACACTCCGAGGATCTGGACAGCCGAACGCGACGCCCAAATGTGGGAGGCTTTGCAAGGATGACCCCCTATCTCGCCATGGCGCTGAACAACGCCTGGGCCAACGCAACCCTTTATGGCGCGTTGGCTGAGCTCCCCGACGGCGCATTCACGGCAGATCGTCCTGGCTTTTTCCCCACGCTCGCGCGGACGCTGAACCATATCTACGAGGTCGATCTTTATTACATCGACGCGGCCACCGGCGGTGGGCGTGGACGGTCGGTCTATCAGCGCGATGATATCCTTGATCCTGCCGAGCTTGGCCGCCGACAGGCCGCCGCCGACCTCGACCTGGCCAATTTTTGCAAGACTGTGACCGAGGCACAGCTGGCAGGCACCTGCGAGACCGAGCGCCTCGACGGGATGACACAAGAACGCGTCGATCATTTGTTGCTGCATCTGTTCCAGCACCAGGTTCATCACCGCGGCCAGGCCCACGTACAATTGCAAGATGCCGGGATTGCCCCGCCGCAATTGGATGACTTCTACCTCGAACATGGCCGTGTGCCCTCAGCCCAGGCCTATTGGAGCTAGTCAGATGGTCCAGAACCGCTACAAAACCCAGTTCCAGCTTTACCCTTATGCGCGCGTCGCAGCCCAAGATGACCCGCAACCGGTCCGCCATCCGGTTGTGATCGTCGGCGGCGGGCCCATCGGGATGGGCTTGGCACTTGATCTGGGTCGCAAGGGCGTGGCCTGCCTGGTGCTCGACGATCATGACGGGGTCGGCCAGGGATCGCGGGCGATCTGTTTTGCCAAACGCACGCTGGAGATCTGTGACCGGCTGGGTCCTGGGCAGCGCATGGTCGATAAAGGTGTGGTCTGGAACCTCGGCCGCGTGTTCAAGGATGAAGACGAGATCTACAGCTTCAATCTCTTGCCCGAAGACGGCCACCGCCGCCCGGCTTTCATCAATTTGCAGCAGCCGTATTTTGAGCAGTTTCTTGTAGAAGAAATTCGCGCGCTGCAGGCGAACGGCGCCCCGATCGAGATCCGCGGACAGAATCGCGTCACCGCAGTCGATCCGCAAAGCGATCACGTCAAATTGGAAATCGACACGCCGGATGGCCCCTACCGGGCCGAGGCGGATTGGCTTGTTGCCTGCGACGGGGCCAATTCGCCCATTCGGGGCGCTTTGGGGCTGGGCTTTGATGGCCGGGTGTTTGAGGATAACTTCCTTATCGCCGATATCCGCATGCAGGGCGAGTTCCCGACCGAAAGACGGTTCTGGTTCGACCCGCCGTTCAATCGCGGCGAGACCGCATTGATGCACAAACAGCCCGACGATGTATGGCGTCTGGATTTTCAGCTGGGCTGGGATATCGACCGCACCGCTGAGCTGGAGCCTGCGCGCATCGAGGACCGCATTCGCGGCATGATCGGTGCCCGCGCGTTTGAGCTCGTCTGGACATCGATTTACACTTTCCGCTGTTGCACGATGGACAGATACGTGCACGGCCGCGTGGTTTTTGCAGGCGACAGCGCCCATCAGGTCAGCCCGTTCGGTGCACGCGGCGCAAATGGCGGCATGCAGGACATCGACAATCTCGCCTGGAAGCTGGCGTTGGTTCTGGCCGGGCATGCGCCCGAGACGCTGGTTGAAACCTATCACGCCGAGCGCAAACACGGCGCGCTGGAGAACATCAAAAATTCCGCGCGCTCGGCCGATTTTCTGACCCCGCGATCGCCCGCCCACGTGCTCTTTCGCGACGCCGTCCTGACACTGGCAGCGGATCACGCTTTTGCCCGGCCCATGGTCAATTCAGGCAGGCTGTCCACGCCCTGCAGCTACGACAATTCGCCCCTGAACGGCCCGGATGCATTGCCCGGTCCGAACCGCAGCCGACCCGGCAGCCCGTGCCCCGACGCGGGCCTCGAAGACGGGTTTCTACTCGACCGGCTTGGCGATGAATTTGCTGTGTTGGGCATCAGTGAGGACGTGGATGATGTCGAGGTTGAGGGTCATACGGCCCGGGCCATCCATGTGGCGGCATCTGAGGACATCCAAGCACGGTATCTGGGGACAGCCGAAAAGGGCGTCTATCTGATCCGCCCGGACCAGCATATCGCCGCGCGGTGGGGTGAATTTAAGCCTACCGCTGTGTCCGCAGCACTGGCCAAAGCAATGGGAAGGGACTGATTCATGGCGCTGATCACCCACGCCAACCTGCCTCAAACCGATGATTTTTATGCCGCATTGCTTGCGGCCCATGAAGGGCTGAGCGAGGCCGAGACCCATGGCTTCAATGCCCGGCTCATCCTCGTTCTTGCCAACCATATCGGCGATCTCGGCACGCTGCGCGAAGCGCTCAGCGTGGCAGGCGGTAAGTTTGCCGCCACCGATCCGACCAAAGCGTAAGGAGATCACGTCATGAACGTTCAAGACCAGCGCAACATCCAGCAACAGCTGACCTCAAATAGTACCACGCCGGGCTACATGCCGGGGTTCGGAAATGACTATGAATCTGAGGCGCTGCCCGGCGCATTGCCGCAAGGCCGCAACAGCCCGCAAAAATGCCCCTATGGCCTTTATGCAGAACAGCTCTCCGGCAGCGCGTTCACTGTGCACCCGCCAGAGCGGACCTGGTGCTACCGCATCCGGCCGTCGGTCAAACACTCCACGCGCTACACCAAAATCGACGTGCCTTACTGGAAGTCTGCCCCGCTTGTCGACCCCGATGTGGTGAGCCTCGGCCAATACCGCTGGAACCCGGTCGAGGCGGCGGGCGAGACGAACTGGATCACCGGTATGCGCACGATGACGACGGCAGGGGACGTGAACACCCAGGTCGGCATGGCAAGCCATATCTATCTGGTCACGCAATCGATGATTGATGCCTATTTCTTTTCCGCCGATAGCGAGCTTTTGGTTGTGCCCCAGGCCGGTCGTCTGCGCTTTCACACCGAACTTGGCATCATCGATCTGGAATCCAAAGAGATCGCGATCATCCCGCGTGGCCTGGTCTACCGGGTCGAATTACTTGACGGCCCGGCGCGCGGCTTTGTGTGCGAGAATTACGGCCAAACCTTTGAGCTTCCGGCAAGGGGGCCAATCGGCGCGAACTGCCTGGCCAATCCACGCGATTTCAAAGCGCCGGTGGCCGCCTTTGAGGATCGCGAACTGCCCTCCGCCATCACAGTGAAATGGGGCGGGCAGTTTCACGTCACCGAGACCCAGCAAAGCCCGCTCGACGTGGTGGCCTGGCACGGCAATTATGCGCCGGTGAAATATGATCTGCGCAGCTACTGCCCGGTCGGCGCGATCCTTTTTGACCACCCCGATCCGTCGATCTTCACGGTTCTAACCGCGCCGTCAGGCTCTCCGGGCACGGCCAATATTGACTTTGTGCTGTTCCGCGAACGCTGGATGGTGGCCGAGGACACGTTTCGCCCGCCCTGGTACCACAAAAACATCATGTCCGAGTTGATGGGCAACATTTACGGCATCTACGACGCCAAACCTGAAGGCTTTGTGCCGGGCGGGATGAGCCTGCACAACACGATGCTGCCGCATGGGCCCGACAAACAGGCCTATGAGGGCGCATCAAACGCCGATCTGAAGGCCGAAAAGCTCGACAACACGATGAGCTTTATGTTCGAGACGCGCTTTGCCCAGCACCTCACCCCCTTTGCCGCGACTGAGGCACCAATGCAGGACAACTACATCGAGGTTTGGTCAGACATGGACAAGCATTTCGACGGCACACCCGAGGGGCGTTGGTGAAGTAGACCGCTCAAATCCCGTTTCGGTCTTGGCGTTGCGGGCGAATGCGTGCATTCAAGAGACCATTGAGATTTATTCCTGTATGGATCGTGATTTACCCCAGATGATCGGAGCCACCACATGAGCATTTCCGCCCCTGAGCGCAACTTGGCGATGAACCACGTCGGAGGGCGCGCGTGAAACTCTATAGCTACTGGCGGTCGTCCTGTTCCTATCGGGTTCGGATCGCGCTTGGTCTGAAAGGCCAGCGCTACGAAACCGTGCCCGTGCATCTGCTGAAATCCGAACAGCGCGAGGCGGCCTATGGCGCCGTGAACCCGTCAAATTATGTGCCCACTTTGGAGCTTGATGACGGCACGTGGCTGACCCAGTCGCTTGCCATTGTCGACTGGATCGATGCGACCTGGCCCGAGCCGAAATTGATCCCGACAGACCCGCGCCGGCGTGCCCAGGTCCTGGCGGCCAGCCATATCATTGCCGCCGATGTGCAGCCGGTGACCAATTCCGGCGTCGTCAACGTGCTTAGGCGAGAGCTTGGCGCCTCGGAAAAACAGGGAATCGCCTGGATGGACCATTGGATGGAAAAAGGCCTCGAGGCGTTTGAGAAAACGATCGATCCAGACACGCCGTTCTGCTTCGGCGACAGACCCGGCCTGGCCGATATCTGCTTGGTGCCGCAGCTTTACAACGCGCATCGTTGGGGGGTCGAGCTTGGCCCGCTCACCCGTCTGACCGAGATCGAGGCCCGATGCCTGGCCTTGCCTGGCTTTGCCGCCGCCCGCCCCGAAGCCCAACCGGACGCCGCCTAAGGAGAGCCGCCGCCATGACTGTACCCCTGCTATCCTGGGTCGATAGCGCAAACACGGCTGAGACGGATTTCCCGCTCTCAAACCTACCCTACGGCGTCTTTTCGTCCCCCGGCAGCGGCCCGCGCTGCGGCGTGGCAATTGGCGATCAGGTGCTGGATGTGGGCGGCTTGGAAGCGGGCCAGTTTCTCGACTATAACGGCGCTTTGCGGATGGATAACTGGAATGCGTTCATGGCTCGGGGCCGGGCGGAATGGACACGGCTGCGAAATGTCGTCACCGGGCTTTTGGCGGCCGGATCAGAGGCTCAAAGCGCGCTGCGGCCCTATCTGCACGCGCAGCAAGCCGTCCAACTACATCTGCCGATCCATGTAACCGAGTTCACCGATTTTTACGCCTCGCGCCATCACGCCACCAATGTCGGAACAATGTTTCGCGGCGCAGAGAACGCATTGCCGCCAAACTGGTTGCACATCCCCATTGGCTATAACGGCCGGGCCTCATCGGTCGTGGTCAGCGGTACACCGGTGCGCCGCCCAATGGGGCAGCTTAAAGCGCCCGATGAGACGGTGCCGCGTTTTGCCGCATCGGCGCGTTTTGATTTCGAGCTGGAGATGGGCGCGATTGTCGGCCAGCCTTCCGGCGCACCGCTCAGTGTGGCCGATGCGGATGCGGCGATCTTTGGATATGTGCTTTTGAATGATTGGTCGGCGCGCGATATCCAGGCTTGGGAATATCAGCCCCTGGGGCCGTTTCAATCAAAGGCCACGGCGACAACGATCAGCCCATGGATTGTAACGGCGGATGCATTGCGGCCGTTTCGAACGAGCACACCTGTGCGCGATGTGCCGTTGCTGCCCCATCTCGAGGAACCGGGGCCGATGCTTTATGACATTGAGCTCGAGGTTGCTTTGGCACCGCAAGGCGGGGCGGAGGCGGTGATCAGCCGGACAAATTACGCCGAGATGTATTATTCCTCAGCGCAGCAGCTTGCCCATCATACAAGCGCGGGCTGTCCGATGCGGGTCGGCGATTTGCTCGGCTCCGGCACGATCTCGGGGCCCATGCGGGAAAACCGCGGCTCTTTGTTGGAGCTCTCTTGGGGCGGGAAGGAACCGCTGGAGCTTGGCGGCGGCGCGGAACGTAGGTTCTTGGAAGACGGCGATACGATCACCATGCGGGGCGCTGCAATAGGCGACGGCTACCGGATCGGCTTTGGCGAATGTCGCGGGACGCTTTTGGCTGCGCGCGGGTAGGCGCGGCTTCTCGGGCCACGGGGGCCCTCGGCACCGCGCGCCGGCTGGCAGCTTTCTGCAGGGGGTGGACCCCCTGCACCCCCGGGCGGCAGTTTTCCGCGGTAGCGCGGCGCGGCGAGGGCACCCCGAATGGGGGGCTTGAGGCGCACCGCCCCCCACTGCTCGCCGCCCCACTGCGCGCCGGCTGTCAAGCGATCGCGGCCGCTTGATCGTCTAGTTGCGCACGCCCGTTCGACCAAATCACCGGCCAACGTCCTTCGGGGGCTGTACGGGCGCGCAAGCGTTCCAGCTGCCAGCCACTGCGCGCAGCACCATGATCAGGCTCTAGCCGCCAGCGGCTTTCCACCCCGCGCGCCCCGCCCGCACCGGGCGTCAGCAAAAGCCCCAACGGCGCGCAGCCGCCTGCTTCCGCCCCCGCTTCAGCCGCCAAATGAAGCCGCCGCACCGGGGTCAATTCCGGCGCCACCGCACATTCCGCCACCGCAAGCGCCACAGCACCCGATCGCAGCGCTTGTTCCAGCGACCACAACACATCTTCAGCGCGCTGCGGCTCCACCAGGATAATCCGGCCCGGCTCGATCTCTGCGGCCACACCGGCCATATGCAGCCGGTCGGTGCTCCAGGCCGGACGGATCCACAAGACGGGGCCGGATAAGCCGCGCGCCAACCAAAGCGCCAGGCGCCGCCGCGCCGCACCGCAGGCCTCATGCACCCGAGCACCGGCAAAATCGAACTGGCCCAAAAGCGTCATGGCCGGGCGGGTCTGGCGATGGGATTGGCGGGTGAGACGGGTGATATCCATAACACTACTATATGTGTTCGCTAAATGTTCTCAATACCATCCACCCCACCCATATCAAAAAACCGCCACAAACCACACGCCGCGCAAGCAAGATCAGCCGCAAAGCTGGCATGGACATCCCCGCGCAGCTTGGCCATGGTCGCACCGCGCCGCTGGCAGCAACCCCACGCCACAAAAAGAAAGCTCCGTCTTATGCGTACCATTCCCCTCGGCCGCTCGGGCCTCACCGTGACCGACTATTGCCTGGGCACGATGACCTTCGGCACGCAGACATCACAAGACACGGCCCATCGCCAATTGTCTCGCGCAGCCGAAGCCGGGATAACCTTCCTCGACACAGCCGAGATGTACCCCGTCAACCCGATAAGCCCGGACACGGTCGGCCTCACCGAAACCATCATCGGCAATTGGATCGCGCAAAGTGCCCCGAACCGCGATGCCTACCGGATCGCCACCAAAATTACGGGCCTCAACGAGGGCTATGTCCGCTCGGGCCAACCCATCACGGGCGCCACATTGCGCCAGGCCTTCACCGCCTCACTGCAACGCCTGCAGACTGATCACATTGACCTCTACCAGCTGCACTGGCCCAATCGCGGGCATTACCATTTCCGCCAGAACTGGACTTATAAGCCCGCCCGCCAAGACCGCGACGCGATGCTGGCGAATTTGCAAGACGTGCTCGACACCGCGGCCGAACTGATCGCGGAGGGAAGCCTCGGCGCCATTGGCCTGTCAAACGAAACCGCCTGGGGCACCGCGCAGTGGCTGCGGCTCTCTGAGGAACGCGGCTTGCCACGCATGGCCTCGATCCAGAACGAATACTCGCTTCTCTACCGGCTTCACGACACCGATTTGGGAGAGCTTGCCGTGAACGAAGATATAACCTTGCTAGCCTTCTCACCGCTTGCTGTCGGCATTCTGACCGGTAAGTATCAAAACGGCGCGGTGCCGAAGGGCTCTCGCCTCGATATCCAGGAAGAGCCGAGCGGTCGGACAACGCCGCGCGCCTTTGCCGCCACCGATGCCTACCATGCGCTTGCCCGTGAGCATGGTATTGATCCGGTGCACATGGCACTGGCTTTTACCGTTCAACGCCCCTTTTCCGTCTCAACAATTTTTGGTGCAACAACAATGGCCCAGCTCGACCACGTGATAGACGGCCTAGATACGGTGCTTTCGCCAGAAATTTTGGCCCAGATCGACAAGATCAACCACGCCCACCCGATGCCGTTCTAAGCGCTATGGCCCAGCTTTTGATCATGGGCATGCAAGGCCAGGCAATGGCTTGGGCCGCGCGCGCGCTTGTTCTGGGCCATGATGTGGCCATCCTAAAGACGCCCAAGCGGCCGCTCGATAAAGAACTGGCCGCAGCGCGCCATGCAATGGGTGTCCTCATTGATGTGGCACTGCCCAAAGAAGGTTGGTTGAGTTGGCCCGACACGGCGCCGACGGCCGATTGGGTGATCGATGCAACGACGGAACGGTTGCAGATCGGCGGCAAGCCTTTGCACGCCGCCCACCCCGTTTGGCTATCGCCCGTTATCGACCAAGCGCCAGAAGGCTTTTGTGCGGCGATGGGTGTGGGAGCCGGTGACGTTGCCATGGCAAATGCGCTGTTTGCAGCCTGCGGCGGCGATATTGACGCAGCCGTCGCCGCGTTGCGGGCCTTGAAGTCCCGGGCATTAGGGATCGGCGCAATCTTGGCGGAGTTTGAGGTGCAGATCGCGCCGCGTGCACCAACATTGGACCCGACACCATTGCGAACGCTTGCCCGCCAGGTGCCACCCGATTGGGTCGACTATAACGGCCATATGAACGAGGCGCGGTATCTCACAGCCTTCTCCGACGCGACCGACCGGCTTTTGTTATGGGCGGGGATGGATGCGGCCTGTATTGCCGAAGGGCACTCGGTTTTTACCGTTGAAACCCATATCCGCCATTTGGGAGAGGTCGACATCCGCGACAGGATCGAGGTGCGCAGCCAGGTGCTCGAAGCGGCGGGCAAACGCCTGCATCTCTGGCACGAACTGATCCGCGGCGGGGATTGCGCGGCAACCGGAGAGCAACTTTTGCTGCATGTCGATCTGCGCATCCGCCGCCCCGCGCCGCCGCGCGCGGATGTCGGCGAATGGCTTGCCAAAGTGGCCCAATCCCATGCCGACTTACCGGCACCAGACGGGCTGGGCCGGTGGGTGGGCGCACCGCGCTAGGTAGCAAGAGAAAGGCCCGGGCCGACCACAAGCCCGGGCCTCGCGCGATCCCGACCGCCCACAAGGGGCGAAGCCAGGTTGGCACGTGCGGATCGCTGCGCAACTCGGGGATGTGCCCGTTCGCGGTGCCATGCGCTCTCATTTGGGAATTAGGAACTTGTTACCCATAAAATCGGAAACGATCCCAGGGCCCAGCGGGGCCATATCGGAGTTTTCATAGACAATTCGGGTCTTTTTGCGTCACCACCTGGGACTCAATCGGGTATTATTGGTCGCGATCCAGACACAACTCTTAATTGAATCCTAATCGATCTCGTCGCGGAGCGATGTCATTAACTTTGCAATTTCCCTGGCAGAATGGCTGCTCTCGCGGATTAGCCAATCAAAATGGCGCGTAATCGCCTGCACACGGTCACGATCGCGAAACGCAATGTTGAAGCGGCCGAGGTAAATCGCGGCAATTTTCGGGCCAAACACCGTTATCGGCGCCGAGAAAACATGGCGCGCATCGAAAACAAAGATCCGCAACGTCGGATAAAGTTGATCATGCATCGCCAAGATCCAGTCGAACTGGTTGCGCCGAACCTCGGCGGACAGCCCTGAATAGTAGCCCGACCCCTCTGACAGAGCCGCCAATTCATGCATCGGCACGGCGATCTCGTAATCCGAAGTCGATGAGCGCATCCAGTCGAGCCGCGCCTCAGCAACCGCAATCGCCTGATCGGGCGACTGGTTAAAAGCGGCGCGATACTCCCACTCCATCAACGCACTGGTTTTGATCATGTCCGGCAGCGTTGCCGGAACATGGCGGATTTTGTAGCCGGCCGCCTCTTCGTGCCAGGCAAAGATCTGGTCATCGACATTGGCCGCGCGCCCGGTTTCCCAGATCGAAAGTGTCGTCGACAGAAGCTCTCCGACCTGTTCCGGCAGATCCGTCAGCCCCAATAGCCAATCGGCCGACACACCAAGCGCTTGCGACGCACCAGCGACGATATGGGCCCCCGGCAAACGGCCATCCTGCGCGGCAAGAAGCTGGCTGATGGTCGAGCGATCAATACCGATCGCGCGAGCCAGCCCCGCCCGACTTACACCGGCCAGTGCCATACCGGCGGCCAGACGATCACGAAACAGGGCGGCACGATCACGCTTGTCTGATAAATTCATCATTCGTGATTTCCCTAAACAGACGTGATCTTTTGTGCAGAAAACCCGTGCTGCCGCAAAAAGGCAAGCCTTGCTAGAGGTTAACGCAGCTCGAGGGGCGGGCGTTACAGACATTTTGCGATGGAGGGACGATGCGAGTCGAATGGCCGACCGTTTGGTTGATCTTGGGGTGCACAGCGATCTGGGCGGGATCGCTTTGGCTGGCAGGCATCTGGCTACCTGGCGCCGTTGCCTGTGCGACTTTAGCAATTGCGCTGCATTCTTCACTGCAGCATGAGGTGACACATGGCCATCCGCTGCCCTCGCGGCGTTGGAGCCAGGCGCTCGTCTTTGCATCGCTTAATCTGGCAGTTCCCTATCTGCGCTTCCGCGACACCCATTTGGCCCATCACCAGGATGCCAATCTGACTGATCCGTATGACGACCCGGAATCAAACTATGTTGATCCGGATTACTGGGCGCGGTTACCGCGACCGGTGCGTGCGGTTCTGCGCTTTAACAACACCATGGCCGGGCGCTTGATCGTTGGGCCGCTTGTCGGGCAGATCGCCTTCATGGCAAGTGACGTGCGCGCCATTGGCGATGGCAAGCCGGGTGTCCTGCGCGGCTGGGTTCTGCATTTTGGTGCGATCGTGCCGGTGCTGTTGCTGGTCGCTGTCTCACCCATGCCGGGATGGGCTTACGGGCTGGCCTGCTATCTTGGCCTCAGCCTTCTGAAGATCCGCACGTTTCTGGAACACCAAGCCCATGACCGCGCGCGCGGGCGCACGGTTGTGGTCGAAGACCGGGGTCTGCTTGCGTTTTTGTTTCTCAACAACAATTTCCACGTCGTCCACCACATGCATCCACGCCTTCCCTGGTACCGGCTGCCGCATGTCTATTTCAGCAACCGGCAAAAGTACCTGACGCGCAATTTCGGCTATCGCTACCGGTCATATGGCGAAGTCATTGCGCGCTACTTTTTGCGCATGAAAGACCCCGTTCCACACCCAAACTACCCGCAGGCGTGACTTGCACGCGCGCCGTCGGGCGCGCATGACGGGCCATGGCGCTTTGGATACCGGTCACCATATTTGCGGCTTTCATGCAAAACCTGCGGTTCATCCTGCAGCGGCACCTGAAAGTCACGACTTTGTCGACCGGCGGCGCGACTTGGGCACGGTTTGTCTATGCCTGGCCGTGCGTCGCCGTCACATTACTGGCCTATAAGTTTGCGACCGGCCAAGCCTGGCCTGTGCCGCAATCGGGGTTTTGGACCTTTGCTTGCATCGGCGCGCTGGCGCAGATGTTGGCCACGGCCTGTGTCGTGGCACTTTTCGCCCGACGGCATTTCTACGTTGGCATCACGCTCAAAAAATCTGAGGTAATCCTAACGGCGCTCATCGGCCTGTTGGTTTTGGGCGAGGCCGTCTCGACGCCCGTTTTGCTGGCCATCGCCATCGGCTTTGCCGGCGTCCTGGCGCTCTCTGACCCGCCTGCCGAAACCGGCCTGCCGCTGCGCGCCCGGCTTTTTAATGCGGCCACGGGTTTTGGACTGGCTTCAGGATTGCTCTTTGGCGTCTCGGCGGTCTGCTATCGCGGCGCGACGCTGGCCTTGCAAGGTGGCGATGCGCCCCTGCGCGCAGCCCTGGCACTGCTGACGGCTACAAGCGTGCAAGTTCTGACCCTTGGCGCCTGGCTTGCCTGGCGCGAACGCGGTGAGATCTCTCGGGTCTTGGCGGCATGGCGCCTTGCCGCACCGATGGGGGCTGCGTCGATGTTGGGATCATTGGCTTGGTTCACCGCATTTGCGCTTCAAACAGCGGCCTATGTGAAAGCCCTGGGCCAGATCGAGCTTTTGTTCACGTTTCTCTATTCGACGTTCTGGCTGAAGGAACGGACAAGCCGCAACGAGGTCATCGGCGTGGCGCTCATCGTGGTCTCGCTTGGCCTGATCTTTCTGGCCAGCCGCTAAAGCCGGCAAAAACGGCTCTCATCACCAGAATTGTCGAAAAATGGCACGCCAGAGGAGGACCGCCCGCTAATGCGCGCGGCAAGTTCGGCTAAGACAACCTCGGTGATAAACGGCATGTCAAAGCCGCGGGCCGCCTCAAGAGGCACCCATTGAAGATGGCTCAGCTCATCTTCGGCGCGGCCGAAATCATCGGGGTCGGATTGAACTGCATTGGCATCGACAAGAAAGAAACGCGCATCAAACCGGCGCGGTCGGCCCGGCGGCGTCACAGCCCGGAAGATAAAGGACAAACCCGCGCCATCGGGCAGAAATCCGGTCGCGGCATAGCTTGCCCAACCTTCGGATACCGGCGTCGGGCATGCACCGGGATGCCCGAGCAACAGGCCCGTCTCTTCCCAAAGCTCTCGTGTGGCTGCCGCGACCAATGCACGTGGCGCGAGGGCCGATCTTGCAGACAACGCCGCCTCGGTCTCCGCCAAACAGGGGCGCGCCAAAGGAATGTTCGCATCCGCGTCATCAACCGCGCCACCTGGAAAGACAAATTTCGACGGCATGAACGCGGCGCTTTTGCCGCGCTGGCCCATCAAAACGCGCGGCCGAGTGCCCGCGTCGCGCAAAACAATTGTGGTCGCGGCATCACGAATGGGCGCGCCCGTCAGAAGCCGTGCATCCGTTTGGCCCATTGGATCCCCACAATCATCCCTTTCAGCCGTGGCAGCAGATAAAGCGCCATCGCCGCTACGCCGACACAAAAGACCGCCGACATCAAGTAGGGATCAGGCGTGAAATTGGCATAGGTGAACAGCATAAGCGGCCCAACAACTTTGGCCGTGATCAGAATTGCGAGATATGCCGGGCCGTCATCGGCACGGGCATGGCTCAGATCGGTATCGCAGACCGGACAAACCGAGCGCAGCTTCAAATAGCCGTCAAACAGCCTGCCGCGGCCGCATTGCGGGCAGCGCTGCCGCCAACCTCGGCGCATGGCGGGCCATATCGGGCGCTCGGCGAGCGCATCAGTTTCATGGATCGATGTGTCAGAAAGGGCCACGGCATCACCTATCAGGCGCGGACTACGGGAACATCCTATCGTGAGATATTCATTTCCTAACCTGCGCAAAGACGCACGCGACGCCGCGTCGCATCAGGCCACGAAAAAAAGTTCGACGGAAAGTTTGCGGCCGCGCGTGACAGTCCCGCAAGCAAGATGCAGAACCTTAGGAGTAGACGTTATGTTGGACTACAAAGCACTCAGCCTCAGCCTTCTTTTGCCCTTGGGCATGATCGCAGCCGTACCAGCCGCCGCACAGGATGGGCCCGGACAAGGCCCCGCGATTTTCGACCGGCTCGATGCGGATGGCGATGGCGCCCTGACGCTTGAAGAAATGCAGGCAGCCGGCCCCAGGGGCTTTGCCCGCGCGGACGAAGATGGCGACGGGGTTGTTACCCGCGACGAGATGCTCTCGCGAGCCTCTGAGCAGGCCGCGGCGCGCGTCGACCGGTTTTTCGACACGTTCGACAGCGACGGGGACGGCACGGTGACAGAAGCCGAAATGGCGGACGTTCGCGAGACCCGCGAGACCGAGCGCCGCGCTGAGATGGCCGCCCGCATCTTTGACCGCATCGACGAAGATGGCGACGGCACGGTCAGTGCTGCAGAATTCGAAGCGGCGCAAGATCGCTTTGGCGACCGCATCCGCGGCGGCGAAGGGCGCGGCGGCTTTTTCGGCCATCGCGGCTAACACGGTTTTTGTAACGAGTGGCCCGATTATCCAAGATCGGCAAGGGGCGCACGCGCCCTTTGCCTGCCAGCTACGGAACCATTAAGACCCGCCCATGCCGCCGCAGAATGATGCAGAGCTTGACAGCCTTTCGGACGACGCACTGATGGTGCTGTTTGCAAAAGGTGACACTGGCGCGGCGCGGGTCCTGACGAGCCGATTACTGCCGCGCACGCTGAGCCATGCGCAGCGGGTTTTGGGCAGCCGAGCGGAAGCTGAGGACGTAGCCCAAGAAGCCATGCTGAGGCTTTGGCGCGTGGCCGTGGATTGGCGCAGCGATGGCGCGGCAAGACCGGCGACATGGCTTTACCGCGTCACGGCCAATCTGGCGGTCGACCGGATCCGGGCACGGGCCAGATTGGCGCCGATCGACGACGCGCCCGAGCCTGCCGATGAAGGCCAAAGCCCGGCCGATGCAATGGACGATGCCAGCCGGCGCGCCGCATTGGATGCAGCCTTGCAAAAACTGCCGGAACGTCAGCGTCAAGCGGTGGTGCTGCGCCACATTGAGGGATTGGCAAACCCCGAGATTGCAACTGCCTTGGACATCTCCGTTGAGGCGGTGGAGAGTTTAACCGCACGCGGTCGCCGCACACTGGCTGACCTGCTTGCCGGTCAGAAGGAGGCTTTGGGATATGACAACTGAGCCAGATGAAACCGAACTCGACGCGTTTTTCGACGCGGCCCGGCGCCAACCGGGCCCAAGCGACGACCTTATCGCGCGGGTTCTGGCTGATGCCGACGCACAAGCCGCAGCACCAGCGCCGCAGCCCGCATCCAAGCCCACGCGAAAAGGTGTCATCGACGCACTGGGCGGTTGGTTGACGATCACCGGGCTGGCCGCGACCTGTGCAGCTGGCCTGGCCATCGGCGTGGCACTTCCCTCCGCCGTTATGGCAAATTCCGACGGCCCGCTTGCAGCCCTTTTAGGCGGCGAAAGTTACGTCGCGGGATTTGATGCCGCCTTCTTTATACAAGACGTTGGGGTCAGCGAATGAATACCGAGCACCAAACACGGCCGGGCCGCGGTCTAAAGATCGCGCTTATCGCATCTTTGGGGCTTAACCTGCTGATCATCGGCGCGATTGTGGGCCTAGTTTCCATCGGCCTCGACCGGCGCGGCGGGCCTGGTGGCCCGGGCATTCGGGCCATTGGTCTGGGCCCGATCCTGCCCGCGCTGTCGAGCGATGACAGGCAGGAATTGGGCGACCGCATCCGAGCCGGCCGCGGCCAGCTTGCCGAAGAGGCTCGACCGTTGGGCCAGGCTGTGCGCGGGTTTGCCACCGCATTGCGTACTGAGCCGTTTGATCGCGCGACGGCTGAGGCGGCGCTTCAGGCGCAAAGAACGCATTCGGGCGCCTTGCAGGCCGAAGGACATGCCCTTTTGTTGGATCAGATTGAGACAATGGAGCCCGCGGCGCGGGCAGAATTGGCAGACCGGATCGAACGCGGGCTGCGCCGGACATTGGAGCGCGGCCATCAGTGGCGCCAAGATGAGCGCGGCGGCAGATAATCAGGCCGGATGGGCCTCTGCGAACAGAACCCGATTTCGTCCATTATGCTTTGCCCGGTATAGCCCTGCATCGGCGCGCGCCAGCAGCGTATCAACCGCCTCGCCCGGCATGGCCTGCGCAACCCCGATACTAACCGTGACGCCGTGATTTGGGGCTGCATTGATGCCACCCGCGGCGCGGCGCAGGCCTTCGGCTTTCTCCAGCGCGGCCGCCGGCGTTGCCGCGTCAAGCACAACCAGGAATTCTTCGCCCCCGATGCGGGCCATGACAGGTGCATCTGGTTGGGCTCGCCGCAATGCGGCCGCCACCGATTTCAGCACATCATCACCCGCGGCATGGCCAAAGCGGTCATTGATCGACTTAAAGTGATCGATATCGATCATGCAGGTATAACTTCCGCGCAACTGCGCGAGCCGGTCAAAAGCGTGCCGGCGGTTCATCAGCCCGGTCAGCGGGTCGGTCATGGCCAGGGCAAGGCCCTCATCCAAAGCGGCGCGCAAACGATCAGCTTGGCGCTTGCGGCGCAACAGCGCCTGAATGCGCACGGCCATCGCTTCGCTGTCAGTCGCCACGTCAAGGACAGCACCGGCGCCGAGATCAAAGGCACGGGCGGTAAAAGTGTCATCGCTTTCGGGCGCCACAACCAGTGTCGCGGCCATCGGACTGCGGCTGCGCGCGCGCAAATCGCTTAGCATGGCAAGGCCGTCCCCATGCCGCCCTAGATCGCCGTCAATGACATAGACGTCATGCTGTTCTGACCGATCGGATCGGGCCAGGATTGTCCCAGGATCAAGAATTTCGACCCGCGCGGATCTGGTAACCGCGAATGCGGCTTGCCAAGCCAAAGCGCGTCCGGGCCGCAAGGACACAATGCCAACCGCGCCTTGAGGCTCTGCATCCCAGGCAATCTCGGTGGCCGACATGGACGCGCTTGGCAGCAACCGCACAGCCAGATCGCGGCGCGCGGTCTGATCACGAAGGGCCGCGCGCAGTCTGGCAAAGAGCGCCGCATCGCTGAGCGGCCGTGCCGCGACATCATCGGCGCCTGCGCGCAACGGCTCCAAATGCCGGGCATTGATGGCTTTCTCCACCAAACACAGGATCGCGACATCGCGGGTTTCTGGCTGTTTGCGCAGCGCCGCGCAGGCTGCCGCAAGGTCCGCATCGGGCAGCCCTTCGGAGATCAAGACAAGGTCTGGCGGCTGAGCTTTGGCGGCCTGTTGCGCATCGGCCAGGCTGCGCGCCATCTCAACATCGTAAAACGCCGCCGAGAGCTTTGCTTTCATAACGATACGGGTCGCCGCCACGGGGTCGACGACCAAGATTAGTCCTGCCATGTCAGGGCACCGGGTTTTGGGTATCGGTTGGTCGGACATTCGGTGTTTATGGTTAAAAAACCCTTGCCCATTGGCGGAGCAGGACGCGATGAGACAGGAATTGGCTGAAAATGCCGCGATCGAATTGCTTGGCTGGATGGCTGGTCGCGATGATCTGCTGCCGTTATTCTTAGGTGCAACCGGTGCAGGCCTTGATGACCTGCGGATGCGCGCGGGCGAGCCAGAGTTTCTCGCCAGCCTCGTAGATTTTGTAATGATGGACGACAAATGGCTGCTTGATGCGGCGACGGATATGGGCTGGCCGCCGGAACGGATTGCAGAGATTCGCGCAGGCCTTCCCGGCGGGGACCTGCCGCACTGGACCTAAATAGCGACACGGCCCTGTCGCAAACCGGCGATGCCCCAGGCCTGCCATATGCTCTTGTGGTTGCGCCAACGGGAGAAGACGCAATGGGCTCAGACAGCGCCGCCGAAATGACCGAAAGCACAGAACCGCGCCGTCGCCGCGCGGGCGGTCGAAAGGGCCACGCCGCACGCGCCGGCAATGCCGCGATCGATCAGACGCCGTGGCGTGTGCCGAAATTGCTCGACCCGCCGATTGAGCCCTTGAGCCCAGAAGGCGTTGAGGCGATCCACCAGGGCGCCATGCACATCCTTTCGCAGATCGGGATCGTGTTTTTGAACGCCGAGGCGCGGGAGGTGATGGCCAAAGCCGGCGCCCGGATCATCGATGAGACAGTCTTTTTTGATCCCGAATTTGTCATGGAAATGGTGGCCCTGGCACCGGCTTCCTTCACGCTCACCCCGCGCAATCCAGAGCGGCGGCTGACAATCGGCGATGGTCATATTGTTTTTGGAAATGTCTCATCACCGCCCAATGCCTGGGATATGGCACGCGGGAAGCGGCCGGGCGATTTCGAGACCTACAAGGAATTCATCAAGCTCACGCAGTACTTCAACTGCATCCACTTCGCAGGTGGCTACCCGGTGGAGCCGATCGACCTGCATGCCAGCACCCGCCATCTCGATTGCCTTTATGAGAAACTCACGCTCACCGACAAGGTAGCCCATGCCTATTCGCTGGGTCGAGAGCGGGTCGAAGACGTCATGGAGATGGTGCGCATTGCAAACGGGCTGAGCCATGAGGAGTTCGATGCAAGCCCGCGTATGTACACAAACATCAACTCGGTATCCCCGCTCCAGCACGACTTTCCGATGCTTGACGGCATGATGCGGCTGGCACGACGGGGACAGCCCACGGTGGTCACCCCGTTCACTCTGGCCGGCGCGATGAGCCCCGTGACCATGTCCGGTGCCGTGACCTTGTCGATTGCCGAAGCGCTGGCTGCAATTGTGCTGACCCAGGTTGTCCGGCCAGGATGTCCGACAGCCATCGGCACCTTCACATCAAATGTTGATATGAAATCAGGTGCACCGGCATTTGGCACGCCAGAATACATGCGCGCGACGCAGATGACCGGCCAGATGGCGCGCCATTACGGGCTGCCGATGCGATCATCAGGCGTCTGTGCGTCGAACGTGCCTGATGGCCAAGCAATGTGGGAGACGTCGCAATCGCTCTGGGCGGCGGTCAATTCGGGAACCAACATGGTTTATCATGCCGCCGGTTGGCTAGAAGGTGGCCTGATTGCAAGCCCGGAGAAATTTGTCATGGATTGTGAGGTGCTTCAGCAAATCCAGCGCTATTTGGAGCCGAGCATCTGGGAAACCGGCCCGGATGAGATCGCGCTGGAGGCGATTGCCGAAGTTGGGCCGGGTGGGCATTTCTTTGGCTGTCAGCATACGCAAGACCGTTTCCAAGACGCGTTTTATCAACCATTTTTGTCAGATTGGCGAAATTTCGAGGCCTGGCAACTGGATGGCTCGGTCTGGACCGCTGAAAGAGCACACGGTAAGTACAAGAAAATATTGAAAGATTTTGAAGCGCCAGCGATGGATAGTGCCATCAAGGAGGAGTTGCAGGATTTCGTCGCCCGGCGCAAAGCAGAGGGTGGCGCGCCGACAGATTTCTAAGCCCACGGAACGGTTTTTTCACTACAGTTGCGCTACGCCGTAACCGATGCTGCAATTCGGGTAGGCTGACATGCACGGTTTGGTGAACAGGGCCTTCCAGGGCTTTCTCGTTGGTGCCTATGGGCGGGACCTGTGGGATTTGGTCCGGCGTGATGCGGGGTTCGATTTCGAAGATTTCGAGCCGATGCTCACCTATGAACCCGCTCTCACCACACGTCTTGTGAAAGCTGCGGCGAGACGGCTCGAAAAGCCCGGCAAAAGCTTCATGGAAGATGTCGGCACCTGGATGATCGCCAACCCTGACCAAAGCGCCATTCGTCGCCTAATGCGGTTTGGCGGTGAGGATTACAGGGAATTTCTGTTTTCGCTCGACGAACTGCCTGACCGTGCCAAAATGGCGGTCCCGCATCTCGAGGTGCCCGAAATCAGCCTTGAGCAGAAGGCGCCAAATCAGGTTGACCTGTTGATTTCATGGCCAAAGTTCGATCTTTCGGCCGTCGCCTTGGGTGCCTTACGCGCCATGGCCGATGATTACGGCGCGTTGGTGCTTTTGACGATGCAGGCAACCGGGCGGCTATCGGCCCGTATCGAGGTCGAGCTTTTGGATGTCAGTTTCTCAGAGGGACGCAGCTTTTCCCTCAGCGGGGCATAAGGCCATGAACGAGCAATCAAGAACCCCAAACCAGCTGTTTTCATTGAGCGGTGCAGCGCTTGATCAGTTGCTGCCCATGCATCTGATTTTTGATGCAACCGGCATGGTGCTTCGCGCCGGGACGACCTTCACAAAGATCTTTGGTGAAACAGCGCTCATCGGACGCTCGGTATTTGATCTTGTCGCTTTGCGTCGACCCAGCATCGAGCCCAGTATCGGCAATCTGCTGGCACTTGAAGGCCAGCGCCTGAACCTCAACCTCACGACACGGCAAAACCTCACCCTGCGCGGCCAGTGCATCGCACTTCCCCAAGGTGCAGGCGGCATCCTTAACATCTCGCTCGGCCTGTCATTTGCCGAGGCCGTCGAGACCTGCGGCCTGACACTGTCGGACTTCTCGCACTGCGACCAGACGGTCGAACTGGTTTACCTGCGCGAAGCGATCGAAGCGGTATCGCTGGAATCGCGCAGATTGACCGACAGGCTTGTTGCAGCAGAAAAGGCCGCCGAAGCCAGGGCCACGTCGGACGCGTTGACCGGCCTGACCAATCGCCGCGGGCTTGAGGCCGAGCTTGACCGCCTGGTTTGGCAGGTCGACCAGCCGTTTGCGCTCATGCAACTTGATCTGGACCATTTCAAATCGATCAACGACGAATTGGGCCATGCGGTGGGCGACGGTGTCCTGCAACGGGTGGCAAAGGTTTTGCGCGGAGCGGTGCGCAAAAAGGATGTGGTGGCGCGGATGGGCGGCGACGAATTTGTCGTGGCGGTCCGCGGTACAGACGAACGTTCACTTTTGGACAAGATCGCCAGGCGAATCTTGGACGGGCTGGCACATCCGGCCGATATCGACGGCCATAAGCTGAGCATCGGGGCCTCCATCGGCATTACAAGATCAAGCCTTTATGCGACGCCTGATATCGAACAGATGCTGAAAAATGCCGACGAGGCGCTGTATGCATCAAAGCGTGACGGGCGCGGTCGGCATTGCATCTACAAGCCGCCAGGCATGTCCGAACGCATCGGGCCCTAACCGTCCGGTAACTCTCCGTTAAATTTGATCCGGTAGGTCCAATTCGAAGGCCCGGGCACACCCGGCCAAGCGTATCTTCGGCCGGTGGTCCGGCTGCCCGCAAGGGATTAACCGACCACGAAGGAGTGCCGCTAATGAACCTCTCCCCTTTGGAGGAGTTGGAGCGCCGTACGCTGCCGGCGATGATGCGCCAAAACCGGAGGCGTTTGCAGATCTTAATCCTTGAGGATGAGGAAGCCGACCGGATGCGCCTGGTGCGGGTCTTGCGCCGCGCCAGCCTCGATGCAGACGTGACAGAAGTTGACAGCGTAGATGAGTTCCAGCCCGCGCTAATGCGCCAACGCTTTGACATCGTATTCATCGACTATTGGCTTGGTTTCGAAAACGGCCTCGATGCGCTGCAAATTCTGCTGGCTGATCCAACGCAGACGCGCGCGGTCCCCGTGATGCTGAGCCGGGCGACAGAGCCGAATGTGATTGTCGAGGCCATGCGCGCGGGCTTTGCCGATTACATCGTCAAAGACACGCTCGACATCGACACGGTTCGCGGCTGTATCGCCGCAGCATTTGAGCGGCGCATTCTGTTGGCCGCGATGTACGAAGCGCGCGAATTGCGGATGGCGATCCGGCGCCTGGTTGAGCGGTTGGGCCAAGGTCGGATCCCGGGCTTGGCCGAACAAGCCGCAAGTTATGAGGCGCCGCCTGCACCGGCGGAACCCAACCTGCCTGCGGCGGCATCGCGGCGCCTGTCGACCGGGCTTTTGGCGGATTTGGAGCTCTTGTGGCACTTGCGGCGGCAGGGGACCGAACCAAACGGATAAACATCTGGTCCAGCGCCATCTGCTGGCCCTTACCCGAGCCATGAGCTAGGACGTTGCGAAGCGTATCGGCACCGCATGGAAGTTTTTATGGCTCGGCACCTCATCACCTCGGCGATCCCGTATATCAACGGGGTTAAGCATCTGGGAAACCTGATCGGTAGCCAATTGCCCGCCGATCTCTACGCCCGGTATCTGCGGGCCCGGGGTCATGAAGTGCTGTTTCTATGCGCCACTGACGAACATGGAACCCCAGCCGAGATCGCCGCGGCCAAGGCCGGAAAACCGGTCGCTGACTATTGCGCCGAGATGTGGCGTGTTCAGGCCGATCTCGCCCAGGGCTTTCGATTGAGCTTTGATCATTTCGGGCGCTCCTCAAGCCCGCAGAACCACGCGCTCACGCAGCATTTCGCCGCTCGGCTCGATGCGGCCGAGCTGATCGAGGAGGTCGCGGAACGGCAGATTTATTCCAATACGGATGGTCGGTTTCTGCCCGATCGCTACATCGAAGGCACCTGCCCGAATTGCGGGTATGAGCGCGCGCGTGGCGATCAATGCGAAAACTGCACAAAGCAACTTGAACCGACGGACCTGATCGATCCACGTAGTGCAATTTCTGGCTCAACCGATTTGGAAGTGCGCGAAACGACCCATTTGTATTTGCGCCAATCCTTGATGCGCGACCAGTTGGACACCTGGATTGACGCGCAGAAGGGTTGGCCCGTTCTGACGACCTCAATTGCCAAAAAGTGGCTGCATGACGGCGACGGCTTGCGGGATCGTGGCATTACACGCGATCTCGATTGGGGTGTTCCCGTTCAAAAGGGCACCAAGCCCTGGCCGGGCATGGAAGGCAAGGTGTTCTACGTCTGGTTTGACGCGCCGATTGAATACATCGCGTGCGCGCAGGAATGGGTCGAGGCCGGCAAGGGCACGGATTGGGCGCGCTGGTGGCGGACCGATCAGGGCGCGGCGGATGTCCGTTACACACAGTTTATGGGCAAGGATAACGTCCCGTTCCATACGCTGAGCTTTCCCGCCACCATATTGGGATCGGGTGAGCCGTGGAAGCTCGTCGACTACATAAAGTCGTTCAACTATCTGAACTACGATGGCGGCCAGTTTTCTACAAGCCTCGGTCGTGGCGTTTTCATGGACGATGCATTGGAGATCCTGCCTGCAGATTACTGGCGCTGGTGGCTTCTGAGCCATGTGCCAGAAAGCTCCGACAGCGAATTTGTTTGGGAGACCTTCCAACAGGATGTGAACAAAGACCTCGCAGATGTCTTGGGAAATTTCGTCAGCCGCATCACGAAATTCTGCAGCTCGAAATTTGGCACGGTCGTGCCCGAAGGCGGCGAGGCGGGTGCGGCGGAAAACCAACTTTCGGAGGCGTTGGAGATAAGACTTGCCGCCTACACGGCGGCCATGGATGCGCTTGAAATCCGCCGTGCCGCAAGCGAATTGCGCGCCATATGGGCATTGGGCAACGAGTATTTGCAGGCAGCGGCACCGTGGACCGCGTTCAAGGACGACCCGGTGCGCGCAGCCGTGATTACGCGCTACGCACTTAATCTGATCCCGTTTTACGCGACACTGTCTGCACCATTCATACCCGATGCTGCGGCGCAAATGCACGAAGCCATGGGCACGACAGCGTCCTGGCCAGAGCGCGCATCCGTGGCATTTAAGACCTTGACATCGGCGCAAGCATTTAACGTGCCCGACCTGCTCTTTCGCAAGATCTCAGATGAAGAACGGGAAGGTTGGCGAACCCGTTTCGCGGGCACGCGGTAGGAGCGGGAAGGCAGCGCCTCAGGCCCCCTTCGGGAGCCCTCGTTGTTGCCTGCGCTTTAAGGCCGCTTGGGCCTTTTTGCGAGGGGTGAACCCCTCGCGCACCCCTTCGCTACCTGTCCCGCGGCAGCGCGATTTGACGAGCGGCTCCCGCAAGGGGGCCTGAGGAGGATCGCATTCCAGCAAGCCTATCAAACCCGGATAACAGCGCCTGGGTTCATAATCCCCTTTGGATCAATCGCTGCCTTTATCGCGCGCATTGCCGCCAGCTTACCCGGATCGCCGTACCGTTCCAGATCACTGACTTTCAGCCGGCCGATCCCGTGTTCGGCTGAGACTGAGCCGCCAAGTTCGTGCACCAGATCGTGGATTGCGCGTTTGATGGCATCGCGTTTACCGTCGTGATCGGCGCGGCTTTCACCGCGGATCGGAAAGACGTTGTAGTGTAGGTTTCCGTCGCCCAAATGGCCAAAGCAATTGATCCGAAAACCTCCGATTTCAGCGATCACACCGGGGCCCCTCGAGATAAACTCCGGGATCGAAGCCACCGGAACGGAGATATCATGGGACGAGATGGCGCCCACCTTGCGATTTGCCTCAGGCAGCCGTTCTCTGATCTCCCAAAAATGCGCCTGTTGCGCCTTTGATTGCGCAATCACACCGTCCGGCACCAGTCCTGCATTATTTGCGTCTTCGAACAGATGCTCGAGCGCCGCCGCGGCACCGATTGCGCCGACATCGATCAGGCACATCCAATCGGGCCGGTCAGGCCAAGGCTGGCGCAAATCGATCCCGGTCTCCGCCATGAAATCCAGGCCCTGGCCGGAGATCAGCTCAAAGGCCGACAGGCCCGGCCCGATCCGGGATTGGGCACGTTGCAAGAGGCCCAAAGCCGCTTTGGGACCCGGCACAACCATCAGCGCGGTCGCGGCCTCGGGGGGCTTTGGATGCAGCCTCAGCACAGCGCGTGTGATGACACCAAGCGTGCCTTCCGAGCCGATGAGAAGATGGCGCAGATCGTAGCCCGTATTGTCTTTACGCAATGCCTTCAGACCGCCCATGATCTGACCGTTAGGAAGCACCGCCTCCAGGCTCAGACACAAGTCACGCGCATTGCCATAACGGATCACACCGACGCCGCCTGCATTGGTCGCCAAAAGCCCGCCGATCCGCGCTGAGCCCTGGCTGGCCAGGGTCAGCGGAAAAAGCATGCCATGCGCCTCAGCCGCTTCGTGGACATTGGCCAAGATGGCGCCGGCGCCCACCGTGACCGAGCCGCCTTGCGCATCCACTGGGCCAATCTCGACCATCCGTTCAAGTGACAAAACAACCGGGGCGCCCTGCGGCAGAAGCTGCCCGCCAACAAGGCCCGTCCCCCCGCCAAAGGGGACAATCGGCGTGCCGTTGGTCGCACATATAGACACGATGCGCGCAACCTCGTCGGTTGAGCCCGGCGCAATGACCGCCGCGGCATGCCCGTGCCAACGCCCCCGCGGTTCCTCCAGATAAGCGGCACCAGCCTCGCGGAACGCATTTGCTGGCAGCGCATCGGCAAGCGCCTGTCGAATGTCGGTCATCGCATCCCTTCAGCGCGCATCTGTTCGCCCGCGACGATCATGGCGCAAGCTGGCATACAACACGTGGTTGCGCCAACGGCCATTGATCTGCAGGTAGCTTTGCGCGACGCCCTCATACTTAAACCCTGCCTTTTCCAGCACACCCCGCGAGGCGACATTTTCCGGCAAGCATGCGGCCTCGATCCGGCTGAGATCAAGTGCCACAAAGGCGTGATGAACCACGCCTTCGATCGCTTCGCGCATATACCCCTGGCGGGCATGATTGACGCCAATCCAATAGCCCAATGTGCCTGCCTGACTTGGGCCCCGGCGAATATTGTCGAGCGTTATTGCGCCGAGCAGCACGCTATCATCGCGCCGCACCACAAAAAGTGGCATGGCCGAGCCTTGGTTGACCGCGCGTGACGCCCAATAGACCCGGTTGGTGAAGCTCTTGCGGGTCAAATGATCGCTCGCCCAGGTCGGCTCCCACGGCTGCAGGAAACTGGCCGAGATATGTCGCAGCGCCGTCCAATCACGGAAATCAGAATGCTGCGGCATGCGCAGTGTCAAACGCTCGGTCTCAATCCGAGCCGAGCGTTTCCGAATGATCATCACGCGGCAAGGCGCTCCGCCATTTGCTGCAGGCTGGGCGCCTCGGCCACGGGGCCGTAGAGCGCCATGGCCGATTTCCCGCATCCAGCGATTGTGCTGCCCAGATTGCGCAGATCGTCCAGCGTGACCGCATCGATCCGAGCCACCGTCTCTTCAAGCGGCGGAACACGGTTCCAGATGCCCATCAGGCGCGCCAGCCGCTCGGCCCGCGCAGAGGGGCTTTCCAGACCCATCAGCATGCCTGCCTTCATCTGCGCCCGCGCGCGATCAAGTTCAGCGGCTCTGAGCCCATCGGCTGACCGACGCAGCTCATCGATTGTCAGACGGGTCAGCTCGGCCAAGTCCTCGGCTGCGGTCCCGGCATAAATCGTCAGCATTCCGGTATCGAGATAGGAGCCTACCTGGGCAAAGATCGTGTAACACAGCCCGCGCCGTTCGCGAATTTCTTGGAACAATCTCGATGACATCCCGCCGCCAAGTGCAGTGGCGTAGATCTGGGCAGCATAGACATCATCAGAGCGGTAGCCGGGCGCTTCTAACGCAATGGTGAAATGGGCCTGTTCGAGATCCTTGACCTGGCGCCGCTCACCACCAAAAAAGCGCGCCGCGGCGGGCGAAGATACGGGCTGCGCGACCAGATGGCCAAAGTGAGCCTCGGCCAGTCGCACGATCTGGTCGTGGTCCACCGCGCCCGCCGCCGACACGATCAATTGGCCAGGCCCGTAATGCTGGCCCACAAAGGTGCGCAGATCGCCTTGGTCAAAGCCGCGCACGCGGCGCGCCTCACCCAGAATCGTGCGGCCCAAAGGCTGTTCGGGATAGGCCGCGGCCTGTAGCCAATCGAAGATGATATCGTCTGGCGTATCGTTGGCTTGGCCGATTTCTTGCAAAATCACGCCGCGCTCGACCTCGATCTCATGCGGATCAAAGGCGGGATTGAGGACAATATCGCTGATCAAATCAAGCGCCAAGGGCACGTCCGCCTGGAGAACGCGGGCATAATAAGCCGTGGCCTCACGGCTGGTATAGGCGTTGATATAGCCGCCGACATCCTCGATTTCTTCGGCAATGGCCAGGGCGCTGCGTCTGGCGGTTCCCTTAAACGCCATATGTTCCAGAAAATGCGCGATCCCGTTCTGCTCGGCCCGTTCGTGCCGCCCGCCGGCTGAGACCCAGACGCCAAGTGCGGCCGATTGCAGACCCGGCATATGTTCGGTCACGATGCGCAAACCATTGCTCAGAGTATGGGTTTGAACGGTCACGCAAGCACCTCATCAAGGATGTGGGTTTTGATCTGCAACAGGTCATTTGGGATGCGGGTAACCCGTTCGGGCCGGTCGAAAAGGTCCGCCATCCGACCAGGTAGCGCGGGATGGCGGCCTGTCGCGGCTTCAACGGCTGCGGGGAATTTCGCCGGATGCGCCGTGGCCAGTGTCACCATGGGCACGGCGGCATCGCGAAATCGCTCGGCAACTTCGAGACCAACCGCGGTATGCGGGCAGACAAGCTCAGCACTGGTCGCCAACGTGGTTGCGATCCGGGCGCTTGTCTGTACCTCAGAGGCGCGACCGGCAGCAAATCCGGCGGAAATCGCCTCTCGCGCGCCCTGGCTGATGCCAAACCCACCGGCATCCTTCAGCTCAGCCATAAGCTGGGCAATCGCGCCGCCATCCCGGCCATAGACATCAAAGAGCAGCCGCTCAAAATTAGAGCTGACCTGGATATCCATAGACGGGCTGATCGACGGCATGACCTCTCCCACCCGGTACTGGCCGCCATTAATCGCGCGGCTGAGAATGTCGTTCTGGTTTGTGGCCACAACAAGCTGGCTGATCGGCAAACCCATCCGGCGCGCAATCTCACCGGCATAGATATCGCCGAAATTGCCGGTGGGCACGGTGAAGCTCACCTCGCGGTCGGGGGCCCCCAGCGCGCTTGCGGCCGAAAAGTAGTAAACGACCTGCGCCATCACACGCGCCCAATTGATCGAATTGACAGCTGCCAGGCGCACGCCGTCACGAAACTTCGCATCCGCGAACATATCCTTGAGATGGCGCTGGCAGTCATCAAACGTGCCCTCAACCGCGAGTGTGCGAATATTGGCGGCACTCGGCGTGGTCATCTGCCGGCGCTGCACAGAGCTTACGCGGCCGTGTGGGTAAAGGATCACCACATCCACACCATCGAGTCCTGCAAAGGCCTCAATCGCGGCCGAGCCCGTATCGCCGCTCGTTGCCCCGACAATCGTGACCCGCTCCTTCCGCCGCTTGAGCACATGGGTCATCATTTGCCCGATGAGCTGCATGGCGAAATCTTTGAAGGCAAGTGTGGGGCCGTGGAACAGCTCACAAAGCCAATGGCCGCGGTCGACCTCTTTTACAGGCGCGCGCGCAGCATGGCCGAAATTGCGGTAAGCCGCCGTGATGAGGGCGCGAAATTCGTCATCCGTAAAGCTGTCGCCGACAAAGGGGCGCATCACCGTAAAGGCAACATCCTCATAGCTTTGGCCGGCCATTTCCGCGATTTCGTCGCGGCTCAGAACCGGTACATTCTGCGGCACATAAAGCCCGCCATCGGACGCCAGGCCCGTCAGCATCACCTCTTCGAAATTCAAAACCGGGGCCGATCCCCGCGTCGATACGTAGCGCATGATCCTCTCAGGCCTTCAGATCGTTCGTTGTCTGATACGCCAGAGCAAATAGAGAGTCATCCCAAACCAAACCACAGCCAAGGAAAACCAGGTGACCGCGTAACCCAGATGGTCATTGGGAATGCCCTCGGTGCCAACAGGAAGCGGGCGCGGGCCGTATCCCGGCTCGATCTGCCGGGCGATGATCAAGACCGGCTCGCTGCCCAATGCCTCGGCCATGGCGGGGACATCGCGGGCAAACCAGATATTGGCCATACGGTTAGGATCGGGCGTTGAGCCAGTGACTTCATCGGGCCAGTGCAGATTGCCGGTGACATGCGCGGGCCCGCCGCCCGGCACATGCGCCTCGGTCGAGATCAGGCCGCGATCCACCAGAACCTGGCGTCCCTCGGTCGCAAAGGTCGAGATGATCCGGTAGGCAGCACCGTCTTCGCGGGTGGAGACCAGGACCCGGATTGAGTCATCGCCAATGAGGCCCTCGGCCTCGACCGGTAGATATCGATCGGCTTCAGGATCCGGCACCTCCGGCAATGCGGTCGGGGCGGCAGCGATACGGGCCTCGATCTGAGCCAGAACACCCTCTTTCCAGGCCAAACGCTGCACCTGCCAGACGCCAAGTGCTACCAAGACAGCGACACCTGCCACACCGATCACGATCGGCACAATCATCCGTTTGAGCATATCAAGCGTCCGAAATGGGGCGCCTTGCCATGCCACCTGTCGGCCGGATCGCATCTGCGATCCGTTCGGTGAGCGGGGGCTCGATGCCCCCCGAGCCGAAACCCCGCCTCATGGGCGGCCTAGCCCAGACCCCAGACATAAACGGCGGCAAACAAGAACAGCCAGACAACATCGACAAAGTGCCAGTACCACGCGGCGGCCTCAAACCCGGTATGGTTTTCGGCTGTGAAATGGCCGAACCGCACGCGCAGGTAACAGACAAACAGGAAAATTGTGCCGATGATCACGTGAAAGCCGTGAAAGCCCGTGGCCATAAAAAACGCGCCAAAGAACTTGTCGCCACCGAACGTCCAGTCGTGATGGACCAAAAGCTCGTAATATTCATACGCCTGCAGACCGGTGAACAGAACGCCGAGAATAATACCGATCGCCAATCCCAACTCGACATCCTTGCGGCTTTCATTATGCACCAGCGCGTGATGCGCCCAGGTCACCGCACAACCCGACAGCAGCAAGATCACCGTATTGATCAATGGCAGGTGAAACGGATCGACGGCGTAAAACTCCGCCGGGACATAGGTCGATCCCTCAAATTCGTTCATCGGGTAAAGCGTGTGTTTAAAGAACGCCCAGAACCAGGCGACAAAGAACATCACCTCGGACATGATGAACATGATGAAGCCGTAGCGCAGGCCGATCTTGACCACCGGCGTATGATCCCCGGCGGTGTTTTCAGTGATCGTGTCGCCCCACCAACCGACCATGCAGAACAAAACGGCGGCCAGCCCCATCAGAAACAGCCAAGGCCCGCTGCCATGCATCCACAAAACCGCACCAGCCAGCATGGAAAACGCACCGGCCGCTGCCAAAAGCGGGTAAATCGACGGTGGCAAAATGTGGTAGTCGTGCTGTTTTGCTGCGGCCATGTTTCAGGTCCCTCTTACTCGGCCAATGCGGCCTGTTCGCTGCGCTCGGGCAGCTCGATTTGATGGAAAGTATAGCTCAGCGTGATCGCCGGTACATCGGCCGCCTCGGGGTCATTGACCAGCTCGGGATCTACAAAAAAGCTGACCGGCATCATGACACGCTCGCCCGGCTCCAGGATCTGCTCTTGAAAGCAGAAGCATTCGATCTTCGAGAAATAGACGCCGGCGGTGAAGGGCGCGACATTAAAGCTGGCAGAGCCCGCAATGGGCACGCTGGTGGGATTGTAGGCCTCATAAAAAGCCAAACCCGTCTCGCCCAGGCGCACCTCCATTGAGGGCTCTACCGGGCGGAACTCCCACGGCATGCCCGCGGCCCGGGATGCATCGAAGCGCACGACAATCGTTCGCTCAAGGATGACATCGCTTGCGGCCTCGGCCACGGCTGTCGTGCCGCCATATCCCGTGACCCGGCAGAACCAGTCATAAAGAGGAACAGCCGAGGCCGTCAGCGCCACCATGCCGGCCACCACCAGCATCAGCCAGCGTGCGGTGCGGCCATTGTCGCTCATTGGCCACCCTCGGGGACCGTAATGGACGGGCGTGCGACATGATCGAACGCTTCCATCTCCGCGCCCTGGCGAATCTTTGCAACCGTCAACCCAAAGACAACGGCGATGAAGCTTGCCAGGCACAGCGCGACGCCGAGATTTCGGCCCGCGCGCCGGCGGTGCAGGTCAGAGGTCTGCGTTATTGCCATGGGAAGCCTCCCCCCAGCCCGAGTGCTGCATCCGCCAGCAAGGCGGCGAAATGGGCGAACATATACACCAGCGACAGACGGAAAAAACTCTTCTCGACCCGGTAGTTATCTGCAATTGCTACCACATCATCGCGCCGCCAGATATGCAAAGCGCCCCATAAAAACGCAGCGTTAAACACACATGCCGTTGCCAGGTAAGCGGGTCCGGCGATGGGCGTCAACACCAGGCCGAACGCCACCGGCACAAGCACCAGCGAATAAAGTGCGATCTGACGCCTTGTCTCGGGGCGTCCATGGGTCACGGTCAGCATTGGGATCTTTGCTTCGTGGTAATCGGCTTTCATAAAAAGCGCGAGCGCCCAGAAATGCGGCGGTGTCCACATAAAGATGAGTGCAAACATCAAGACCGCCTCGACCCCGATCTGACCTGTTGCGACCACCCAGCCAATGAGCGGTGGGAAGGCCCCCGCCGCGCCGCCAATGACGATGTTCTGCGGCGTCACACGTTTAAGCCACATCGTATAGATGACCGCATAAAAGAAGATGGTGAAGGCAAGAAGGCCAGCGGCGAGCCATCCCGCGGCGAGCGCGAGCATCGCCACCGACAGCGCGGCGAGCCCAAGCCCGAGCGACAGCGCCTCACCCGGTGACACGCGCCCGTCCGGGACGGCGCGCGCCCTCGTGCGCCGCATGACGGCGTCGATATCGGCATCATACCACATATTGAGTGAGCCCGACGCACCGGCGCCCAAAGCAATGAATAGAATTGAGGCAAAGCCGATCATCGGATCGACAGCACCCGGCGCCACGATAAGCCCGACCAGCGCGGTGAAAACCACCAGCGACATGACCCGGGGCTTCAAAAGCGATACGTAGTCGCCGAATTGCGCATCGCCTTCAACCGCGACGGTTTGATTTGTCGTCAGATCGCTCACGGCTGGCTACTCTGCGGCGGCCAGTTCGATGAATTCCGGCGCCCGCGTGCCGATGGAGGCAAACTCGGCCGCCTCTCCGGCCAGCCAGGCCTCGTATTCTTCGGCCGTGACCGCAAAGACCGTGATCGGCATATAGGCGTGGTTGACGCCACAAAGCTCTGAGCACTGGCCGAAATACACGCCCTCCTCACCGGGTGCGACTTCGAAATGCAGCTCCGCCAACCGGCCTGGCACGCCGTCCTGTTTCACCCCGAAGGCTGGAATCGTCCAAGAATGGATCACGTCCGCAGCGGTGACCTGCACGACAACCGTCTGGCCGGTCGGCACGACCATCGCGGTGTCGGTCGCCAACAGGTACTCGTCCGGACCATAGCCGTAATCGGCCAATTGCTCCTGTTCGAGCATGAAGGACAGGTACTCGATCCCATGTTCGGGATATTCGTAGCCCCAATGCCACTGATAGCCGACGGCTTTGACGACCACGTCGGCCTCGGGGATTGTCTGCTGGCGGAACAGGACAGGCAGGCTGAACGCGCCGATCACCACGAGGATGAACAGCGGCACGAGCGTCCAGGTCACTTCGATCGGGGTGTTGTGCGAGAAGGTCGCCGGCTCAGGGTTGGCCCGCGCATTATGCCTTACGATGGCGTAGGCAAGCAGCGCCACGACAAACAGAACAATCAGCGTGATGACCACCAAAAGGAAGTTATCGAGTGCGCGGATATCAAGTGCCGCGCCGGTCACGCCCGGCTGCATGTTGATCCCACCGGGGACCGGCGAGCCAAGGATCGGCAAGTCACCACGTATTTCAGTCGTCTGCGCCCAGGCGCTTGCGCCTGTCAGTGCTGCACCAAAACCGGCCGCAAGACCGGTAAGCTTCCTGCGAAGTGGCATAGATGTGTCCTGTTTTGTCAAAGCCGCCGACTACAGCGGCTCTGTTGCGTTCCAACTCGCGCGGAACATATACAGATGAGCCCGCCCGAAAACACTGGGCTAAATGTCTCACCCGAAGCCGCCCCCGACCGTTGCGCCAGGAAACTCCAGATGTCCGATCAAGCCCCGTTCAAACCTTTCGACACACGTATTGATGAGGCCGATGCCCTGGCCATCCTACAGGGGGCAACCGACGGCGCGGAAGATGGTGAGCTTTTCCTCGAACGGCGTCGATCTGAGGTCATTGTCTTTGACGATGGCCGGGTACGCACGGCAAGCTACGATGCGGCCGAAGGGTTCGGATTGCGGGCGGTCAAAGGCGCCGTGGCCGGTTACGCCCATGCGACCGAGATATCAAAATCAGCGATGCTGCGCGCGGCAGAGACGGCGCGGCTGGCCGTGGGTGATGGCGGAGGCGTGCTGGCGCCGCCACCGCGCGGCACCAATACACGGCTTTATACCGATGACGATCCGGTCTCAGGCACGAGCTTTGGCGTGAAATTGGAGGCTTTACAGGAGATCGACGCCTATCTGCGCGATCTCGATCCGCGTGTCGTGCAGGTGACCGCAAGTGTGGCGACATCCCTGCAAGAGGTCGAAATCCTGCGCCCAGAGGGCGCGCGTGTTGGTGATACGCGGCCGATGACGCGGCTTAATATCGCGGTCATCGTCGAGGAAGCGGGTCGTCGGGAATCAGGCAGTGCCGGTGGCGGCGGTCGGGTGAAGCTGGATGGCCTGATCACCCGCGATTACTGGCAGGCGACCGCGCAAGAGGCGCTTCGAATCGCTGTTGTCAATCTCAGCTCAGTGCCCGCACCGGCTGGCGTCATGGATGTGGCCCTGGGCCCCGGCTGGCCTGGCATTCTTCTGCATGAAGCCGTCGGTCATGGGCTGGAGGGGGATTTCAACCGCAAAGGCTCGTCGGCTTTTGCGGGATTGATGGGCCAGCGTGTTGCGGCACAGGGGGTGACGGTCCTTGATGACGGCACGATCCCGGATCGCCGCGGCTCGCTAAGCGTCGACGATGAAGGCACGCCCTCGGGCAAGAACGTCCTCATTGAGGACGGCATCCTGGTGGGCTTCATGCAAGATCGCCAGAATGCGCGCCTGATGGGGGTCGAGGCCACGGGCAATGGCCGCCGCGAAAGCTTTGCCCACCCGCCGATGCCGCGGATGACCAACACCTACATGCTGGGCGGAGAGGCTCCGCCAGATGCCATCGTGGCGGATCTGCAGGACGGCATTTATGCGGTGGGCTTCGGCGGCGGTCAGGTTGATATCACCAATGGCAAGTTTGTGTTCTCCTGCACCGAGGCCTACCGGGTCGAGAACGGCAAGATCGGCGCGCCGGTCAAGGGCGCTACGCTCATCGGCGACGGCGCGACGGCACTCAAAGGCATCCGTGCCATCGGCAATGACATGGCGCTTGATCCGGGCATGGGCAATTGCGGCAAAGCGGGCCAATGGGTGCCGGTGGGCGTCGGCCAGCCGACGCTGCTGATCGGCGGCTTGACCGTGGGCGGGTCGGCGGCGTGAGCGATTGGGCCGTCCGGACCACCGACCCGGCCGAAACCGATGCAATAGTCGATCTGTGGCATCGCGGATGGCATGACGGCCATGCCGGTCTTGTGCCGGACGATCTCACGGCACGGCGCAGCCGCGACGACTTTGCCGCGCGCTGGCCAGCGTTGGCGCCACATGCGCGCACGGTCGGGCCAATCGGCGCGCCTTTGTGCTTGTGTGTCGTGCTGGGTGACGATCTCAACCAATTCTACGTCGATACCGGGGCACGCGGGACAGGCCTTGCTGCGCGGCTCTTGGCCGATGGGGAATCACGCATTGCGCAGGCAGGATTTGAGACCGCGCGGCTTGATGTTGTGATCGAAAACACCCGGGCACAGCGCTTTTATGCCAAATGCGGTTGGCAGGATGCCGGCGATACCCTGGTTGCGCTCAAGACCATGTCAGGTCCTTATGAGATCGAGCTGAGACGCATGACAAAATCGCTGGCGCCGGCCGCCTGAGGTTTTTTTGCCATCACCCCGGCAGTTGCGAACACCAAACTCTACCAAATCAGAACCGCCACGTCCGGACCAGCAAGCCCAGGCCCAAACTGACCATGCCAAATCGCGACGGCGCGCGCGGACACAGGGCGAAGCCCGACCGCGCGCCACGCCCAATTGGCGCAGGCCGAAGGCCGAGCCAAGCGGGAGCGCACCTGGCGTTGCTAACGCACCGTTAACCAATTCGACCCTACCGTCGCGGCCATGGATTTTGATCTTGAGCCCGGGTTTGCCGAAGCGCCGATGGGCTATGCGCCACCACCCTCGAGCGCCGGCCGGGACCGGCTCGACCGCCTTCGGCTGATCCGCTCCCGACGCGTCGGACCCGCAACGTTTCGCAGACTGCTGGCCCAACATGGCAGCGCGGCGGCCGCCTTGGAAGCCTTGCCCGATATCGCGGCTCAAGCGGGCGTGCAAAAGTATCAGATCTGCCCGGAAGATGTCGCGCTGGCAGAGATGAAAGCCGCCAAACGCGCAGGCGCTGACATGATCTGTCTGGGCGACGCGGCCTACCCCTCAGAGCTTGCCGAGTTGTCCCAGGCGCCGCCCATCCTCTGGGCGCTCGGCGATACTGGCCTGCTGCAAAAGCCGATGATCTCGATGGTTGGCACGCGCAACGCATCCTCGCTTGGGACGCGCATGACCGTAAAACTCGCCGAAGGACTGGGCAAATCGGGTTATGTTTTGGTCTCTGGCCTTGCCCGCGGCATTGACACAATCGCCCATGAAGCGAGCCTCACAACCGGCACAATCGCCGTGCAGGCCGGCGGTCTTGATATCATGTATCCGGCTGAAAACGCGGGCCTTGCCGACAAGATTGCCAAATCCGGCCTGCGCCTGAGCGAGCAGCCTTTCGGGTTGGAGCCGCAGGCGCGGCACTTCCCGCTGCGCAACCGGATCGTCGCGGGCTTGGGCCAAGCGGTTGTCGTGGTCGAGGCAGCCGCCCGATCGGGTTCTCTGATCACAGCGCGCGCCGCGCTTGATCTCGGCCGCGATGTCCTTGCCGTACCGGGCCATCCTCTCGACGCACGCGCCTCTGGTTGCAATATGCTGATCCGTGACGGTGCCACATTGGTGCGATCGGGCGACGACATTCTCGAAGCGCTTTCTCCCATTGCCCCCATAATCGAGGCCCCGCCCGATCCTGAACTGCCCTTAGAGAACGCCGCAGCCCCCCCCGGCATGGATGTTCAAAGCGCCATTCTTGCCCAGCTTGGCCCCTCACCCGAGACAGAGGATCAGATCATTCGCGCGGTCGGCGCGCCTGCCAGCGACGTCGCCGCCGCGCTTGCTCATCTCGAGCTTGAAGGTCAGATCGAGCGCCGCCCCGGCGGCCTGCTGGCACGGACAAGCTGACCGCGTCACCGCCTCAAAGCCGCAACGCTCAACAGGCCTGAACCTCGTAGAACTGCCCGTAATTGGCGCAATCATAGCCAAACCACCACGCATCCGTTGACCCCATCTCCCAGGTCACAATCTCCCATACACCGCCGGTGAAATGATAAAAGACCTCAAAACGCGGCCCGTCGATCATGTCGAGCGACCAGCCCTCCTCGACGACAACCGGCGCTTGCGACATTTCAATTGCAACGCCGCCCGGCCGCTCGCCATAAAGCTGGCCAAAGGCGCGGTCGCCGTCGATCTGCAGCGCAATGACCCGAAAGACCACAGGCGCGGCCAAAAGCTCCTCTGCCTGCGGCCGGATCGCATCAAGCAAGACGCGCCGCAGGGGATCGCCAACTGCGACATCACGCGGGGCCGCCAGCGCGGTACTTGCAGCCAAAAGAGAGATCAAAAACGTGGCAAACCGCATAGGATCGAGACTTGCATAAACGATGCCCTGTCGCCAAGTGCGATGGGCGGGCTCATGCCACCGGCCATTGACATTCGCCACACAGCCCCCACATGGTCCGCCGCCAGCATAGTGCATCTGTCACCAAAGGATTTCCATGCCCGTCGTTGTTGTTGAATCGCCGGCTAAAGCCAAGACAATCAACAAGTATTTGGGCAAGAACTACACGGTTTTGGCCAGCTACGGCCATGTCCGCGACCTGCCGCCAAAGGACGGCTCGGTTGATACTGAAAACGGATTTGAGATGCTTTGGGAGGTCGCCTCCGACAGCAAAAAACACGTCAAAGCGATCGCCGATGCGCTAAAAGACGACCCCCAGCTGATCCTCGCCACCGACCCGGATCGAGAGGGTGAGGCGATCTCTTGGCACCTCGAAGAAGAGCTGCGCCGCCGCCGCGACACGGGCAAGATTCTGCGCGAGCAAACGCCGCAACGCGTTGTCTTCAATCAGATCACCAAACAGGCGGTCACCGCAGCGATGGCCGCGCCTCGCGCCGTCGATGCGCCGCTCGTTGAGGCCTATCTGGCACGCCGCGCGCTGGACTATCTGGTCGGCTTCAACTTAAGCCCGGTTTTGTGGCGCAAGCTTCCCGGCGCAAAATCTGCCGGGCGCGTCCAATCTGTCTGCCTGCGTCTGATCGTCGAACGCGAGATGGAGATCGAGGCGTTCCGCGCCCGCGAATACTGGTCCGTGCGCGCGGCGCTACAGACGCCACGCGGTCAGAGTTTTGAGGCCCGCCTGACCCAACTTGGCGGCAAAAAGATCGATCGGATGGATCTGGCCTCGGCCTCTGCGGCTGCCTTGGCCGTGCATGCGGTTGCCTCGCGCGCCCTCAGCGTGGCAAGCGTCGAAGCAAAGCCCGCCGCGCGCAACCCCGCACCACCCTTCATGACCTCGACCTTGCAGCAAGAGGCCAGCCGCAAGTTTGGTTTCGGGGCGCAAGTCACCATGCGGGCCGCGCAAAGGCTTTATGAGGCGGGTCACATAACTTACATGCGCACCGACGGGATCGATATGGCGCCCGAGGCCGTGCATGCCGCGCGCGATGCGATCAAAGATCGCTACGGCGCGACCTACGTCCCCGAAAAGCCGAGGATGTACAAAAACAAAGCCAAAAACGCGCAAGAAGCGCATGAATGCATCCGGCCGACCGATATGGCCAAGGCCCCGGCCGATCTCAAGCTTAGCGAAGACGATCAGCGAAAGCTTTATGAGCTGATCTGGACCCGCACCGTCGCCAGCCAAATGGACGCGGCCCGCCTGGAACGCACGGTCGTTGATATCACATCCGATGACGGCCATGTCGGCCTGCGCGCGACCGGCCAAGTTGTGGTCTTTGACGGCTTTTTGAAGGTCTATGAAGAAGGCCGCGACGATGTCGACGCGGAAGACAACAAACGGCTGCCGCAACTTTCGAGCGGTGAGGCTGTCACCCCGCTCTCGGACGGGCTGGCGGCGGAGTTCGCGAAGGCGATAGACGGCCATCAGGCCGTCACAGAAGGTGAATTGCGCCAAGCGCCGAGTGGCATTCTGTCAAGCGATGGCGCGGTAATCGGCCAACAGCATTTCACCAATCCGCCACCGCGATACACAGAGGCAACGCTGGTCAAGAAGATGGAAGAGCTCGGCATCGGCCGGCCGTCGACTTACGCCTCCATCGTAACGACAATCCAGGATCGCGGTTATGTCCGGAAAGAGAAAAATCGCCTTTTCCCAGAGGATAAAGGCAGGCTCGTCACGGCCTTTCTGACCAATTATTTCCGCCGCTATGTGGGCTACGAATTCACCGCCGATCTGGAAAACGAACTCGACGAAGTTTCGGCCGGCGGCGCTGATTACAAGGACGTGCTGCTGCGTTTCTGGCGCGATTTTTCGGCCGCGATCGACGAGACGGCGGAGCTTCGCATCACGGAGGTGCTCGAGAAGATCAACGAGGTGCTCGAGCCGCATCTCTTCCCCGCCAAAGAGGATGGATCAGACCCGCGCCGTTGCCCCAATTGCGGCGCAGGTCGGCTGGCGATGAAAACCGCGCGGTCCGGCGGGGCGTTCATCGGCTGCTCGAACTATCCCGAATGCCGATTTACCAGGCCGATGGCGCCGCCGCGCGACGACGATGGCCAGGCGCAATTGCTGGCCGAGGGCAAAATGCTTGGCCATGACCCGGAAACCGGAGAGACGGTGACGCTGAGATCGGGTCGGTTTGGGCCCTATGTGCAGCGCGGCGAGCCGACAGAGGATGTGCCCAAACCGCCGCGCGCGAGCCTGCCAAAAGGGTGGGAGCCCGAGGCGATTGATCTCGAGAAGGCGCTGACGCTCTTGTCGTTGCCGCGCCAGGTCGGCTCGCATCCCGATGATGGCGGCAGGCTGGAGGCCAATATCGGCCGCTACGGGCCATATGTCGCCTGGCATCCCGCAGAAGGCGGTCGTCCGATTTACGCCAACCTGCCGGAGGTCGAGGAGGTCTTCACCATCGGCATGAACCGCGCGGTTGAAGTGATCGCCCAAAAGCAAGCTGGTGGCGGTCGAGGTGCGCCGGCAAAGCCGCTCAAAGAGCTGGGTGAGCATCCCGAACGGGGCGGCACGGTTAATGTTATGCCGGGGCGTTACGGCCCTTATGTGAAATGGGAAAAGGTCAATGCGACCATCCCGAAAGAGACCGACCCGGAAAATGTCACGATGGCAATCGCGGTCGAGTTAATCGCCGAGCGCGAAGCGAAGGGCGGCAAAAAACGCACCGCCAGAAAGAAAAAGTCCGCCTGAGACAGCGCAAGGCGGTCGGGCCGCGTCGGCTCTCCACATTGCGGGTGGCCTCCTTGTCCCGTGCCCGCTTATTGCAACCGATGGCCCGAAAAGGGCGCGCGGCAGCGCGGCTCGGGGAGCGGCTCCCGGATGGGGGCCCGAGCCGGGCCGCTCCGCCGACCGCTCTTGAACCCTGCGCCAGAATATCCACCTAACTTCCATGATCTTAAACGACTTCTTCAAGGCTCTTGGCCAGCTCACCGACCGCAGATTTATTGGCGTGCTCGCCCTTGGCATTGGGCTGACCGTCGCACTTCTTGCGGGCTTTTATGTGCTCTTTGTCACACTTGTCGGCTGGTTTATACCAGATACGCTCAGCCTGCCGATCATCGGCGAGGTCACCTGGATCGATAACGCCGTCTCTTGGGCTGGGCTGCCGCTCATGCTTGTATTGTCGATGTTTCTGATGGTCCCGGTCGCCTCCACTTTCACCGGCCTCTTTCTCGACCGAATCGCGGCGGCGGTCGAAGCCCGGCACTACCCTGCCCTGCCACCTGCGCGCGATATTGGTATCATAGAGGGTCTAGGCGACGGCCTGAAATTCCTCGGCGTCCTGATCGCCGCAAACCTTGTTGCACTTGTCCTTTATGTATTTTCAGGCCCGCTCGCACCGTTGATCTTCTGGGGCCTCAACGGCTATCTGCTGGGCCGCGAATACGCCCAGATGGTCGCATTCCGGCGCGGCGGCGCAAGCGATGCCAAGGCCTTCCGGCGCAGGCATGGCGGCACGATCTTCGCCGCTGGTGTGTTGATGACCGTGCCGCTGACCATCCCGGTGATCAACCTGCTGGTGCCTGTCCTGGGAGCGGCGACTTTCACCCATCTCTACCACCGGCTCACGGCTGGTCGGTCGAGCCCATCCCAAACCGCGTGAAAAGATCGAAATCCTCAACACGAACCGCACCGGAAAGGATGACGCCCGCAATCACCGCCCAAATCACCGACGCGGCCAACGTGGTGACAACAAATCGCTTGCGTAGCGCGGGATCCGCCGGGGCAGAGCCGGGCGTGCCGGGCACAACCTCGCCGTCATCGGACTGGCTGCGCATGCGAAACGGCAAGATCACAAACAGCGTCATGAACCAAATGATGGCGTAAAGCACGATGCCGGTTACTAGATTCATACCTGTTCAAGTTCCACAAGCGTCCCGGTGAAGTCTTTCGGATGCAGGAATAAAACCGGCTTTCCATGGGCGCCGATCTTCGGCTCCCCGGTGCCCAAAACACGCGCGCCGTTGCTTTGCAGATGATCGCGTGCAGCCAGGATATCTTCGACCTCGTAGCAGACATGGTGGATGCCGCCACTGGGATTGTTTTCAAGAAATTTGGCGATCGGAGAGGCCTCGCCCAGCGGATGCAACAGCTCGATCTTGGTATTTGGCAAGTTGATGAACACAACGGTCACGCCGTGGTCTGGCTCAGCCTGCGGCTGGCCCACATCGGCGCCGAGCACGTCGCGATACTGCGCCGCTGCAGCCTGCAGATCGGGCACTGCAATGGCCACGTGGTTGAGCCGTCCGATCATGCCTTTGCTCCCATCCAATGTGTTGCCGTTGCACATAGCCGCCGCGTTCACGATTGCAAAGCGGCATAGCGCAGCTGGCCCGTTCATTCTCCGTAAACCTTGTCGGACTCTAATGATTTTCAAGAATCAGACGGGGGATCTGAGCCTATGGACGACACAGACGAAGACGCTTTCAACTTTAAACCTCGGCCGACACCGCAACGCCCATTATTGGGTCTGACCGTGCTGGTCGTTGAAGACAGCCGCTTCGCTTCAGAGGCATTGCGCCTGCTTTGCCTGCGATCTGGCGCGCGGATCCGGCGTGCCGATAGCTTGGCTGCAGCCGAACGCCACCTCACCGTCTACAGACCTACTGTCGCCATCGTCGATATCGGCCTGCCGGACGGCTCAGGCCTGGACCTGATCCAAAGGCTCAACGACGCCCGACCACGGGTGGCGGCACTTTTGGGCACATCGGGCGCTGACCCCGACGTCACAGCACCAGAAGTGATCGCCGCAGGTGCAGACGGCTTCTTGGCGAAACCAATGGAATCGCTGGCTGCCTTTCAGGCAGAAATCTTGGGCCACCTCCCGCCCGAGCTGCATCCGTCACGGCCGCGCAAGATCGACACCAGTGCTGTGCATCCCGACCAATTGGCCTATCGCGAAGATCTGAGCCATGCGGCAAACCTGCTGCAAAGCGATCAGCCGCCCTTTGGATATCTACGTCCGTTCCTCATCGGCGTCGCGCGCGTCGCCCATGACGACGCGCTTGCCGCACGGGTCGAGCAATTATCCGCAAATGCGTCAAGCAAGGATTGCCGCGAGCTTGAAGCGCTTCTTTCCGAACGCATCGCGCGCGTCGCATCTGTTTAAGCCCCAGGGTCCTGCGCCACGAGACACGGCGCCGTAAGGCGCGACAGAGCCGTGATCTGCCGTCCATTGGCATCAAAATTCTCGGGCGTCAGCCAGCTTTCAAATGCGGCGCGCAATTCCGGCCATTCAGCATCAATCGCGGCAAACCAAGCGGTATCGCGATTGCGGCCTTTGACCACCGTGGCCTGTCGGAAAACGCCTTCATAGCTCAGGCCGAGGCGCGCGGCGGCACGCCGCGACGGGGTGTTCAGAGCATCACATTTCCACTCATAACGTCGATATCCCGCGTCAAACGCCCAGCCCATCATCAAAGCCATGGCTTCCGTCGCTGCGCGGGTTTGCTGCAATTGCGGGGCGAGCGCGATAAATCCGACCTCAATTGATCCCGCTTCCGGTTTGATGCGCAGAAAACTCGCCGCCCCACCCAATGCGCCAGCCTCCCGGTCTATGATCGCGTAGAAAAAGGGATCGATGGAGGTCTCCACGGATGCGACCCAACCGGCATAGTCCTCGGCAGACTGAAACGGACCGGTTGGCATGTAATCCCAAAGCGCATCATGACCGGCATAAGCGGCGAACAATCCCTCGGCGTGTCGCGGGCCCAGCCGTTCGAGCCGCGAATATCGGCCCTCAAGTACGGCGGCGTTTGGTCGTGGCGGTGGGGTAAACCCTGGTACCGGGTGGCCAAGCTTTCTCCCGCTCATCACTGCCTCCTTTTTTCAATTTCCAAGTTGGACAAACACGCTTCAGCCATCCTATATCTTGAGGGATGGACACCCAAGCCTCTCAAGACCTGCGCAAGTTCTTGGAAAACGCCCGGTTCGGCACAGTTCTGGCCGACCCGCCCTGGCGCTTTGCAAACCGCACCGGAAAGGTCGCGCCCGAGCATCGCAGGCTCGCGCGTTACCCGACGATGACGCTGGAAGACATCTGCGCGCTGCCTTTGGCCGAGCATCTCGCCGAGCGCGCGCATTGCTACATGTGGGTGCCCAATGCGCTTTTGCCCGAAGGTCTGCGGGTTCTGCAGGCTTGGGGATTTACCTACAAATCCAACATCGTTTGGCACAAAGTGCGCAAGGATGGCGGGTCGGACGGGCGCGGTGTGGGCTTTTATTTCCGGAATGTCACCGAACTTTTGCTGTTCGGCACCCGCGGAAAAGACGCGCGCACCCTGGCGCCCGGACGTCGCCAGGTGAACATGGTGCAGAGCCGCAAACGGGAACATTCGCGCAAACCCGACGAGCAATATGATTTGATCGAGGCCTGTTCTTGGGGCCCGTATCTGGAGCTTTTTGGTCGCGGCGTGCGCGATGGATGGACCGTCTGGGGCAATCAGGCTGACGCCGATTACAAACCTGATTGGGCGACCTACGCGCATAATTCCGGCGTTGCGGCCGAATAGGTTCAGGAAAAGAGATCCTCGGGCGGGCTATCGTCGGTACGATCAGCGATAACATCAGCCGGCAGACCCAACAGGACCAATGGACAGGGATTGCCAACCCCGCGAGCGACACGATCGGCCAGTTTTTCCCAATGCGTCGTGGAGGGGCCAAACTTGTCGGCCACAAATTGGCGGGCGAAGGCTTCGGCAAAGCTGTCACCGCGGGCCATGGCGCGGGCCACGATCTCGCGCTGCCGGGCGGAGCGGTCTTTGACGCCAAACACGGCAAAGCCTGCCTCATCTTTGATCCCACGCTCGCCGATCATGCGGGCGACAAGTGCTTGTAGCCCGGCCTGAAGTGCGGCCCCGCGCGTGACAATCACACCGGCAGAGATCACCGCTTGGCCATGCAGCCGCTGGAAGTTCTCCAGGTCGCGGTCAAAGAACGGATCTTTATTGTTCCACTCGATCTCCAACGCCAAAAGCCCGCCGGACGCGCGTCGTATGTGATCAATTTCGTGACTTGTTCCAATGCCTTGCGCGACACCGTCAACACTCGTCTCAATCCGGAAATTGTGCTTTTTCCAGCCCGCATCACTCAGCGCGTGGCGCAGCCGGATCGTCGAAGGCGCCTCGCCGCCGCCACCACCGATCAGCTCCGTGGCCGACAGGCGAAACGACAAAAGCGCGTCGACAAGTTCGGCTGTTTCGGCGGTGAAATCGACCGACAGGATCGCCTCGGCATGGTTGCGGGTCATCACATCAAAACCCGCCTCACGCAGCCGCGAAAGGCTCATTCCGGCGGCAAGACCCGAAGGCGCAGCTCCATCATCTGATCGGGCATGGGCTCTGACGGGGCACCCATCATCACATCCTCGGCGCGCTGGTTCATAGGGAAAAGCATAACCTCTCGGATATTGGCCGTGTCGGCCAAAAGCATCACCACCCGGTCGATGCCAAGCGCACATCCGCCATGTGGGGGCGCACCGTATTGGAACGCGGTGTAGAGCCCGCCAAACCGCGACTTCACCTCGTCCTCGCCATAGCCGGCAAGCTCAAACGCTTTCAGCATGACGTCGGGCTTGTGGTTTCGGATCGCACCCGAGACAAGCTCATAGCCATTACAAGCCAAGTCGTACTGAAACCCTTTCACGGCCAGCGGATCGCCCTCCAGCGCGGCCATCCCGCCTTGCGGCATCGAAAACGGATTATGCTCAAAATCGATGGCGCCCGTTTCGTCATCTTTCTCATAGATCGGGAAGTCGACAATCCAGGCGAATGCGAAGCGATTCTCATCGACAAGACCCAATTCGCGCCCGATCTCGGTCCGCGCACGCCCCGCGACGGCTTCAAAATCAGCCGGCTTGCCGCCGAGGAAAAACGCCGCATCGCCCTGGCCCAGGCCAAGTTGCGCGCGGATCGCCTCGGTCCGCTCCGGCCCGATATTCTTGGCCAGCGGCCCCGCCGCCCCGTCCTCACGCCAGAAGATGTAGCCCATCCCCGGCAGGCCTTGCGCTTGTGCCCAGGAATTCATTCGGTCGCAGAACTTTCGGCTGCCGCCCGAGGGGGCAGGAATGGCGCGGATTTGGGTGCCTTCGGCTTCAAGTATCTTGGCAAAGATCGCAAATCCCGACCCGGCGAAATGCTCTGACACGTCCTGCATCTCAATCGGGTTTCGCAGATCGGGCTTGTCGGTGCCGTAGACCGCCATCGCCTGGGCGTAAGGGATCTGCGGCCAATCTTGCGGCGCATCGACCGATCTGCCGCCGCCAAATTCGTCAAACACACCGGCGATGACCGGGGCCACCGTGTCAAACACGTCCTGCTGCTCGACAAAGCTCATCTCCAGGTCGAGCTGGTAGAAGTCAGTGGGCGAGCGGTCGGCGCGCGGATCCTCGTCGCGGAAACACGGCGCGATCTGGAAATACTTATCAAAGCCCGACACCATCAGAAGCTGTTTGAATTGCTGTGGCGCTTGCGGCAGCGCGTAAAATTTGCCCGGATGCAGACGGCTGGGCACCAAAAAGTCACGCGCGCCTTCAGGGCTGGAAGCGGTAATGATCGGCGTTTGGTATTCGCGAAAGTCAAGCGCCCACATGCGCTGGCGAATGGACGCGATGACGTCGGAGCGCAGGACCATATTCTCTTGCATGACCTGGCGACGCAGGTCGAGGTACCGGTAACGCAGCCGCGTCTCCTCGGGGTATTCCTGATCGCCGAAAACCTGCAGCGGCAGCTCGCCGGCGGGCCCGAGAACCTCCATGTCGTAGATAAACACCTCGATCTCGCCGGTGGGGATCTTGGCGTTGACCAGGCTCGCATCGCGCGCCTTCACCTCACCATCGATACGGATGCACCATTCCGCGCGGACTTTTTCAACTTCCGCAAAGACGGGGCTGTCGGGGTCGCATAGCACTTGCGTGATCCCGTAATGGTCTCGCAAATCGATGAACAGCACACCGCCATGGTCGCGTACCCGGTGCACCCAACCTGAAAGCCGGACAGGCGAGCCGACCTTTGCTTTGGTTAGCGCGGCACACGTGTGGCTGCGATAGGCATGCATCGGGCGTCCTCTTCCTCGTTAGGCCGCGCCGGTACACCGCGGGGGCCAGGCGAAGTCAAGCCCGTGCCTGCAATCTTGGCGAAAAACGCCGCGCGCCGTCACCCTTGCTCACAAGCCACCGCCTGGGCGACGGCCTCGGGCGAAAAGGGGGCCGTGGCGGAGGCGATGATCGCGCCACCTGATAGGCGTGCGACCTGCACGGTTTGCCAATTGGCATCGGCCAGCACCATTTCCGGCCCTGCGCCGCAATCGCGGACGCCGCCGGTGATGAAATCCTCACCGATGCGGTGGTTGGAAAAGCCCGCCGCATTGGCGATCTCGCGCAGCTGCGCCTGGCCGGTCAGCCCGCCGGGCACGTAGCTCCAAATGCGCAAGGTCCGGGCGAGGTGCGGCCGGTCGACATAAGCGATATCGATCTGACCGTCACCGTTGAAATCGGCAATCCCGACCGGGGCCAGCCAACGGTTCGCCCGGCCGATCGGCGGCGTGGCGGCGCGTAGTTCCAGACCGTCGCCATCCGGCGTGAGCCCATAGATAGCAAGCTGCGCGCCGTCACTGGCAGAGCTTTGCACAACGACAATCTCGGCATGGCCGTCGCCGTCCAAATCAGCAAGCCGCGGGGCGATATCTTCGAAAACCTGGGCCTGGGGCAGAACAATCCGCCCCGTAATGCAGTTGGGAAAGTCATCAAGTTGGGCAACCAAGGCGCCGGCTTCGATCGCATCGCCCAAAACACCGTGGGCATAACGGGTCGTGGGCTCCTCATACCAGGCGGCAACTGGGCCCGGTGCGGGATCGCCCAAAAAATGCAGGGTGACAGAGCCGGGCATTGCGGCCGCGCGCCAGGGCGGTTCTTCGCAAGCCACAGCCCCCGAGGCACCGATTGCAATCAGTATCGCCACCAGCCACGCGCCGCGAGCCTGAGCTGGCCAGCAGCACATCTGTTGACGCGGCGCCACCGGTGCCGTTGCGCTCATATTTGGCGTTCTGGCATCTGCACAACCAGACCGTCAAAATCCGCAGTGACCTTCAACTGGCAGGTCAGGCGCGAGCGCGCTGGATCGGGCTCGTAGGCAAATTCCAGCATGTCTTCTTCCATCGGATCAATCGCTGGCAGCTTCTCCACCCAGGCCGGGTCGATATAAACGTGGCAGGTCGAACAGGCACAGGCACCGCCGCAATCAGCCTCGATGCCGGGAATATTATTGTCTCGAGCGCCTTCCATAACGGTGAGACCGGGGTCGACATCGACCTCGTGTTTTGTCCCGTTGTGCTCGATATAGGTAATCTTTGCCATCTTCCGCCCTTTGGCCGCCATTTGCCACCTGCGCGTTAGGTAACGCGTGCGAAAGGTGCTTTCCAGAGGCCTTGTGGATTTCTAAAAATGTTCTATTTATGTTCTAATGCAAAGCACCTCTTCATTCTGGCCTCGCCCACCCGCGGTGCTGCCCAACCACATGCTCGACCTGCCGCCTGAAAATGCCCGTGTTGTGGTGGCCGGGCTTGTTTTGGTGCGTCAGCGGCCGGGCACGGCTAAGGGGGTGATTTTTGTCACGCTTGAAGATGAGTTCGGCATCGTCAACGTGATCGTCTGGCAAAAACGCTACCTGCAATTCCGCCGCGCCGTGATCGCCGGGCGGATGCTGAAAATTACCGGCAGGCTTCAACGGCAATCCGGCGTCACCCATGTCATCGCAGAGAAGATCGAAGATGTCTCCGACATGCTCGACAGCCTGCTGCTGAGCGCCCACCAAGAACCCCGTTACGCAGACGGCCCCGATCGATAGCCCCGCTCAAAGCCACAACACTCACATTCCTGACCCTGACCTTGCCCCGGTCTTAGGGCCGGTTTGATCTGGAATTTTCCGGTTGGGTTTAAGTGTTGAGCAGCAGCGTGGCGACCGCAAGAGTCTCACGCGCGGGCGCGGTGGTTTTCATTTGGAACGTCGATGGCGACAGGTAGCCTAGCGCGGAATGTGGGCTGAGGTGTTGTAGTGATTTCGCCCTCTCCCGATCTCCTCGCGCGCATGGCGCAGCGCGCGGAACCAATGCAGGCTCACGCATTGGTCTATTACCCGGCAGGCGATCGTGAAACGATCTGCCGAGAGGGCCGGAATTTGGCGTTGAAACTCTCCACGAACGCGTTCTGCACGGACTTGCCGGGCTCGATGAAGCGCAGCCGCACGCCTGTTCGCTCCGACCAATCGAACATGGCTTTACTGGCGCCTTCGGGTCCGTTGTTGAGAATCATCTCTTTGGGCAGGCCGATGCGCAGCGCCAGGTCATCCACAAACCGGGCAACGCGCGCACCGGGGATCGACACATCGACGATCTGGCCAGGACAGAACCGGCTGTGATCATCCACGATGTTCAGCACCCAAAACCTTCGGCACGCAGCCAACTGGTCGCTGACAAAGTCCAAGGACCATCGTTGCATCGGCCTTTCCGGCACCTGCGGTGCGATGCGATCCCGCTTGGGCAGCTTGCGCC